>JANMMJ010000028.1:0-19237 GCA_031373255.1 Hyphomicrobiales bacterium
CGGTGCCGGTGCTCGAATGGTTGCGTGGCATGGGCCGGGAGGATCGCCGTGAGATCGGCCTCGACCTGCTCAGGGTGCAAGAGAACTGGCCCATCGGCATGCCGCTGTGCCGCAGTCTTGGCGGCGGCTTGTGGGAAGCGAGAAGTTCCCTGCGCGGCGGAAGGATTGCGCGGCTTTTATTTTGTCTGAATGCAGAAGAAATCTTCGTGCTGCACGGGTTCATCAAGAAAACCCAGAAAACACCGGCACAGGATTTGAAACTTGCAGAGAAACGGATGAAGGAGGTTCTGAAGTGAAGAAGAGCAAACACCGGGGGCCGACGCTCGACTCGTTTCTGATTGAGGACGGTCTGCACGAAGAACTTAAGGCCATCGTCGTCAAAGAAGCGATCGCCTGGCAGTTGCAACAGGCGATGAAAAAGCAGAACATTTCCAAGAAGCGGCTAGCGGAAATGATGGACACGAGCCGAACGCAGATCGACCGCATCCTCGATCCGAAGGCTGGCAACGTGACGCTGGAAACATTGCAGCGCGCAGCGAAAATTGTCGGGCGGGAGTTAAGGGTGGAGTTGGTGTGACAATACCAAGAAAAAAATCTCGCTGAAAGGTATTCGCTTTTCCAGCAGCTCACTACTTTGTAGAGCCGTCCAGTTCAATTCCTAGCCTTGTCCACCAGCTTGTTCTTGCCGATCCAGGGCATCATTTCGCGGAGTTTGGCGCCAACTTCTTCGATGTTGTGAGCATCGTTGTTGCGGCGGATGGCCTTGAAGCGGGCGGCGCCGGCGCGGTATTCCTGCATCCATTCGGAGGTGAACTTTCCGGTCTGTATGTCCTTCAGAACGCGCTTCATCTCCTTCTTGGTGTCCTCGGTGATGATGCGGGGGCCGGTGACATACTCACCCCACTCGGCGGTGTTGGAGATCGAATAATTCATGTTGGCGATGCCGCCTTCGTAGATCAGGTCGACGATCAGCTTCACTTCGTGCAGGCATTCGAAATAGGCCATCTCGGGGGCATAGCCTGCTTCGACCAGAGTTTCGTATCCGGCGCGGATCAGCTCCACGAGGCCGCCGCAGAGTACGACCTGTTCGCCGAACAGATCAGTTTCGCATTCTTCCTTAAAACTGGTCTCGATGACGCCGGAGCGGCCGCCACCAACGCCCGAGGCATATGACAGTGCAAGATCATGGGCATTGCCCGATGCATCCTGATGGATGGCGATAAGACAGGGCACGCCGCCGCCCTTCTGGTACTCGCCGCGCACGGTGTGGCCAGGTCCCTTGGGGGCGATCATGATGACGTCGAGAGTCTTCTTCGGTTCGATCAGGTTGAAATGCACGTTGAGCCCGTGGGCGAAAGCAACAGCCGCACCGTCGCGGATATTCGGGGCAATTTCGTCGCGATAAATGTCGGCCTGGAGTTCGTCCGGAGTGGCCATCATCATCAGATCGGCCCATTTGGCAGCCTCAGCGACAGACATGACCTTGAGACCATCAGCTTCCACCTTTTTTGCGGTGGCAGAGCCGGTCTTCAGCGCGATGGCGATGTTCTTGGCGCCCGAGTCCTTCAGGTTCAGCGCATGGGCGCGGCCCTGGCTGCCATATCCGACGATGACGACCTTCTTGCCCTTGATCAGATTGACGTCGGCATCCCGGTCATAATAAACGCGCATGTGCTGAAACCCTCGATTAAACCCGCGCGGGGGAATAGCGGGCGGGGAACCCCATGGCAAGCGGCAAAGCGCATGGGCTCCATGCCGCGGATAGAGGGCAACTACAGGTCCTGCACTTCAAGCACCCCGGGGATCGCCTTTATGGCTCCCTTGATTTGCGGGGTGACGGTGAACTTGTTGCCAAGCGCAATTTCAAACTCCCTGCCCTCCCCGGTTTGCAGGATGAGACGGACGGGCGCGCGGCCACCGTTGGCGAGCCGCTGGGCGATTGAATCAAGCGGCTTTGTATCGCGCAAGAAGATCGTCAGCCCGGAAACCATCGTTGCCGCAGCCTTGTCGAGAACTTCGACGCTTTGAAGCCTGAGCTTCACCTCCTCGCCATCGACGTCGGCTTCGACACGTACGATCAACGCCTTGCCAGGTTCCAGGAGATCGCGGCAGGTCGCGAGCGTATCGGAAAAACAAATGGCCTCGAATTGGCCGGTCGGATCGGAAAAGCCGACAAATGCGAATTTGTTGCCTGATTTTGAGCGGCGTTCCTGCTTGTGGGTCACGGTGGCGGCAAGCTTGGCGGCGCTGGCGCCCTTGGTCAGCGCCTTGTTGCGGAATGCCGACCAGGTTTCGATGCCGATCCTGGACAATGGCTTCATATAGTCATCGAGCGGATGGCCCGAAAGATAAAAGCCGACGGCTTCAAGCTCATTGGCCAGGCGCTCCATTGGAAGCCAAGGTTCGCGATATGGCAGGATGACGTTTTCTGCGTCCCCGGTTGAAGCTCCGAAAAGATCGTTCTGGCCCGCTTCCTGTTCAGCGGTGGTGCGGTTTGCCATGGCGAGAATGGTCTCGACACCCCCCAGTACCTGCGCGCGATTTTCGTGCAGTTCGTCGAAGGCGCCCGCCTTGGCAAGACTTTCCATGGCGCGCTTGTTGATGATGTGGGCATCGATGCGGCGGGCGAAATCACCCATCGCGGTGAAGTTGCCCCGCTCTGCGCGCATGTTGACTAGGTGATGAACTGCACCGGAACCAACATTCTTCAAGGCGGCAAGGGAATAGAGAATGCGGCCTTCACGCACCAGAAAGTCGACGCCGCTGGCGTTGATCGACGGCGGGTCCACCTTGACATTGAGGCGCTGCGCCTCGCCACGGAAGACCTGGAGCTTGTCGGTGTTACCGAGATCGAGCGTCATCGATGCAGCGAGGAACTCAACCGGATAATTGGCTTTCAGATAGGCCGTCTGATAGCTGATATAGGCATAAGGTGCGGAGTGCGATTTATTGAAGCCATATTCCGCAAACTTGGCACAAGCCTCGAAGATCTGGATTGCCGTCCGTGATTCAACACCGCGCTCCATCGCACCGGTCAGGAAGCGCTCGCGCTGGGCGTCCATTTCGGATTTTATTTTCTTGCCCATGGCGCGGCGGAGAAGGTCGGCTTCGGCCAAGGTGTATCCGGCAAGATCACGGGCGATCTGCTGCACCTGCTCCTGATAAGTGATAACGCCGAATGTCTCCTTGAGGATCGGCTCGGTCCTGGGGTGGATATACTCTACCACTTCGCGGCCAAGCTTTCTTGCACAATAGACGGGAATATTGGCCATCGGACCCGGCCGATACAGCGCAACCAAGGCAATCAGATCTTCGAAACGGTCGGCATGCATCTGCTTGACCGCATCACGCATGCCCGCACTTTCCAGCTGAAACACGCCGACGGTGTCGCCCTGGGACAGCATTTCGTAGGTCTTCTTGTCGTCGAGCGGAACCTGGCCGACATCGAAATCCGGCTCGCGAACGCGGATGAGCTTTTGCGCCTTGTCGATCACGGTTAGCGTCTTTAGGCCGAGGAAGTCGAACTTCACCAAGCCCGCCTTTTCGACGTACTTCATGTTGAATTGGGTGGCCGGGATCGGCGAACGCGGATCGCGGTAGAGAGGCACCAGTTCTTCGAGCGGACGGTCGCCGATGACGATACCGGCGGCATGGGTCGAGGCGTGGCGGTAGAGGCCTTCGAGCTTGAGGCCGATTTCCAGCATCGTCTTTACGGCGGGATCGCGGTCGCGCTCCTCCTGCAGGCGCGGTTCGCCCTCGATGGCCTGGCGCAAGGTGACCGGATTGGCCGGGTTCATCGGGATCAATTTCGACAACCGGTCGACCTGTCCATAGGGCATCTGGAGCACGCGTCCGACATCGCGGCAAACGGCGCGGGCCTGGAGCTTTCCAAAGGTGATGATCTGGGCAACGTGATCGCGGCCATAGCGGCTCTGGACATAATCGATCACTTCGTCGCGGCGATCCTGACAGAAATCGATATCGAAGTCAGGCATCGACACGCGATCAGGGTTGAGGAAACGCTCGAAGAGCAAATTGAAGCGCAAGGGATCCAGATCGGTAATGGTCAGCGCATAGGCAACCAAGGAGCCGGCACCAGAGCCGCGGCCAGGACCGACCGGAATCTGTTGGGCCTTGGCCCATTTGATGAAGTCCGCGACGATGAGGAAGTAGCCCGGATAGTTCATCTTGATGATGACGCCGAGTTCAAACTCCAGGCGCTCGCGATAATCCTGTTCAGCAAAACCTGGCGCAAGGCCGCGAGAAGCGAGGCGCTGGGCCAGCCCTTCCATCGCCTGGTTGCGGAGTTCGAGACCTTCATCACCCTCCGCAAATCGCGGCAAAATTGGTTTTTGCCCCTTGACCTGGAAGGCGCAGCGGCGGGCGATCTCGACGGTGTTTTCGATGGCCTCAGGCAAATCGGCGAACAGTGCCGACATTTCCTGCTGAGACTTGAAATAATGTTCCGGCGTGAGGCGGCGGCGATCCTCCGCGGCAACGACCTCTCCCTCGGCAATGCAGATCAGTGCGTCATGGGCTATGTAGTCGTCAGGCTTGGCAAAGTAAGGCTCATTGGTGGCAACGAGCGGTACTTCGAGTTCATAGGCAAGATCGAGCAGAGCCGGCTCGGCGGCACGTTCCTCGGCCGTTTCGTGGCGCTGCAATTCGACGTAAAGCCGATCGCCGAAGAGCTGTTTGAGATGCAGCAGGCGCTCGCGTGCCAGGTTGGATTGGCCCTGGACAATGGCGTCGTTTAGGGGGCCAAAGGGACCACCTGTAAGGCAGATCAACCCCTCTGCGTGGGCCTCCAGATAGACGGAAGCGATATGAGGCTCAGCGGTGTCCGGAACGTCCAGAAATGCCCGGCTGGAGAGTTTCATCAGATTGCGGTAGCCGGACTCGTCCTTGGCAAGAAACACCAGCGAAGTGTGCTTCTGGATCGCACCATGCGCCCGCGGAGCGTTGAGGGGAGGTGCTGGATTGAAATCGACCTTGAGAGCCAGACCAATGATCGGTTGGATGCCTTTTTCCGCCAGCGCTTCAGAAAACTCCAACGCACCAAAGAGGTTGCCCGAATCGGCAATCCCAAGGGCCGGCATTCCCGCCTCTTTGGCAAGGATAGCCATTTGCTTGATCGGAAGCGCTCCTTCGGAGAGCGAATAAGCGGAGTGGGTTCGAAGATGGATGAACATCACACGGCTTCGGCTTCAGATTCCTTGTCGGCCGGAGCGCGCTCAAAGCCCTTGAGGAAACTGGCGAGATTGGCCGCCAGATCATCGCTTCCGTAGCCTCCCTCCTGGACCAGAACGGTGGGCAGTTCGAGGGCGGCAATCCGGGCCGCCATGTCGCCATAAGCCTCGGTGGTCACGGAGCCGCCCTTCAGTGGGTCCGACTCGTGCGCATCGAAGCCGACCGGGACAACCAATGCCCCCGGAGCAAAATCGCGCACCTTGCCAAGGGCTTCATCCAGCGCTTCCATCCAGGCGTTGTTTCCCGCGCCCACGGCAAGCGGCATGTTGTGATTGAAGCCCATACCTTCGGCTGCACCCTTTTCACGCGGATATCCCCAGTAGTAGGGGTAGAAATTCAGCGGATTGGCATGGATCGATATGGTGAGGACGTCGCTCCGCTCATAGAAAATCGATTGCGTACCGTTGCCGTGGTGGCAATCGATGTCGAGGATGGCGACGCGGTCATGCACGGTGCGGAGTTGCTCGGCCGCCAGAGCGGCATTGTTCAGGTACGAGAAACCGCCAGCCATATCCGCATAGGCGTGGTGTCCCGGCGGGCGGCACAGGGCATAGGCGACACGATCTCCCTTGAGCACCAGGTCAGCTGCGGTCAGTGCGGTAAAGGCGGATGCCTTGGCTGCCTTCCAGGTCGTCGCGGTGATCGGGCAGGAGAAATCCATCATATAGAGCCCGGCGCGGCCCACGATGTGACGGGGGGCTCGGGTGGGTGTCACCAATGGGCGCAGGCTCGGCATGACTTCAGGGCCAGCACCCTCAAGTTGAGACCATTCATCGAAAGCAGCTTCCAGGAATTGCAGATACTCTTGCGCATGGCAGCGCTCAAGCACGTCCATTTCATAGGTGCGGGCAGCGTAAATTTGGGCATCAGCCTGCCTAGCGCCATCAAGCAGACGCCGGGCCCGGTCTGGTTTGTCGGGGTAGTCGACAATGTTTCCCAGGGACAGGAAGCGGGTCGGGGCGTGAGCGAGTTGTGCGGCTGCGAAAACGGCTTTCATCGTGTCATTCCTCAATTAGCGTGCCGCTCTCGACCCTGACCACGCGCGTCATACGCCGCGCGAGATCAATGTTGTGCGTTGCGATCAGGGCTCCCAGCCCCTCCTCGCGAATAAGCCTCACAAACTCTTCGTGTACAAGTTCCGCAGTGCGCGGATCAAGATTTCCGGTCGGTTCGTCCGCCAACAATAGCAAAGGATGGTTGGCAAGGGCACGGGCAATAGCGACGCGCTGCTGCTCGCCGCCGGACAATTGACCGGGACGGTGCTGGAGCCGGGATTGCAGGCCCAGGCGCGTCAGCAATGCGTCGGCCCGTTTCCTGGCGGCGGCCTTTTCTGTACCGGCGATCAATTGTGGCACCATGACATTTTCGAGGGCGGAAAACTCCGGCAGGAGATGATGAAACTGGTAGACGAACCCGATGCCGAAGCGCCGGATGCGGGTGCGCGCAGCATCATCGAGTTTGGAGCAGTCCTGGCCTGCTATCAGCACGCTGCCTGCGGTCGGCGCCTCAAGCAGGCCCGCGATATGCAGCAACGACGATTTACCAGCACCTGAAGGACCTACCAGCGCGACGATTTCTCCGGGGCTCACAGTCAGGTCAACACCCTGAAATACGTCCAGGCGCCCTGCCCCTTCAGCATAGGTCCTGGCTACGCCGCGAAGCTCCAATGCCGGTTTGAGGACCGTGGTCATTCGTAGCGCAAGGCCTCAACCGGATCGAGGCTGGCCGCCCGCCAGGAGGGGTAAAGTGTCGCCAGAAACGAAAGGCCCAACGACATCAGGACGATCCACATGGTCTGGCCCGAGTCGATGTCTGCCGGAAGCTGGGATAGGTAATAGAGTTCGGAATTGAAAGGATCGACGCCCGATAGCCACTGGATGAATTTTCGGATCGATTCGACATTCAGGCAAATGAGCAGGCCCAATATGAAACCCGCAATTGTTCCAGCCACCCCGATTGCCGCTCCGGTCAAGAAAAAGATGCGCTGGATCGAGCCCCGGGTGGCGCCCATCGTGCGCATGATGGCAATTGCGCGGCCCTTGTCCTTTACCAGCATGATGAGGCCAGAAATGATGTTCAGTGCGGCGACCAGGATGATCATGGTGAGCACCAGAAACATGACGTTGCGCTCGACCGCGAGGGCATTGAAAAATGCCTGGTTGCGCTGCTTCCAGGTGGTGATTTCCGTATCGGAACCCGCTGCGGCAGCAAGACCAGTGACACTATTCGAGATGTTGTCGGGGTCGTCGACGGTAACTTCGATGGCGCTAACGCCATCTTCCACCACGAAGTAATCCTGGGCTTCAGCGAGCGGCATATAGATGATGCCCTCGTCATATTCCGACATGCCGATGGTAAAGACCGCGACCACGGGATAGTCGCGAATACGAGGCGCATTGCCCATGATGGTCTCGGGGCCGTTGGGCGATACAATGGTGATGTTGCTGCCGAGCCCCAGTTGATGCTTTTTTGCGAGGCGCGAGCCGATGGCGACGCCGCCCGAGGCTTCAAATCCCTCAAGGGAAGCCTTTTCATCCTGCACGCCGGACTCGCCATGCAAGGCGGTGCGCAATTCGGCATTGTTGATGGCCCGCATCTTCAAGAGGTCGGTTTCATGAATGCCGCGGACCAAGGCGCCGGTATTGTTGCGGGTGCTGGACGCCAGTGCCTGCCCTTCGACGAATGGCATGATGCCCTTGACGCCATTGACTGCCACCAGGCGCTTTGACATCGCGTCAAAATCCTTGATCGGACTTCCATCCACCATGGTGATCATGGCGTGGCCATTGAAACCCAAAATCTTGTCGAGAAGCTCATTGCGAAAGCCGTTCAGCACGGCCATCACGACGATCAACGTGGCGACGCCCAGCATGATTCCGAGGAACGAGAAGCCGGAAATGACCGAGATAAACCCTTCCTTGCGCCGCGCCCGGAGATAACGGAGCGCAAACATCCACTCATAGGCGGCAAAGGGCTTTGTGTCGGAGACGGTGCTGCTCATCAGGCGGAAAAACGATCCACGATCTTGTCGAGGGACACGTTTTCACGTTCGCCGGTCCCGCGGTTCTTGACCTCCGCGATGCCATCCTTGAGGCCGCGCGGGCCGATGATGACCTGCCAGGGCAGGCCGATCAGGTCCATGGATGCGAACTTCGCGCCCGGCCGGTCGTCGCGGTCGTCATAGAGGACATCGATCCCCTTGGCACCAAGCGCCTTGTAGATCTTGTGGCAGGCCTGGTCGGTATCCGCATCGCCAACCTTGAGGTTGATCAGGCCGAGATCAAATGGCGCGACGGGCTCCGGCCAAATAATTCCGGCGGCGTCATGGCTTGCCTCGATGATGGCACCAACAAGCCGGGAAACACCAATCCCGTAAGAACCCGACAGCAGCGTAATCTTCTTGCCATCGGGGCCTTGCACTTCACATTCAAGAGGTGCCGCATACTTGTCGCCGAAGAAGAATATGTGGCCGACCTCGATGCCACGGCCGGTGAGCCGGCGGCCTTCGGGCACCCGCTTTTCGAACTCCGCGGGGTCGTGTTTTTCTTCGGTAGCAGCGTACTTTGAGGTGAAATCCTCAACGACCTTGGTGACCGCGGCAACATCATCATAATCGATGTCAAAGGCGGTCCAGTCCATGTCGTAAAAATCGCGATCAAAGAAAACTTCGCTTTCACCGGTCTCCGCGAGAATGAGGAATTCGTGGCTGTCCTCGCCGCCAATTGGTCCGGTTTCGGCGCGCATCGGCACCGCCTTGAGGCCCAGTCTGGCGAATGTGCGAAGATAACTCACGAACATCTTGTTATATGAGTGTTGGCCAGCCTCACGGCTGATATCGAAGGAATAGGCGTCCTTCATGAGGAATTCGCGGCCGCGCATCACGCCAAAGCGGGGACGCACCTCGTCGCGGAACTTCCACTGGATGTGATAGAGGTTGCGCGGAACGTCCTTGTAGCTCTGGGCGCCCTGGCGGAATATGTCGGTTATCATTTCCTCGTTGGTCGGACCAAAAAGCATGTCGCGATCATGGCGGTCCTTGATACGGAGCATTTCCTTGCCGTACGCGTCATAACGGCCTGACCGGCGCCAAAGGTCCGCTGGCTGGATCGTCGGCATAAGGACTTCGATTGCCCCTGCCCTGTTCTGTTCTTCGCGAACAATCTGTTCGATTTTTTTCAGAACGCGAAACCCGGTGGGCAGCCACGAATAACTGCCAGCCGCCTCCTGGCGGATCATGCCGGTGCGCAACATCAGCTTGTGCGAAATGATTTCCGCTTCCTTGGGATCGTCGCGGAGGATGGGCATGAAATACTGAGAGAGGCGCATGAACGGATTCCGGAAGCGATGGATTGGCGTCTTTTGAGGCGAATCGCGCTGGAACACAAGGCAGGTGTTCTGGCGAGCGGATTGCCGGGGAAATCAGTGAGAATGCGTCAGAATTTAGGTGACATGCTGCGATGATCTGTTACGGTTGTGTCAAAGAGCAACAACAGACAATGGTGTTGGCAAGTGCAGCCTCTACGGAGTGCAGCAATAGCAGCCTAAGTCTGGGGAGGAGTTTCCGGCGCGCCGCGGATTAATCCGATGTGGCTGGCGCGGCTGCTGCGAAGGCGCAGATGGCTCAGGAAACGTCGAAGCAACTTACAAGAAAGCAAGGCCCAAAGCCTTGCTTTTTTGTTTTGGCTCATTCGACCACAACAGTGGCCCCGATACTGACGCGGTTATAGAGATCGATCACCTGGTCATTCATCATGCGGATGCAGCCGCTCGACATGGCGCGTCCAATACTCCAGGGCTGCGATGTTCCGTGGATACGAAACTCCGTATCACCAATGTAAAGCGCCCGCGCTCCCAATGGATTTTTTGGACCACCCGGCATGAATTCGGGGATGTTGCGACCTCGAGCAGCCTCGCGTGCAATCATCACTTTTGGCGGGCGCCAGTCGGGCCATGAAGCCTTGCGGGTGATATGGTTTCGGCCAGACCATTCGAATCCCTCGCGGCCGACTCCGACCGGATACTGAATGGCCTGTGAATCGTTGAGCACGTAGTAAAGTTTGCGCTCGTGCGTGCGGACAATGATCGAACCAGGTTCAAGACCGCTCCTGAAATCCACGGTCCGGCGCCTGACATCGCGATAGACCTGCGGCGACGAATCGGCACCGGAGTTGCCCAATCCGCCGTAAATCTGGAATGTGTCGGGAGAAAACTTGATTTTCTCGGCATGGCCTGCCGATACGGCCCAGCCCATGACCAAGGTAGCCACCAGCACTACACGCTTACGCATTACTCACCTGAAACGGAAAAGGTTACCAACCACACTCCCTAAAAGTGAAGCAAAGCGGTTAATCGGCGATTAAATCTCGTTGCCGCCGTGCACGCCTGTCAGCTTGCGCACCATTTCCGCCGCCTTAATCCGGCTTTCAGGATGGCGCCATTCAGGGGCAATTTCGGCGAGAGGCTTCAGCACGAATAACCTTTCCCTGATGCCCGGATGAGGTAGCAGCAGAGGCCGCTTGCCACCGAACAAAGGATATGCCGGACGGCGGATCAGGCCATGATAATCGAGGAGATCCAGATCCAGGGTTCGTGGACCCCATCTGATGCCGCGGCGGCGGCCCGCCGCATATTCAATGGCATGAAGCCGCCGCATGAGGGCCTCCGGCGGAAGGTGGCTCGACAATTCGGCAACGGCATTGATGAAGGGCGGCTGATTGGGCCTGCCGAAGGGCGCAGTCGCGAGCAGCCGCGAGGAACGCAGCAACTTCGTGCCGTTGCGGTTCAATTCTTCAAGGGCACGAGACACCGTTTCGCGCGGACTTCCCCAGGGTCCACTGACATTCGCACCCAGACCAACAATAATCATGTTGCGCCTTGAGTGGCATCTGGCGAATCGTTATGACTGCGAGCCATATTTGTATCGGGAGATTTCAGCATGCACTTTTATGAAGATGAGCGTGTCGCTCTGTTTATCGATGGCGCCAACCTCTACGCAACATCAAAAGCGCTCGGTTTCGATATCGACTACAAGCGGCTGATTGGCTTCTTCAGGAAACGCTCGCGCCTTATCCGGGCAATCTACTACACAGCATTGCTCGACGATGCCGAATATTCGCCCATCCGGCCGTTGATCGACTGGCTGGATTACAATGGCTACAAGGTCGTGACCAAACCTGCCAAGGAATACACAGACGCCATGGGACGGCGCAAGGTCAAGGGCAGCATGGATATCGAACTTGCCATCGAAGTCATGCAACTTGCCGACAGTCTGGACCATATCGTGATCTTCTCAGGCGATGGCGATTTCCGCTCTCTCGTTGCAGCGGTCCAGGCCAAGGGCCGCAGGGTGAGCGTGGTTTCGACGCTGACAACGCGGCCGGCGATGGTGGCTGACGATCTGCGACGGCAGACGGACCAGTTCATTGACCTGATCGAACTGCGCGACGAGATCGGCCGCAGCCCTTCAGATCGCGATATCCGGCCGCGCGAAAAGCCGATTACGGCATCTGCGCCGCAAGCAAGTTTTGAGGATTTCGCCGACATCTGAATGTGGCGGACGTTCAAGTCGTGGCGGCATCCCTGGCTGCATCGCGCTTGGCCCGGCGATTTTCCAGAAAACGCACAGCCTGCACCGACAATTCGTAAAGAATCGCAAGTGGTATTGCCATCGAGATCTGTGAAATCGGGTCGGGGGGCGTCAATACCGCCGCAACGACGAATACGCCGACAATTGCAAACTTGCGGCCGGATTTGAGTTGCTCGTAGTTGACGATGCCGGCCTGACCCAAAAGCGTGAGGATCACGGGTAGCTGGAACACAAGGCCAAAGGCGAGGATCAGCATGGTGACAAAATCGAGATAGGCCTCGATGTCCGGCATCAGCTGGATGGCCTTCTGCTCGGCGGTGCCGGTGCTCTCGGCCAGCGAATAGAAAAACGCGATGGCAACCGGCAAAAGGAAGAAATAGACCAGTGCTGCGCCCATCAAAAAGAAGATAGGCGTCGCAATCAGATATGGCCGGAAGGCGTTTTTCTCATTGGCGTAAAGCCCAGGCGCAACGAAGCGATAGATCTGGACGGCAATCAGCGGGAACGCAATGAACATGCCGCCAAAGAAGGCAATCTTGAGCTTCACCATGAAGATGCCAAGCAGGCGTATGGTGATCAGTTCGACATTTGAACCCGTTGCCCATTTGAAGGGCGCTACGAGAATTGTCAGAATCTCGGATGAAAAGAAGAAACTCAGGACAAAGGCTGCAAAGAAGCCCGCTACGCTATAGATAAGCCTGGTCCGAAGCTCGATCAGATGTTCGATCAGCGGCGCTTCAGTGGCGTCTATGTCTTCCTTGCTCACCGCTTCAGCCTCACCCAGCCGGCTTGGAAGGTTCGGCTACCGGGGCAGCGATTTTCGCCGGTTCAGCGGCCGTTGCTGGCCCCGCCATCTTGTTCTCGATCTCGCCGAAATACTTCTTGAAGTCGTCGTCCTGCTTTTTGAGATCGGCAGTCATTTCGGTCTTCACAGCCTTGATTGGATTGGCTGCGGCATCGACAGTCGATTTCAGGTTCTGGACTTCCTTTTTTACGTCCTCAAGTCCTGCTTCCTTCATTGCCTGATCGAGATGACCCTGAAACTCGCGGGCCATTCCGCGCATCTTGCCCAGTGACTGGCCAAATGCGCGCAACACCTTAGGCAAATCCTTGGGGCCAATCACGATAACAGCAATGATCGCGATTACGGCGATCTCGGTGTAGCCGATTCCAAAATCAAACATCAGGGCCTCCGGCCCGCCGGCTAAGGCTTAGCTCTTGACCTTGTCGGCGGCGGAGCTGACAGCCTCGGTGGCCTGTTGCTCAAGCACCTTTGCATCAACCTTGGCAACATCCTCAGGATCGTCCGCCATGCCCTTCTTGAAGCTTTTGATGCCCTTGGCAACGTCGCCCATCAAATCCGAAATCTTGCCGCGGCCAAAAAGCAGCATCACGACGACAATGACCAGAAGCCAGTGCCAAATTGAAAAGGAACCCATCAAAAAACTCCCATGAACCTATCGGGGCCTGCCACCCCACATCCAAGCGCGGCAATATTGCAGAAAGGTCTTTGATCCGCAACAAAAGTGCCGGGCTCTTCCCTAGATGGTGGCTTCGGCCGCTTGCGGAAAGACCAAAACCTGTTCGGGGTCGACAGAAAATAGCATGGATTGTCCGGCTTGCGGGGCATTTTTTGCCGGCAGCTTGATCATGAGCAGGCCTTCAATACCCTTGAAAACCACTGAACACTGGGTCACGTCGCCAAGAAAATGAGAGTCAAGAATGTAGCCTTCGATGCCAATATCGGCTTTGGCCAGTTCAAAACCCTGCGGTCTGACCATGACCAGCGCGTTGCTGCCATCCTCCAGCGCGGGTGCTGCAAAACTTCCCAGCGCTGTATCGGCGTGACCGTTGCGGATCACGGCCGAGAGTTCGTTCATGTCACAGAAGAAGCGCGCGGCCTGTGCGTCCACCGGATTTTCATAGAGCTGGGCGGGTGTTCCGGCCTGGACCAATTGACCCTGGCGCATGAGCAGGATGCGGTCAGAAAGACCCATTGCCTCCACCGGATCATGGGTGACCAGCATCGTGGTTGCCCGGGTTTCCTTGAGAAGTGCCAGCGTTTCGCCGCGCACATTTTCACGCAGGCGCTGGTCGAGCCCTGAAAACGGCTCATCCATCAGCATGACCTGAGGTCGCGGGACGATGGCGCGGGCGAGCGCCACGCGCTGCTGTTCGCCGCCGGATAGAGCGTGGGGGAAGGAATTTTCATATTCGGCCAGGCCAACACGGGCCAGCGCATTGCGGGCCTCATGCAGCGCGTCCTTGCGGGAGAGACTGCGTAATCCAAATGCAACATTGTCAATGATCGAGAGATGCGGAAAGAGCGCAAAATCCTGGTACATCAGGCCAATATTGCGCTTTTCGGGCGGTATGTTGCGCGCCGGCCCCGCCATTTCCACCCCGTCGATCAGGACTCGGCCAGTCTGTGGCCGTTCGACACCGGCAGCAATGCGCAGAAGCGTGGTCTTGCCGCAACCCGACGGACCAAGCAGGCAGACGATTTCACCCGGCTGGAGCTCAAAGCTGACGTTCCGTACTGCTTCAAGACTGCCGAAAGACAGGCTGACGTTTTCAAAGGTCAACCGCCCGGCAAAGGTTGCAGCAGCAGTACCGCGCGGGCCCCAGCTGTGGTTCCTGGAGCGTTTAGCCTGCCTCGTTTGAATTGTCATTTCGGGAGGCATCTACACCATTGGCGATTGCTGCGTCATCTAGAGACTGGATGACTTCAAAGCAACTTGCCTGGATTGAGTATGTTGCGGGGATCGAGTGCTGCCTTGATGGTGCGCATGAGAGCCAATTCGGCAGGTGAACGTGAATAGCCGAGAAAGTCTTTCTTCAGGGTGCCGATGCCGTGTTCCGCCGAAATCGACCCGGAAAATTGCCTAACGCGGGAATAGACAATTTCGTCAACATCGTGAGCTGATTCATGGGCGGCATATTCGGCACTCACACATATGTGGACATTGCCGTCACCGATGTGGCCATAGAACGAGACATGGGCATCGGGCCAACGAGCTTTCAGATCGCTCTCGCAAACCTCGGCGAATTCACCAATGAGCGCGACAGGCAGGCTGACATCGAAATTGAGAAGATTGGCGAATTTCTCGATCCCAAGGCCTTCGCGGACAGTCCAGAAATCGCGGGTTTGAGCCTCCGACTGGGCGATGACCGTGTCGGTCATGATGCCGTTTTCGAGGGATGCCGATAGGAAGTCTTCGAAGGGCCCGGTATTGGCACTTGCGTGCTCAAGAATGACCCAAAACGGCCATTCCTGATCGAAGAATTTTACCGGCATGGTGCGGGCCGTGATGCTGAAATAGTCACGCCACATCGCCTCAAATGCAATGACATTTCCAAGACCTGCCTGAGCGGTCCGGAGGAATTCGACTACATGCGCGTAAGAATCAAGCGCGCACAATGCAGTCTGGATCGGACCGGGAGCGGGATGAAGGCGAAGCGTTGCCCTTGTGATGATGCCGAGAGTGCCTTCAGTGCCGATGAAGAGATGCTTGAGATCGAGGCCGGTATTGTTCTTGATCATGCGATTCATGGAACTCACAATGGTTCCGTCGGCGAGCACCGCTTCCAGACCCAAAACCTGATCGCGGGCAACACCGTAGCGGATGACACGAATGCCCCCGGCATTGGTCGAGAGATTGCCGCCCACCTGGCACGAGCCACGCGAGCCCAGATCAAGCGCCAGCATGAGGCCCGCCGCTGCAGCCGCCTGCTGGGCTTCTTCGAGCGGGGTTCCGGCCCAAACCGTCATAACTCCCGATGCGGCGTCGATCTCTTCAACGCCGCGCAGCAGTTCCAGCGACAGGACGACATCACCTGCACGCGGATTGGCACCGCCCGCAAGACCGGTCATTCCTCCCTGCGGCACGACCGGTTGATTGTGGCGGTTGCAAATGCCGAGAGCGAGCGACACTTCCCCGGTGGTGCGGGGGCGCAGCACGGCCAGGGGCGATTCTCGGCCCGTCTCGCTCTTGTCGGAGACGTATCTTGCACCAATGCCAGCACCGGCAATGACGCCGGAACCGAGAGCACCCCGCAGTTCGTCAAGACAATCCATGCGGCAAGAATAGGCTGCCGCAACGGTGTGCGGCAACGCCAACTTAGCGGCAGGGATACGTCTTGCCAGAATTCCCCGTGTAGGTTCCCGTGTTGGGATTGAACGACCGGTATTTTGCCGAGCAATAGCGATACCAGGCCTTGGTTCCCGGACGTGGTGCGGCACCATCATTGTACACAGGCTGGGCGCTTACCGAATTGCGATACATGCAGTCGTCATAGGTGCGCCGGTAGATCTTCTGCCATTTCGCATTGGTGGCGCCCGCGCCAAGAACAGTGCCGCCGACCCCGCCGATGATGGCGCCCCTGCCTGCACCTTTGCCCTTGTCGATGATACCGCCAATTATGGCACCACCGATTGCACCGCCAATGGTTCCGGCAAGCACATCTCCCGCGCCGGCGCGGCTGTTGGCCACGTCGCGGGCATAGGCATCGCAGTAGCCAGCGCGCCCTGCAGAAGCCGGAACTGCGCTTCCGGCGATGACGGCCAGACCCAGCAATGCAGCGGCCAGGGATTTCGAATGAACTGTGAGAGACATTTCACACCTTCCTGTTGTCGATCGGGGGTTTCCTGCCGGAAAATTGTGGCATAGCGGAGACAGGTCCGCACCAGCCGGAAACGGCAGAGGCTGTGACGCGATTTGCGTGTCACAGCCTCTGCTCCCCAAAGGCCGGCGTTGCCCCCGCGCACGCCAGCTCCCCTCACGTCCCCCGCGCAAACGGCGCAAGAGGGACAGGCACTCGAATTACACAGCGACTTCCTTCACTTAGCTGCCTTTAGGACAGCCCGGCGGCGCCCAATGAAGCTTCACCAAAAATCTTGCACGGGTCAAGCACAAGGGTGAATCGTTTCAATCCTTGCGAGTCCTTAACCCGGCTCACTCGCTGTGTCGGCTGAAAATAATTTGCGTCAGGTGCAAAAACGGTTTGTGCTACGCGGGAACGGCGCGTCCAGCGACAACGCCCATCGACAGGCAAGCCTGCAAAAGATAGCCGCCGGTCGGTGCTTCCCAATCGAGCATTTCGCCAATCGCATAGACGCCGGGGAGCTTGCGGATTTGAAAGTCCTGATCGATTTCGTCCATGGCAATTCCTCCTGCGGAGGAAATGGCGCGTGAAAGCCCAGCACTTCCCGTTACCTGGAAGGCGAGGTTCTTGATGTTCGCTGCCGTCGGTTGGGCTTTGGCTTCACGGAGCAGCGCCATGGCTTCTGGCGCCAGACGAACCGTCTTGCGCAGCCAATTGCTGGTCGACATCTTGCCGCGCGGCCGCGCGAGACGCTCCTGGAGCGTGCCAAGATCAAGATCAGGTTTGAGATCGAGTGAAATCGATCCGGCATCGCGCAACTCGCGGGTCAGCGCATAGATGCCGCTGCCTTCGAGGCCATAGCGCGCGATCATTGCTTCACCCTGAACCCGGCGGCCCTCGCAGGTTATGGCGATGCGCTTCAGCGGCGTTCCGGCGAAACGATTGCGGAAATGCTCCGACCACGGAATGAAGATGCCAGCGTTTGCGGGGCGGAAATCATTGACCATGATACCTGCGCTCCGAAGTATTGACACCCATCCGGCGTCGGAGCCAAGGCGTGGCCAGCTGGCGCCGCCCGTAGCCAGAATCGTGGGGGTGCCGTCAAAGCCTGTCCAGGGGCTGCGCATGGAAAATTCGACGCCGAGATCCTGGAGGCGGTGCAGCCAGGCGCGCAGCAGTGGCGAGGCTTTCATGGATTTCGGGAAGATGCGGCCGGAAGACCCGACGAAGGTTTCGATACCCAGGCCCTCGCACCATTCAACTATCGCGCTTGGCGGAAATGCCCGAATGGCAGGCACCAAAGGTGATTGCGCCGACCCGTAGCGCGTCAGGAAAAGGTCCAGAGGTTCCGAATGGGTGATGTTGAGCCCGCCCCTGCCCGCCATGAGGAACTTGCGGGCCGGTGATGCCATATGGTCCAGAACATGAACCTTGAAGCCTCGCCCAGCCAGCGTTTCGGCGGCCATGAGGCCTGCAGGTCCTGCCCCCACAACCGTTATTCGCTTCGCCATCAATTGGCGCTGGCGCTTGCCACAGCACAGTTGCCGGTGCGCCGGCCGGACTGCACTTCGACAAAGGTCATGTTCTTGCCGCCCATCTTCATGGCGATACGTCCAGAGAATGTCCCGGCTTTCAGCGTGTAGCGCGCGTGCGCCAAGGCGCCATCACGGCCAGGGCAAATTATATCGAAGGTCAGCGCCCCGGCCTCCGTGCGGATGTTTTTCGCCGGGCAACGGGACAGTGGATTGTTGCCGCTCAATACCGGAATTGAAACGGACGAATCTCCGTTCAGGTTTTTAATGCAGACCGTGGTCGTCTGATCCACCGCGAACGCCTCGACGTGCGGAACCTCAAGCCGGAAAGTTACGGCATAGGTACCGGCTTGCAATACCGGTTCAGCCCGCGTGGCACCGGCGAATGAACTGGCGACAATCGCAACGGCCAAGGCCGTCAAAAAGCGAATCCTCATGCGGCACTCCCCCGTCACGACTGGAAACGAGAGGTCATACGCCCGTCTGGGCTCTATTGCATTCCGTTTCTTGCGATCAGGATGTGTCTTCATATAGCGCATCGCGAGCCAGCCCATGGCACTCGCGCAGCACAAAGTCGATTTCCTCTATGGCCTCCTTGCGATGGCCGCGCGGCGGACCGGGGCGGAACGGCGACAAGAACGTGGGTTTCTGCATCCGGTTGCGCCGGGCTTTCCAGCGCGCCAGGCGCCTGGCCTGCTGCGGCAGGTTGTCGAGCGCCATCCTGACCGCGGCGAGACGGCGGCCGAGGCGCGTCGCGTCGATGGTGTCATCCGGCTCCGGGAGGATAGGGCTCTCAACCGGCCGCCGGGGCTGGAACAACGGGACAAGCGGACTGTCGGCAAAGACGTGAATGCGGGGAACAACTATGGCAGTAGCACGCCTTCGGCTGGCGCGGCTGAACCGCTGGCGCGTATCGAACAGCTGAAACGGGATCTGTCCGCCGCCCTTTCCGGCGAGAACAAGCCCCTTGGGCATCGGACGAATAAGAGCGGGTTTCACCTTGAGCCCCCGCGCCACGATGGCAATCAGGCGGCGCACCGCCGATTCCGTTGGAAGTAGCATCCGCGACACCGCGCGATAGAGCGACGGCGGAAGCAGCGCCACCATGCCGCCTGTTCCCATTTCCACCATCGCAATGAGCATCGCTACGATACGAGTGAGTGCTGCCTGGTTGCGCGCGATGACCCTGTCCCAGTCCATCTATTAGTCAAGATTCCTTCTATAGGACAACTAGAACATAATAGGAACATATGTCAAGACCCAT
>JANMMJ010000139.1:0-6274 GCA_031373255.1 Hyphomicrobiales bacterium
CCTGCCTTCAAGCGCACTGGCACTACCGCTTTGCACTTTTCATTGCTTCAACAATCTTCATCGTCTCCACCGAAACGCGTGTCACGCGCATGAGAAGGCCGATTACTTTTTCCTTGTAGTCCTTGAAGCGGTAGGTGTTGAACTTCGCCGCAATCGTCGGGTCTTTCGGCTTTTTCTCCTTGTACTGATCAAGTATCCATTCAAGGCCGGAACGGTTGCCGAGGCGGTAGTCCCATGCGGCGGCGGGGACGCCCAACAAGGTGGTGGCGGAATCGAGCCTGATGGTGCCGTTGGCCTTCTCGGCCTTCAAGATGGGCTTAGGTGTTGCTTCGCCGGATGGCAGGTCATGGCGTTCAAGCGGCCACGGCTCGACTGTCTCATAGCCAATGTGAAGCTCCATCAGGTGCTTGCCCCACTCTGCCCATTGCCAGAAATCGGGATAGAAGGGAATGCGGGGAAATTCGCGCTTCAGGTTGACCGCGTAGGTCTCGCGATAGACAGGATCGTGCAGGACGCCATAGACGTAATTGAAGATGTCGTCCTTGCTGATTCGACGATTAGTTTTCGCGCCCTTCTCATATTGCGCCTGAAACTTCTTGAGGCCCCAGTCGGTAACGTTATCGATGCGAGTGTTCCCGCTGTAGCGCCACCGGGAAACAGATTCAGTTCCGCCGTTGCCATTCTTCAACATGCAGTAATCAAAGACATGATCAACAGCTAGGGATGCAAGGCGATTGGCAGAATAGACACACAAAAATGCGATAACGGTATTCTGGCCAACCAAAGATTGATCGAACTGCTCCACGTGTAAAGTTGTCAGAATATCACTTGTGATTTTGTTCGCAATGAACGGCCTCTTAACAAACGGTCGAAATTGCGAGTCGACGATACTCGAGCCAACTATGTCGAGCATACCCTTCTTCTTCTTTAGATCACGGCTCCATTTGATCTCTCTTGGAAAGTTCTCGCGTTCTTCCCCTGTTTTTTTCAAATGTGGATTATAGATCGAGGCGAAATAGGTCATCTTTGACTCCAGTCTACTTGAGTCAAAATCGTAGACCCATTCATCGCGGTTTGTCTTCACGCCACTTGCAAATAGCTTGAAGATCGCGCGCTCGTGTGCTGTTTTTTTAGCCGCTTTTGTCGACCTGTCAGCGATCGGTATGAACGAGGGCCAATCATTGGCTGTGAGATTAACCCAATTCGCATCGTCGTCTGGTTTTAGATTATCAAATTCAACAACTGATAACCTCTGACCACTGAGAAACGATAGCTTGTCTTCTGCCGTTTCTGCCTCCGGACGGCGCGAATAAAATATCTTGCAGCCTTTCTGCTTGTGCCGTTTGACAAAGAAGGATATCGCCACACCAGTCTGGATTCCGAAGACGTTGTGCTTTGTACCCGAAAGCCGTGGATTGGCCCGCACATCACCGCCCAAATCCATCACATAGATTTCATTGAACTCATTTGCCACTGTCTTGCGGAATCCATCGAAGGTGCGGCTTTCGATGAACGACCGATTGGTGATAAAGGCTAAAATGCCGTCATCATAGATCCGGTCTGATGCCCAGCGATAGAAGCGCGCATACATGTCGTATAGCTTGGTTTTCTGGGCCGTGGACTGCCTAATGTAGGTGTCCTTGATTTGTTTGTCGATGTAGAGATATTCGCGATTCTTGTTGTTATCGTTCTCGTTCGCCTGATTGGCATTGTAAGGTGGATTGCCTATGATGACCGAGATTTTCCTGCGGTTTTGACGCTTTACCCGCTCGATGTTTTCGTCCGAGAGCCCAGCTAGCAGATCAAGCTGATGGCCTTTCCGAATGCCTAGCGCGTCTACGTTGTCTAACGAATCTACGAAACACAGACTGGGAAACTCGGCGAACTGGCCAGAGATCGCCGCATACGTTGCCTCAATGTTCAGGTTGGCAACGTAATAGGGAAGGATTGCCACTTCATTGGCGTGCAGTTCATTTTTGTATTTGTGCAGAAGTTTCTGCGGCTGGCCACGGAAGTGCTCCAGCAATTCGCAAATGAAGGTGCCGGTGCCTGTGGCTGGATCGAGAATTTCAACGTTTTGGTCGATTAAGTTCTTGCCGAAGTGTTTTTCGCATAGCCAGTCGGCACCTTCGATCATGAACTTCACGATCTCATTCGGCGTATAGACCACGCCAAGCCGATCCGCTGCCTTCGGATTGTAGACCTTGTAAAAATTCTCGTAGATGACTTTCAGAAATCCCTGCTTCTCGGAGTGCGACGTGATGACGGCGGCATTTGCCCGGATAGCGGCGTAGTAAGCCTCCATCGCCTTCAGCGTGTTGCGCTTCACGGCGCCAGTGAAGAATTTCGCCTCCAGCGCATAAAGCTCCTTCGCGATATTGTTCTCGCGATGAAAATCGCTCTGGTCAAAAACGTGGGCGAAAATTTCTTCCGTCAGGATGTGCTGGATGAGCATCTCGCGCACGTCGGCCTCGGAGACTGTTGGATTGATGGTGTCCTTGGCGTGTTTCAGAAATTTCTGTGCTGCCTTCTGGAAGTCGGGATTCGACTCGTAGGCCGCGTTGATTTTTTCGCGGAGTGCCTCCAGCACGGCGGGGAGGTCGCTCTTGAACTGCCCCACTGCCTTGCGAAACTCGGCGATTTCCTGCCGCTCATAAGCAAAGAACAGGGATACGAGTTTTCCCAGTTGAACCGTGTCGGTCATGGCGCAACGCATGATCTCGTTGCGGTTCTGGATCAGGACGGCAACCTTCGAGTCCTCGAAGATGATGTTGTCCTGTGGATAGCCGCGCGCCTTCTTCTTTTCGATTTCCTCGTCAAGGTCGTCGTTGGAGTCCTTTGCCTCCCAATAGCCCAGCGGCACGCGCAGATCGTGCAGGATGGTGCCATCCGGCCGGATGCGGGTGCCCCTGGCCGTCTGGAATTCATACTGGTTGATGAAATGCAGGTTGGCCTGCCGCGCCCAGGCCTTGAGCAGATCCTTGAAGGCTTCGCTGATGACTCCTTCAGTCAGTGAGCCGGATATCTTCTTGTAGCGGTCGAGATCGCTCAAGTAGTGGTTGATCAGCTGCTGACTCATACGCCCCCGTCTTTGCTGTTGACCCTAGGCGATTTTTGCAAGCCTTGAAAGGGCACTAAACCTAAGGGCGTATAACGCTACTTTTGGTTCATTTACAGGCATATGCCCAGAAATACTGGCATATGCCATCAAAAATCTGGACCTAAAACTGCAATAAGTGCACGCGAAATGCACAAAACTGGTGTGCAAATGCGCGTATTTTGCACTGTTCTGAGCGCAAAACCCGGGCAAATGGCGTGCAAAAACACGTGCAAAACGTGCGAAACCGGGGCCTCGCGCCAAATTGTTTCACGTGAAACATTCCTATTTTGGGATTAAAATTTTTTGATCCGTAACGGGGAAATTTTCGCGTTATCATCGCGGCCATGAACATCCTTCCCAACATCAAAATCGGCAAATCGGTGTGCCCGCATGATTGCCCGTCCACCTGCGCCCTCGATGTCGAGGTGCTGGACGAGCGCAGCATCGGGCGGGTGCGCGGGGCCCGCGACAACAGCTATACGCTGGGGGTGATCTGCGAGAAGGTGTCGCGCTATGCCGAGCGGGTGCATCATCCCGATAGGCTCACCCATCCCCTCAAGCGCAAGGGGGCGAAGGGAGAAGGCCAGTGGCAGCGCCTCTCGTGGGACGATGCGATGGGCGAGGTGGCGCAAGCCTTCCTGGCGGCGGAAGCCAGGCACGGGCCGGAAGCGGTGTGGCCCTATTATTATGCCGGCACAATGGGCCTTGTCATGCGCGACGGGATCAACCGGCTGCGCCATGCCAAGCGCTACTCCGGCATGTACGACACGTTCTGCGTGGCGCTTTCGTGGCCCGGTTATCTGGCCGGCTGCGGCAAGGTGATGGGGGCGGACCCCCGCGAAATGCGGAAATCCGACCTGATCGTGATCTGGGGCGGCAACCCGGTCAACACGCAGGTGAACGTGATGACCCATGCCATGCTGGCGCGGAAGGAGCGGGGCGCGAAGATCGCCTGCGTCGATATCTACGACACCGGCACGATGAAGCAGGCCGATATCAAGGTGCTGATCCGGCCGGGAACCGACGGGGCGCTGGCCTGCGCCATCATGCATGTGCTGTTCCGCGATGGTCATGCGGATTGGCCCTATCTCGAGAAATACACTGATTTTCCAAGGGAATTCGAGGCGCATCTCCGGACGCGGGGACCTGAATGGGCGGCGGCGATCTGCGGCTGTCCGGCCGCCGATATCGAGGCTTTCGCCAGGCTGATCGGCGAGACCAAGCGCACCTATTTCCGCCTCGGCTATGGCTTCACGCGCTCGCGCAACGGCTCGGTCAACATGCATGCGGTGACGTCGATCGCGGCTGTCACCGGGGCCTGGCAATATGAAGGGGGCGGGGCGCTTCATTCCAACAGCGGCATGTTCGGCTGGAACAAGACGCTGATCGAAGGCACGGATGTGCGCGATCCCTCGGTGCGCTCGATCGACCAGTCGCGCATCGGGCCGGCGCTGCTGAACGATCCTTATGACCTCGCGGGCGGCCCGCCAGTCATGGCGATGATCGTGCAGAACACCAATCCGGCGTCGGTCGCTCCCGAGCAGAACAAGGTGAAGCAGGGGCTTTCGCGCGCTGATCTGTTCGTCTGCGTGCACGAGCAGTTCATGACCGAGACGGCCCAGCTTGCCGATATCGTGCTGCCGGCCACCATGTTCCTCGAGCACGACGATCTCTACCAGGGCGGCGGCCACCAGCACATCATGTGGGGCCGCAAGCTGATCGAGGCGCCGGGCGAATGTCGCAACAATCACGAGGTGATCTGCGATCTTGCGGGGCGTGTCGGAGCGGAGCATCGCGGCTTCGGCATGGACGTGAAGCAGATCGTGGCGGAGACGCTGGCGGCATCGAAGCGGCCCGATTTTGAGACGCTGGAGGCAAAGAACTGGATCGACGTGCAGCCGCCTTTCGAGGAAGCGCATTTCATCAAGGGATTCGCGCACCCGGACGGCAAGTACCGGTTCCGGCCGGACTGGAAAGCGGTGCGTTTCCGCGCCGGCCTCGGCCCGTTCGGACCGGTCGACGACATTCCGCCGATGCCCGATCATTGGGGGGTGATCGAGGAAGCAATTCCGGACATGCCGTTCCGGCTGGCAACGTCGCCGGCGCGGACTTTCCTCAATTCGAGTTTCAACGAAACACCCTCTTCGCGAAAGCGCGAAGGCCGCCCCACCGTGCTGGTGCATCCGGACGATCTGGCGATGCTCGGGCTTGCCGATGGCGTTAAGGTCTCGTTAGGCAACAATCGCGGAATCGTGACGCTGCATGCCAAGGCTTTCGATGGTGTACGGCGGGGCGTTCTGATCGCCGAGGGCATCTGGCCCAACGAGGCCTTTGAAGACGGGTGCGGAATCAACACGTTAACCGGGGCCGACCAGCCCGCTCCCTGTGCCGGGGGCGCTTTCCATGACAACCGGGTGTGGCTGAAGGCCGCTGCCATGAACGGCGGATGAACGGTTTCATCAGTAATTCCTCAGCTTGAATCGGTCATAGATGCTCCCAAGTTAAGCGCATTCGACTTGGAGTAGCCTTCGTGAAGCCCGTTCTTGCCGCCATCCTTGCCCTCGTCATGGCCAGTGCCGTGACCGTGGAGGCGCAGGCCGTCGAGAAGCGCAAGGCCAGGCCGCATCTCGCCCAGCAGGTGATTTCGGCCAGCTACAAGACCTCGCTCAACATCGCGCTTCTCAAGGTCAACACCCAGGTCCGCATCCAGCGGCGCCCCACAGCCGGCAAGTTTTGAAGATCATGAACCAGACCCCTTTTCCCACTCCCGCCAAGGAACGCTCGACGCTCGCGCCTGGCTGGCTGGCCGTCATGGCCGTCGTGCTGGTCGCTGCCTCGCTGGCGCCGGCGATCATGCTTTTGGCCTCGCGGCTTTAGTAATCCGGGTAGAATTCGGCCTTCATCCTCTGCACATAGGCGACAAGGTTGGGCAGCGTTTCGGCGTGGTCAAGCAGCCTTGAGTCAAACAGCGGGCACATGACGCCAAGAAGGAATGCAAACAGCGTCGCGTCGCCCCCGCAGGGTTTATCACCCAAAAGATAGGGTTTGCTCCCGAGGAAAATGGCCACGGCGTCGAGGTCGCGCCTGCCCAGTTCAAATCTTTCAGCTTCGGTGTGCCGCGCCAGGCCCTGGGCCCAGAGGTTTTTCCGCACCTGCCGCTTCACCAGCATTCGC
>JANMMJ010000223.1:0-13854 GCA_031373255.1 Hyphomicrobiales bacterium
CGTCTCCACTCCAGCGTTTCTTGCCTCGATTTGGAGACACATGCAAGCGCAGATGAAATGCCGCCCATGGCCCGCATAGTTGCAGGTAATTTGGAGTGATTCTAAATCCGAGTAATTTAGTCGGTTTTAATTGACAGGCCCTTTTCCTGTGCCTATCAGCGAGGCAAGCAAGGAGCGCCGCCATGACCAGATTGAACCGCCGCATCTTCGTATCGGGCACCGTTTTCACCCTGCTTTCACAGTCGGCCTGGGCCGCAGAAACGGTCAATGTCTACTCCTACCGCCAGCCCTCGCTGATCGATCCCCTGTTTTCCGAGTTCACCAAGGAAACCGGCATCGAGGTGAGGGTGATCTTCGCCGAAAACGGCCTGGTCGAGCGCATCGCGCAGGAAGGCCGCAACAGTC
The DNA here is from genome assembly GCA_031373255.1 of Hyphomicrobiales bacterium. GTDB lineage: Bacteria > Pseudomonadota > Alphaproteobacteria > Rhizobiales > Aestuariivirgaceae > JANMMJ01. Next base: position 406 of record JANMMJ010000223.1, read on the forward strand.
CCTGCGACGTCATGCTGACGGCCGACGTGGGCCGCCTCGTGGAAGCGGCGGACCGGGGCCTGGCGCAGCCCGTCCCGGACGCCGCCATCACCTCCAAAATCCCCGCAAATCTCCGCGATCCCGCCAATCTGTGGTTCGGGCTGACCATGCGCGCGCGGGTGATCTATGCCTCGGTTGACCGGGTGACCGACACAAGCATCAGCTATGAGGACCTTGCCCTTCCCAAATGGAGCAAGAAGATCTGCATGCGGGCCGGCAATCATCCCTACAATCTGGGCCTGATCGCAGCGCATCTGGTGCATTACGGCGAGGACGCGACGCGTACCTGGCTGAAAGGTCTCAAGGCCAACCTCGCGATCCCGCCGAGCGGCAATGACCGCTCCCAGGCCAAGAGCGTTTTCTCCGGCGAATGCGACCTGGCGCTGGCCAATACCTATTACATGGGCAAGATGCTGACCGACACCGAAGAGCCGGAACAGCAGGCATGGGCCCGCTCAACACGGATCATCTTCCCGGCCTCGCCGGGCATGGGCACGCATGTCAATATCTCGGGCATGCTGATGACCAAGAACGCGCCCAATCATGCCAATGCGCTGAAGCTGATGACCTTTCTTGCCAGCGACAAGGCGCAGCTGCTCTATGCGGAAGGTAATTTCGAATACCCGGTCAACCCGGCGGTTCCGGCCGCGGAAATCGTCCGCTCATGGGGAGAGTTCAAGGCGGATACACTCAATGTGACCGAAATTGCGCGGCAGGAAGCGGCTGCCGCCAAGCTGGTCGACGAGGTTCAGTTCAACGACTGAGCTAACCTGATTTTCGTTGCTTTCCGTAGCAGTTGGCCCAAAATATCCGTGGTTAAACAAATGTTAGTCATAAGGGCTGACTGTAGCGGCTTGAGATGGCGTAAGGTGCGGGAATTGAAGATGCGTAAGTTCGGAATTATGGTGTTTTCAGCAGCCGCGTCCATTTTCCTCACGGCGGTTACGGCTCAAGCGGCTGAGAATTTCATTCCACAGGGCCACACATACACGCCCGATAGCAGTTTCCTGCCGCCGCTCAATTCCGCCCAGGACAGGATCAATTTGCAGGCCGATATCTTTGAATCCGAGATCAATTCCGAGCAGCGGCGGAGAAAGCTGATCGAGAACGATTTCAGCAGCTTCATCTCGAGCCAAAGCCTCGACGGCTCGGCACGCTGGGACTACTGATCAGTTCAATGTGAGCCAGTGACGGGCCTGGCGCTGCGCTTCGGCGATCTGGTTTGCTGTCATTTCACGCGAGATATCGCAGCGGTACTCCTTGGCCGACTGGCTGCCTTTCATGGCCGCCAGATTGAACCATTTGTGGGCCGCAATGTAATCCTGCGGAACTTCGCGCCCGATGCAGTACATCATGCCCAGTTCAAACAGGACATCTGCGCTCATCGCGTTCGGCGCAGCCGCGCCAGCCGTTGCCATATCGGCCAATTCAATCCGAGCCATCTGGATTCTCCCCAATGGGTGTTTGGTGCCTGCAACCGCCTCCACTTGTCCCCGGGAGGTTTCGGCCGACGCGCCAGGATTTCCCGTCGCGCAAGGGCCATCTTGGCGGCATGGTTCCAATGTGGGGTTAAGGGGCAGGCTTAAGCGGGGGTAAACGCATCCGCAGTGGGGTCGTCATTTCATGATATAAATCAATATGTTATACGCGTCATCAATAACAGTTTTACGATGATGATTCAGCGTCGATTCACCGAGACGCGCGAAGATTTCAAAATGTGCTTTCAGGGCGCGAAAATCAGCCTGGCAGCTTGCCAAAGAGGATTTCGTGGGCCTTGTCGTCGGTCTTCAGGCGATCGGGTGACGCGCGCTTCTCTGCTCCCAGGGCAGTGCCCCGGACAACGGCCGGACGGGCCTCTATGGCGTCATACCAGCGTTTCAGGTGAGGAAAAGCATCCATGTTCTGGCCGAGGCGCTCGTAGCTTGTTACCCATGGATAACAGGCAATATCAGCAATCGAATAGGCGCCAGCAAGGTAAGGCCGATCAGCGAGCCGTTTGTTCATGACACCATAGAGCCTGGCCACTTCGTTGGTGTAGCGGGCTATGGCATAGGGAATGTTCTGGCGCGCGTAATTGCGGAAATGCCCCGCCTGACCCGACATGGGGCCAAGGCCCGCCATTTGCCAGAAGAGCCACTGGTCGACTTCTATTCTTTGATGAATCTCGCGTGGGTAGAGTTTTCCGGTCTTGTTGCCCAGATATTGCAGAATTGCGCCCGATTCAAAGATGGCAATGGGATTTCCATCAGGGCCGTCAGGGTCAACGATGGCTGGCACCCTGTTGTTCGGTGAAATTGCCAGGAAATCCGGCTTGAACTGATCGCCCGCGAGGATATCGACATATTCGACATCGTAGGGAAGGCCGCATTCCTCCAGCATGATGGAGATCTTCCATCCGTTCGGCGTCGGCCAATAATAAAGTTCGATTTGTTTCACTGCCGATGCCATTTGGGTGCTCCGTTGGTCACAAGCTGTCAAGGTCGCGGGATGGCCAGCGTCATGGTGATCGGATTGTGATCGGAACCGCCATTCGGGCCAATTCTTTCGTCATCCAGCACACGTATGCCGGCGCTTACAAAAACATGATCTATGGCCAGCTGCGGCAATTGAATGCGCGCGGGCCAGCTTGGCAAATAAGTCAGCCGTTGCAGGTTGGTGCGCTCGCTGAATGCCCTGATCTGCCTCGAAAACGGCGTGGCGTTGAAATCACCCATGACAACAAGCGGATCGGGCCGCGCATCGACAACTTTTGTCAGTTCGTTCAACTGGGTGAATTGGGCGCGCTGGTGGGGAAAGCGCAGCGTATGGACGCCAAACAACGTCAGATTTGCCAGTTCCGGGCCGAAATGAACCTCGACGTAGGGCGGGCCAACCCATCTTGCCTTGGCGTTTGGCGGCTCGGCGAACGGGTACTTCGAGAGCACCACCAGATTACAGTAGTCGAGTTCGAGGCAATCATATTGGTGAGGATAGCGGCTGCGCAAACGTTCGAGGATCGGCTTCTTGTTCGACCCAAACTCCAGGAGCGTGACGACGTCGCCATCCATGGCCTCGATCGATGCGGCAACCTCTTCAATCCGGCCGTTTTCGAACCAGGTATTATATTGCACCAGTTTCAAGGCGACTTCCTTGGCACCCAAGGTGCTGACCGGCCGGGGTTCCTGACTCACCCAATGGGTCCACAGGCTGATGCCGAGCACAGACGCGATAATGACTGTCAGCGCCGTCAAGGCCCTTGCGCGGGGCATGAAAAAGCCGATGAGGCAGGCTACCGCTAGGATGAGGAAGTGCACAGTGAACTGGGCGAAGAGGTCGAAATGGATCCACAATTCGCCCAAACGGCCGGCCACCAGACCGGCAACGCCTGCAAATATGCCAAGCAGGCAGGTCAACCTACCGCGGCGACGGCGCTTCTTCTTCGCAGCTTCAGCAGGTGAAAGGGGGTCAGGCGGCGCAGACTTTACTGCACCGTCCTTGCGGTGATCCGGCACTCAGGGACCTCAATCAGATTCTATAGGAGCCGACTCTCCAGCGGCAAAATCTGCTCCGGTGTACCAAACCCAGGCAGTGCCTCAAAGCGCTTCTTCCAGTCCAGAACACGCGTGTATGGCGACAAATCAAGGCTCGCTTCACCGGCATAGCGGACCACCGCGTAAATGCCGATATCGGCAATCGTGGGCTTTTTACCGACAACCCAGTCGGATTTGGCGAGTTCGCCATCAAGAGTATTGAGCGCCTGGCGCGCCTCATCGGTGTACATCGTCTTCACTTCATCGCCGAACTGGCGAAACCCCCTGGATCTTGCACGCAGGCGTAGAAGTGGCAGGGAAAGCTTGTCCCACTGCCAGAACAGCCATTCGCGGATCCGCTGTTTTTCCTGGGGAATCTTCGAGTCGAACTTGTGCAGGCTTTCGGCAAGATGCTCAAGAATTGCGGCAGATTGACACAAGAAGACCTGGCCATCGCGCAGGCAAGGAACCTGCCCAAAGCGGTTTTTAACCAGATAATCCGGCTGCTTGTGCTGGCCCTCACGCAAATTGATATGGATATAAGAGAAGGGGTACCGGCAAAGGGCAAGCATGAGTCCGACCGTGTAAGTCGGGCCCGAAAGCATCGTTCCGTGCAGGGTGAAGCGCTGCTTGTTGACACTGCCGCTGCTTACCGGTTTCGCTGAAACCTTTGATTTCTTTACCGGTTTTGACTTTGCTGCAGGCTTGACAGCCTTCTTCGCAGCCGGCTTTTTAGCCGCCTTTTTCACAGGCTTAGCCATCGAATTCCTCCCGAAATGCCCCACCCCAATCAATCAGGGTACGGACTATACAGGGTTTCGCAGAGAATTGAAGATCAAGCCTAAGTTATTGGTAAACCTATAGGAATCCTTCTGTCGCTAAAGTCCGAGCTGGCGTTTCAGCGCATCGTTGACGGCCTGGGGGTTGGCCTTGCCGCCGGTCGCCTTCATGACCTGGCCGACGAACCAGCCCAGCATGTTGGGCTTGGCCTTTACGGCCTCGACCTTGTCGGGATTGGCAGCCACGATCTCTAGCACTGCCTTCTCGATAGCTCCAGTATCGGTCACCTGCTTCAACCCGCGAGCCTCGACGATCGCGGCCGGCGAGCCGCCTTCGGTCCAGGCGATCTCAAAGACGTCCTTGGCAATCTTGCCCGAAATCGTGCCATTGCCGATCAGGTCGACAATCTCGCCGAGGTGAGCAGCGGAAAGTGGCGTATCCTCGATCCCCTTGCCTTCCTTGTTCAGTCGGCCAAAAAGCTCGTTGATGACCCAGTTTGCGGCGGTTTTGCCATCACGCCCTTGGGCAACCTCTTCGAAAAAAGCAGCGTTGGCATGTTCCGCAATGAGGACGCTGGCGTCATAGGCTGAAAGGCCATAGGCGGTCATGAAGCGCTGCTTCTTGTCATCCGGCAGTTCGGGAAGGGTGCTGGCGATCCGGTCGATCCACGCCTGCTCCAGTTCAAGCGGCAGCAGATCGGGATCGGGAAAATAGCGGTAGTCATGGGCCTCTTCCTTCGACCGCATGGACCGAGTTTCGCCTTTTCTTGCATCGAAAAGCCGGGTTTCCTGGTCGATCTTGCCGCCATCCTCCAGAATGCCGATCTGGCGGCGCGCCTCATACTCGATGGCCTGACCCATGAAACGGATGGAATTCACGTTCTTGATCTCGCAGCGCGTGCCGAAGTCATCGCCCGGGTGGCGGACCGACACGTTTATATCGGCGCGCAGCGATCCCTGCTCCATGTTGCCGTCACAGGTGCCGAGGTAGCGCATGATCTGGCGAAGCTTGGTGACATAGGCCTTGGCCTCCTCGGCGGAGCGCATATCGGGCTTGGAGACGATCTCCATGAGAGCGCAACCGGAGCGATTGAGATCCACAAAACTCATGCTCGGATGCTGGTCGTGCAGGGACTTGCCGGCGTCCTGCTCCAGATGCAGGCGTTCGATCCCGACATCCACCGACTTGCCGTCGTCCAGATCAACCTTGACGATCCCCTCGCCCACAATCGGCTGCTTGTACTGCGAAATCTGATAACCCTGCGGCAGATCCGGATAGAAATAATTCTTGCGGTCAAAGATCGAGCGGTGGTTGATCTGGGCCTTCAGACCCAGACCCGTGCGGACGGCCTGCTCGACGCAGAACTCATTGATGACGGGCAGCATGCCCGGCATGGCTGCGTCAACAAGCGACACATGATCATTGGGTTCGCCGCCGAATTCGGCAGAGGCACCTGAGAACAATTTGGAGCGGGCCTGGACCTGGGCATGAACCTCAAGCCCCAAGACGATTTCCCAATCGCCGTCAGCACCCTTGATCCAGTCTTTCCTGTCAGCCACGCGCCTGGCGGAATCCATCATCAAACACCCTCATTTCCGGACGCCTTGTTAGTGGGTGGAGAACGAGGGTTCAAGAGCCCGATTTTTCGCGCAGTTCGCGGGAAATTGCGCGGACAAGGAGGAGCGCACCGATCAGCATCAGGATCATCACGATGTTGAAGCCAATATCCTGCCGGGTCATGGCCGCGAAGCCGCCCGCGCCCGAGCGCTGCCAGATCTGTATTCCGATGAATAGTGCCACGAGGACAGCGGCAGCAATGGCGCCGGCCCGCAGCACTTTCATTAAAAGTTTCAGCAACGGCGACATACCACTCCTGTGCTTCCCCAGCGCCCTGCCCCGTGCTACCCGGGGCTGGTTTACACATCATGGCTTATTGCATGGCGAACTCCAAACTTGATCTGACGAAACTCAAACCGCAGACGCGGCTGGTTCTCGCCGCGCGCGAGTTTTCCCAGCACGGCACCATTCCGCCGCCTGTCTATCATGCGTCAACCTATCTGTTTTCAACGCTTGCGGACTACTATGCGCCCAACAAGCAATACAGCTACGCGCGGCGCGGCACGCCAACTTCGCGGGCACTGGAAAGCGCAATCGCCATGCTGGAAGGTGGACACGCTTCGAAAGTCGGACCATCAGGGCTCGCGGCGATCGCATCGGTGCTGCTTGCCTTCCTGAAGAGCGGCGATCACCTGCTGATGACAGATTCCGCGTATAATCCATCGCGCTATCTGTGCGACACGATGATCGCCCGGATGGGGATTGAAACGACTTATTACGATCCACTGGCGGGTGCTGCGATTGAGGCGCTTGTCAGACCGAATACACGGATGATTTATTGCGAGAGTCCGGGATCGCAGACACTCGAGGTGCAGGACATTCCCGCCCTGGCCGATGTGGCGCGCAAACGTGGATTGTTGCTTGCGACAGACAACACCTGGTCGGGGGGCTATTACTTCAACGCGTTCGCGCATGGCGCCGATATTTCGATACATGCCGCCACAAAGTATATCGGCGGGCATGCGGACATGATGCTTGGCGCTGTCACTTGCAACGAAAAGACCTGGCCGCAGTTCAAGGAAGGATTCGAAACCCTTGGCCAATTTGCGGGGCCCGACGACATGGCAAATGCTTTGCGCGGCTTGCGGACACTCGACGTACGCCTGACGCGACACATGCAAAACGCGTTGAAGGTGGCGGAGTGGCTGCAGGGCCGCCCGGAAGTGAGCGAGGTCATCTACCCGGCGCTGCCAGGCTCGCGGGGTCATTCGCTGTGGAAGCGAGACTTTACCGGCGCGTCGGGCCTGATGTCGATTGTCCTGAAGCCCGCCAGCCGCGAACAAGTGGCAAGAATGCTCGATGACATGAGAATATTCGGAATTGGCGAGAGCTGGGGAGGCTTCGAAAGCCTGGTGGTACCATTCAAGCCGCACCGCACCGCTACCCATTGGCCGGCAGACGGCCCTTGCCTCAGGTTCCACATCGGCCTTGAGAATTGCGACGATTTGATTGACGATTTGCATGACGGTTTCAAGAGGTTCAATGCGGCATGACTGAAAAGCGCAAAGTTCTCAATGTCGGGGGAAACAACAAGAATATCCCCATTCCCCAGTACTTCGCCGAATTCGAGCATCTGCTTCTCGATATCGATCCACGCGGCAAGCCAGATATCGTGTGCGATGCGCGAGAGCTTGGCAGCCTTCCTGCCACACAGTTCGATGCCATCTACTGCTCGCATAATCTTGAGCACTTTTTTGCACACGACGTTCCCAAGGTTCTTGGCGGGTTCCTGCATGTGCTCAAACGGCAAGGCTTTGCGGAGATACGGGTGCCCGATCTCGACATGGTGATGAAGACCTATGTCGAGAAGAAGATGGACGTCGAGGATGTGCTGTATCAGTCCGGCGCGGGGCCGATCATGGTTCGCGACGTGCTTTATGGATTCGGCAAGGAGATCGAACGGTCGGGCGTGGATTTTTATGCGCACAAGACCGGTTTCAGCCAGAAGACCCTGACCAAGGCGCTGTTCGCGGCCGGGTTCAAGTTCGCCCTGCGCAAACCAGGCCGGGCGTTTGAGCTTTTCATGATTGCCTTCCCGGAAAGGCCGCAAAGTTTTCACGAGGAATTGCTGGGTTTTTCCATGCCAAAGACCGAGAATGCCTAGGGCACCATTGATCTCCAACGGATCGTGACTACCTTTGGAACGCGTTTAACGGGAGCCCCTGACATGCGTTCGCTGCTTGCCCTGACCATTGCTGCCTTCGCAGTTCTTTCGCCCGCAGTGGCGCAAGAGGCTGATGACCCCGAGCTGATTTTCAAGAAGACGACGGTTTGGCGCATGCTGTCGCCTGACGCAAAGCTGGCCACTTACGCCATCGACGATCCGCTGGTTGAAGGTGTTGCCTGTCATTTCACCATTCCGGAAATTGGCGGATGGAGCGGGTGGGCCGGGTTTGCCGAAGAGCGTTCGGAGACGTCGCTTGCCTGCCGCCAGATCGGGCCAATTTCATTCAAGGGAAAATTCGAGCAGGGCGCGGAAGTTTACCGGCAGCGCCGCTCGCTATTCTTCAAGAAAATGCAGATTGTGCGGGGCTGCGATACCAAGCGCAACGTGCTCGTTTATCTCGTCTATACCGACAAAATCATTGAAGGTTCGCCGCAAAATTCCACCTCGACGGTTCCGATCATGCCGTGGGGATCATTGCCTGCGGCGAAATGTTCCGATTTCACTGAAAAATAGCATTGGCACATTGAGAACTTCATTTCGCCTCTTTCGTTTGGCCTAACGCCGCTTTCAAAAGCATCTTTTCACGCGCAAATATTCCATTATAGTCGGAGCGGGGTGGCAGCACCCCGAGATGCGGCGCGTTCTGTGAGTGAGGGAAGTCAAACGTGTCCAGCCGCATGCGTCTTTGCGCAAAAATCTTGCTTGTGCCGATTTTCGCACTTCTAACAAACATCATTGCGCAAAGCGCATCAGCCCGGCCTCCAGAGCTCTGGCCTACACCAACAACAACCAGTACCGCGCCAGATGGCGAAAGACTTCGGATGTTCACGCATGCCGATGTCAAACCGAAATATTCACTGGCGCGCACGCTTGAGGGAATCCCGCCTCGCAGTTCAGAACGAAAATCGCGCGCAGGTCTCGACAGGCGGCTGGTGAGATTGCTTTCAATGGTCGAGGGCCACTTCAACCGGCCGGTCATCATCAGTTCAGGCTGCCGTTCGGCCAAAACCAACCGCCGCGCCGGTGGCGCCAGAAGTTCCTATCACATGCGGTGCATGGCGGCCGATATCAAGCTCGCCGGCATCGCGGAGGGGACATTGCTGAGATATGTTTCCACGCTGCCGGGGCGTGGCGGCATCGGAACCTATTGCAGGAACAGCATCGTTCATATCGACGTGGGACCACGGCGGGTGTGGAGCCAGCGCTGTGGAAAATACAAGTACCGCTACAAAGCCAAATACAGCCATCGGGCGAAGTACAAATCCAGGTCCATGTTCAAGAGGAAGCACAAGCGGCGGTGACGGTTTCAGTAACGCGCAACATGCTTTTACAAGCGCAGTTACTTGCGGTATTTTTGAAGTCTCACGCAATGCTATTGCGAAATGTTCCTGGAGTTCTCTTCATATGAAACCCGTAAAATCCGCCGAGCGCCGCGTTGCCAATATCTATGAGGCCGAGTTCAAACCATTTGTTTTCGAAGATGGGCTGGAACTTGGCGACAGCGTGCTGCAGTTGAATGACGCCGTGCCGCTGGGCACCGGGTTTCACGTCTACCGCATGCCGGCCGGCATGACCACGCGGCCGCACCGCCACAATGGCGACGAACAATTCCTCATTATCGAAGGCGAACTGATCGAAAACGACGGCACGGTGTACAAGGCGGGCGATCTGGTCTGGCTGCGCGATGCCACCGAGCACAGTTCGTTTACACCCAATGGCTGCCTGCTCGCGGTACACATCGTTGCGCTGGAAACCAGCGTGACGTAAATAATTTTTACATTTAGAATTCAATATCTTACGGCCACAATCTCAGCTTGCGTGTGAGACGGAATCACTGCAAAAAGCGCTCTCTGCTGCGCCTGGGCTGACAAATTCTCCCAATTGCAAACGCGCTTCGTTCATCTGTCCAGCAATGTCCAGGGTTAACCATTCGCCAGCCTATTGCTTCATTTTGACACAAATTCCCCTAATCTTGACCGGGTTATAGAGCTTTCATGAGCTCTGGCGAGCAAGCCCCGAGTTTGAACACCCCCCAAGTCAAATAAAGCCCCGAAGGATAAAAATGACAACCACACCAACAGTCTGGCTGCCAGAGTTTACGGTCAATCTTGGCACCACAACCGGCGTGCAAGAGCTTCCCCAGAGCATCACGCTGCTTGACGGCCGCATCCTGACGATCTGGTCGGATTTCAATGACGCCACGACGCCTGGGTCGGACGTGTTCGGGCAGATTTATTCGGCTGATGGAACGGCATCAGGCTCCGCTTTTCAACTCAACAAGAATATCGATACGAATGAAGGAAATGCCGACGTTGTCGCACTTTCCGACGGCGGATTTCTGGTTGTCTATGAGGACAGAGGCAGCGCCAACGGCGAATCCGCGTCTATCCGTTTCGACCGCTACAACAAGCTCGGCATCCAGGTAAAGGGCGGGTCGATTGATGCCGGTGCCATAGGTTTTATTGAGAATGCCAATCCTTCCGCAATTCTCCTCGCGGATGGGACTGTTGCAGTTACCTATGAGCGCAAGGAAGCCGGCGATACCGACGTTGTTACCCGCATTTTCGATACGGCGACCAACACCGCCGTTGGCAGCCGCCTTCAGTCGGCGGGTAACGATAGCGTCGATGCAGAAGGTTTGGCGGAAACCGTTGCACTTACGAGCGCCAACCTGGTGACTGTTTATGAGCGTGCTGGTGCGCAAACGAGCGTCGAATTCAAGATTATCGACACGACCGGCGCCACTGTCGGGTCTGTTACCGAATTGTCGGCCAATGGATCCGATGCGGACGTCGCAGCACTTTTGGGAGGCGGCTTCGCGGCTGTCTGGGTTGACGGGTCGGGAACGGGATTGCGGGCTGAACTAGGTGATAACGACGGCGCGGTCACGAAGGCGGATTTCCAGATTGCGGACAATACGGCGGTGCCCAGCGAGGCGGAGGTCGTGGCACTCAAGGATGGCGGCTTTTTCATCGTGTGGAAGGACGGCAGCGCTAACGCGTTGCATGGTCAGCGCTATGACAATGCCGGCGATACAATCGGCAGTGTCGTTACCATTGCCTCCGGTGCGACGATCACCAATGTTGCTACTTCGGTAGCAAACGACGGCCGCATTCTCATTGTGTTCAATGATGGCGCCGGAGAAATCTCCGAAGTCATCCTGGACCCGCGCGACAACCCAATCCTCGGTAGCGCCGGGCGAGACGCGATTTTGGCACAAGCCGGGAGCACCACGATCGACGGTCTAGGCGGCAATGACACCTTGACCGGTCTTTCAGGCGACGATGTGCTCATCGGCGGCACCGGCCTCGACAGCATGAGCGGCGGCGGCGGCGGCGATACGCTAACAGGCGGCAGCAACAACGACACGCTCAATGGCGGCATTGGCGCGGATTCGCTGGCCGGAGACGCCAGCAATGACACCTTCATCTTCAGCGCAGCCGACAACGCCAATACTGATATCGTTGAAGGTGGATCGGGTGCGGACACATTGCTGGCCAGGACCTCAGTCAACTTCTCCGCAACCACTATTTCCTCGATTGAATCGGTTTCGTTCGATGATGCTTCAGCAGGAACGAAATCTGTCTCGATCCTTGCATCGCAAATTGGAAACGGCCTGTCGATTGCGCTCAGTATCGATTCTTCGGTGAACCACACTGATGAACTCCGGATCACCATGGGTACAGAAACGTCCCTGAACCTTTCTCAGTTCACATTCATAGACTTCGTGAGCGGCGGGGCCGAAAAAGACAGCATTGCGGTCATCGGCGATGGCAATGCAGAGAATATTCTTGGCTCTTCGGTAAAGGACATCATCCGCAGCGGCGGCGGAGCCGACACGTTGAACGGGGGGGCTGGCATCGACAAACTCTTTGGCGGATTTGGAAATGACACCTACTTCGTCAACGCACGAGGCGAAGCGATCGAATTTGGCGGCGCAGGTAATGATTCCGTCAACTCATCGGCAAGCTATACACTTGGCGCAAACCTTGAAAACCTGACGCTGACGGGCGGAGCAAACAATTTCGGACTCGGCAACGGATTGGCGAACAACCTGACGGGCAATTCCGGAAACAACGTTCTGGGTGGCAAAGCCGGAAACGATATCCTCATAGGTGGTGACGGGGCAGACAAGTTCAGGTTCGATACTGCGCTCGACGCAGATGCCAACGTCGATAACGTAACAGACTTTGTTGCTGGCATCGATGATTTCCAGCTTGATAACGCCATATACACAGGGCTTGCCGCCGGCAATTTGAAAGTGGGTCAGTTCGTCACCGGATTCAATGCCAAGGACGCCAATGACCATATCATCTACAACAAAACTGCAGGCATTCTGTTTTTCGACGCCGACGGAGTTGGTGGTGCTGCGAAGATCAAGTTTGCAACCGTCGATCCTGGACTTGTTCTGGCTCACACAGATTTCCTGGTGATCTGACGCGCAAAAATGGCGTGGCATCCTGGAAAGACAGGGATGTCACCTATGTCTTAGGTACGTTCCGTTGCCTATGTCTCCGGGCTGGACACAATTGGGAGTTTGGCGACCCCGGGAGGACTCGAACCTCCGACCAACAGCTTAGAAGGCTGCTGCTCTAATCCGCTGAGCTACGGGGCCCCATTCAGTGGGTCCAATTGTCTTTACGGCCCCACTTGAAATTATCGGCGTAGGCCTTGCGATGGGTGCGGACCGGCGGCACCGATGCCAACTCATAGGCGATGCCGTGGCGGAGCGCGTATTCCACGGCCTGCTGCTGGGTCTCAAAGACCAGCCTGAGTTGCTGTTTGGTATCGCCCGAAGATGTCCAGCCCATGAGCGGATCCGCGGTGCGACGCTCTTCCGGCTCGAATTCCAGCACCCAGCTGGACTTTGCCTTGCCTGACTGCATGGCATTGCGGGCGGGCTTGTAAATACGTGCAACCATTCTCGCCTCTGTGGCCACATCAAGTCTGGTCGGGGTGGCCAGATTCGAACTGACGACCCCCTGCGCCCAAGGCAGGTGCGCTACCAGACTGCGCTACACCCCGACACCATTCCTGACAATTGGCGCTTCTTATACGCAATTCACGTTGCGGGGCAAGGTCCGCGGCTCAACCGCTGGCATTGCCCATCAGGGTGTGGACCACGCGGTCGCCAGGTTTGAGGCCTATCCGGCTCGCCGTGCCTGCCACGACCTCAAGTACAAAGGCCACAGGCTCATCGCTATCGATGATTGCCCTTGAAAGCGGGGTCGTGTTCTCGGCCACTTTCACGACCCTGCCATCTGCCTTGATAAAAAGCATATCGAGAGAAATATGGGTGTTTTTCATCCACATCATCACCTCGCGGCTTTGCTTGAA
>JANMMJ010000238.1:0-3592 GCA_031373255.1 Hyphomicrobiales bacterium
ACGGGCCTTTTCGAGGGCTTCCGCCATCTTGCCGAGAATGTGGAGGCGGCCATCCTTGGCCTGCCACAGGGCGATCTTCATGATCTCCTCGGTGATGCCGGTGATCTTGATATCCATCTGCAGCGAGGTGATGCCTTCCGAGGTGCCGGCAACCTTGAAGTCCATGTCGCCGAGATGATCCTCGTCGCCGAGAATATCCGAGAGCACGGCGTAGCGGTCGCCTTCCTTGATGAGGCCCATGGCGATGCCGGCGCAGGGCGCCTTCAGCGGCACGCCGACGCATCGTACCCGGCCGCATCCGCCTCAAAATCGGCAAGGCGGCGCGTGTACCGGACTGCGAAGTCGTTGGTGATCGCTTGAAGCTCCTCGTCGCTCTCATTGGGATGAGAAACCGGTTTGAATTTCCAAATTAAAGTCCAAAATTATTTCTGAAATAATTTCGTTATGATATTCCGATTAAGAAACCCGTGGCGAGTTGCGCGCGCTATATCTTCACTGGCCAGCACAGTTTGGCTTCAGGAGCGAACGCGATGAAAGAGAGTGACTACAGTGGCTTCAATCTTCCGCCGGAGCTTTCGCGGCACGCAGCCATCCGGCAGCAGCAACGTGGCAAGACGTCCCGAACCTTGGAAATTGTCTACACACATCACGACATATCACTTCCAGCTACTGGCCAATGCATGGCCGTGCAGATCAGTCGAAGAATGAAGCGCGAACTCATCGCGGAAGGCTACGCGCCGCAAGAAATCGAAGCGGCTTCCAGGACGACACTCATTCTCTCTTCCGACGAGCAGATTGTAACAATTTACCCGGGAACTTCGACGCGGCGTTTTTTTAACAAGCGTCCTGCCTACACGCATCGCTGCACCGTTGACTGGAAACGCCGTGGCATTGTCTGAGGGAGCACACTAAACATGGCAGACAACGTTGTTGATCTTGACAAAATGCGTGGCACGAAGCACCGGGCAACCGAGGTGTCACCGCAAACGGTAGAATTCGATCGCGCAAGGCTCGACAGCACCCGCGCGGTGCAGGTCCGTGGTGAAATCGCGAAATGCCCGCGCATAGAAAAGGCAAATCAACGCATTCAGATTGCCCAGAACATGTGGAAAATTTTCCGCGACGTGGAGCAGCGCGGATATCGAAAGGCAACCGTCTTGCGGGAAGCCGGTCTCGGTGACGACCTCGATTCGACGAAAAGGGCTTACAACTATGCGCTTGATCCCGAATGTGATGACGAAAAAAGGGCCGCCGCTGCCAAACGGCTCACCAAGACCGCTTCCAAGTACGTTCGGTTGGCCGAAAAAGCGGCAGAAATCGCCAATGTGTCGAAAGACCAGTACCTGTTAGCCCTGGTGGCAGGATCCCAATACGATGTCGCGATGGATGGGGATGGCTCGACCGTCACCGTCACGAATGAATTCAGCTACGAGCTTTCAGACTTTCTAACGAAACTCGGCCGCAAGATCGCCAACAAGCATAACCTCTCTGACTATTTCAAGTATCTTGCAACCAGGAACATCGCATTCGACGATGAGAAAAATGCTTTCCACGAAATGTACTCTCCATTTGTTTCATTGCCTCAATTTATTAGTGTTGGCGAATGGGAAATAGGCGGAAGCGTCACGAAGTTCGCGCCTGCTATACCGCTCTTTTTTCGAGATATCGGCCAGTACGAGGCGAAGTTCGCAATCGCGAACATCTCGGACAACTTTGAAGATGGTATGTCCCCCGCCGAAATCTTTGACGGCATTGGTTATGTCTACACGTATCGGGATATTTGTCTGGGTTTTGCGCCCATTGGTCCCGGCAATTCTATTGAATTGTGCTTTATCATAGAGACATCGACAAGTTTTTCAGCCAGCCTCCCGGAATTGGGAGAGTTCGAGTGCCTTCAGTTTGGCCTCCCGCGATTTGGACTCTGGGACCTAGTGAATGCGAGCGAGGACCAATACGGCCGGAAGATCCGGTATCTGATTTCAGAAGAAGAGAATGAACGGCTGGGCGAGGCGCCAAGCCCGTTTTGTAGCTCGCACATCGAACTTGTTTCCCCAAATTCCTGCGAAACATTTCTCGCCGTCACCGACTGGGATGTCACTATTGGGCAGGGCGGCTTTGAAGACATGAAGCCAGCTTCGCAATTTTCCCGCGCTTGGGGCAAAACTGATGCGCCAAGCGGGAGCATTGCCAGCGCAATTGAGGATAACTTCTATGGTGACGATAAAGATAGCCGAATTGACCACCTGCTTGCTCGCAGAGTTAGCAAGATGGTGGCGGCATTGGAGAAGTATCGGAGTGACGCGGAGAGGTTTCTCGCCATTCGGCGTTCAGAAATACTGCGGGAGTGGGATTGACGCGGAAGTTCTCTCAATCATTCCACGGCGACGTGCTGTCGCAACTGATAAGATGGAGAAAGGCTCCAATGCTTTACAGACTAGATGGAAGGAAGATAGCCAAGACTCCTTATCCGGAGACCTTGGGGCTACTACGGCGAATGACGGTCGCTGAAAACCGCACAGTTCGAGACCAACTAAGTTCGATGATTGAGGGTAATGAAATTCACACTGCAGGATGGATGCCCGGACGCTATTGGGAGGGCACACCCTTCATGCCGATTTACGAGAAGGCAGCGAAGCTAGATTTTGGACTGGCCGCAAAGATATTCGGCATTCTTGTCTTTGATGTCTTTCGCGAGCGGCCTGACGAATGGATCGTTGGGCGGTTTGAGAAGGATGGCGAAACATTGAGCAGCCTCACCTATTTTCGTAAGCAGACGTGATTACCCGACAGAGCCGATCCATTGGCGGGAAGTTGCGTTCAAAGCGCAGTCAACGAGCACTTTTTCAACTGAAAAGGCGCGGACATTGCTGGCCGCGCCCCAATTCGTCAGTTGGCTGAGGATTTACTCGGCGTCGGCCGTCTGTTCCATTTCAGCCGGGGCATCTTCGCCCTGGCGCTTGGAGAGATCCTCGCCGGTGGCCTGGTCGACGACCTTCATCGACAGGCGGACCTTGCCGCGGTTGTCGAAGCCGATCAGCTTGACCTTGACGATGTCGCCCTCGTTGACGACATCGCTGACCTTGTTGACGCGGCGTGGCGCCAGCTCGGAGACGTGGACGAGGCCATCGCGGGCGCCGAAAAAGTTCACGAAGGCGCCGAAATCGACAACCTTGACGACCTTGCCTTCATAGACCTCACCGATTTCCGGCTCCGACACGATCGACTTGATCCACTTCATGGCGGCTTCGATGGCGGTTCCGGACGACGAAGCGACCTTGACGGTGCCATCGTCCTGGATGTCGATCTTGGCGCCGGTCTTCTCGACGAACTCGCGGATGACCTTGCCGCCGGTTCCGATCACTTCGCGGATCTTGTCGGTCGGGATGTTGATCACTTCGATGCGGGGCGCGTGCTCGCCAAGGCCGGGACGGGCCTTTTCGAGGGCTTCCGCCATCTTGCCGAGAATGTGGAGACGGCCATCCTTGGCCTGCCACAGGGCGATCTTCATGATCTCCTCGGTGATGCCGGTGATCTTGATATCCATCTGCAGCGAGGTGATGCCTTCCGAAGTGCCGGCGACCTTGAAGTCCAT
>JANMMJ010000062.1:0-1815 GCA_031373255.1 Hyphomicrobiales bacterium
TTCTCCAGGAATGCAATCGCTGGTGGGACAAATGGCTGAAGGGCAGGAACACCGGAGTCGAGAAAGATCCACCGCTGCGTCTCTGGCTCCAGGAAAGCGAAGCGCCTCAGCCGCACTTTGACGCGAGGAAAGGCCATTGGATTGGTTTGCCCGGCTGGCCCTCGAAGAACATCAAACCCGCCAGGTTCCATCTCGGCGACGGCACGCTTCTCTCGGCCCCCTCCAGGGCGAAACCCCGCTCAATTTGTTCCATCATGTCGACCGGCCTCACGTCGGGAGAATGGTGTGCGTATGGGCTCGGCAAGATCGCTCCGGAACTGGCCATTGACCAGCGCGAAGATGATGTCCAATCCCTGTGCTTCGATGCCCCGCCGCTGAAAAAACCATTTTCGCTGGTCGGCCGGAGCTATGTGCACCTTCGCGTTGCCGCCGATAAACCCCAGGCCCAGGTGGCCGTGCGCCTGAATGCCGTGCACGCCGACGGCAAGGTCGAGCGCATAACCTATGGGCTTCTCAATCTCGCCCATCGCGAGAGTCACGAAAAACCCAAGCCCCTGAAGCCAGGCCAGTTCTATGATGTGACAATAGAACTTAATGAGATCGCCCAGACAGTTCCAGCGGGCGCCAGCCTTCGCATCGCCGTTTCCACCAGCTATTGGCCCATCGCCTGGCCCTCGCCGGAACCGGCGACCGTCACCATCGACCCACGGCATTCATATGTGGAGTTGCCAAGGCTCACGTCCGAAGCGAACCTGGCCAGGGTCAAGTTTGCGCCCGTGCAAAAGGCGAAGCCGGCCAGCCTGACGATCAAGGATTCCGGCGCAGAGACACGCCACGTTATCCTCGATATTGAGAAGCAGCGCGTGAATTTCACCATTCGCCGCAATGACGGAACCTATGTCATCGACGATATTGGCACCGAAATCAGCCTCACCAAGCTAAAGGACTTTGCCGTTAGCCGGAGCGGCCGCGAAAGCCCCAGGTCGCTGGTGGGAACCACTGTCCACTACAAGCGGGGTGATTGGGATGCGCGCGTCGAAACCGAGGTATCCATGACGTCCGATCGTACGCACTTCCATATGGAGGGCCATGTCAGGACCTTCGAGCGCGGCCGCCCGTTCCTTGAAAGGTCGTTCAAGCGGTCATTCAAGCGCGATTGCGTTTAAACAGACGGCTGGCGAGGAGAGCGGCCATGAAAGTGGCGCGCGGCACCACCGTCCTCCATTCTCCATGGCCGGTCGTCGACCCGGCCATCCATCGTGCAACGTGATAGATGGATGGGGCCGCCTCGCAGGGCGGCCATGGAGATTTATCTGAACTGCTACCCCATTTGTGCCGCGCCACCGCCCTCCATTCTCCATGGCCGGTCATCGCTCAGGCGAAGGCTCTTGACATATGTTCCTATTATGTTCTATTCGTCCAATAGAAGGAATTTAACGGACACATGGACTGGGCCAACGTCATCGAGAGAAATCAGGCAGCACTCACCCGCATCGTGGCGATGCTTATCGCCATGGTGGAAATGGGAACAGGCAGCATGGCGGTACTGCTTCCGCCGTCTCTCTACCGCGCGGTATCGCGGATGTTGCTCCCAACGGAATCGGCGGTGCGCCGCCTGATTGCCATTGCGGCGCGCGGGCTCAAGGTAAAACCCGCTCCGGCCCGTCCGATGCCCAAGGGGCTTGCTTTCGCGGGAAAGGGCGGCGGACAGATCCCGTTTCAGCTGTTCGATACGCGCCAGCGGTTCAGCCGCGCCAGCCGAAGGCGTGCTACTGCCATAGTTGTTCCCCGCATTCACGTCTTTGCCGACAGTCC
>JANMMJ010000066.1:0-2590 GCA_031373255.1 Hyphomicrobiales bacterium
CTCGCCCTGCACCTGGCGTTCGGAAAACAGATGCTTGCCATAGACCAGGGTGTTCTCGCCATCCATGTTCCAGCGCCAGCCATGAAACGGGCAGACGAAACCGGCCTTGGCGCAAGTGCCCGAGGGAAACTCGCGGTTGCCGGTGAGCGGCACGCCGCGGTGGCGGCAGGCGTTGTGGAAGGCCTTGATGCCGCCCGAGGTGTTGACGATGATCACCGAGCGGCCTACATTGTGGTATTCGATCCAGTCGCCGAGTTCGGCCACCTGTTCGAGGCGGCAGGCATTCTGCCAGACATGCGGCCAGACGTGATCGAGTTCCATCTGGTAGAACTCTTCGTCGAAATAGCGCTGGACCGGGATGCGCTCGGGATCGTCGATCGGGAACGGCACGGCACGCAGGCCGCCATCGGCAGATTTCAGCACTTTCTCACCTCTCGGATTTGTGATTCTGATTGTTGCGGATATTTCTACAGGACCGGCGGCGCGGCGCAATGGGGAGTTTTGGCGGCGTTGGGGGGTTATCAGGCACCGGGCAGGCCGCCAATTTTCACTGGGAACGGCGGGACGAAGCAAGTTCACGCCGCTGCCGGACTGGATTTCGAGTATCAACTCATTGATTATAAATTGTATAATGACAATTCACAATATGGAACTTCACGAAGTTTACCCGTGGAGGGCATCGCGTCAATGTTCTGGCGAAACTCTCGCCAGCCCAGATGCGGCAAAACCCGCGCCTTGGCGGGGCACGGGTTCGAAGAAGGGCTTCACGGGGTCAAAGAGCGTGGGCCAGCGAGGGGCCTCAGTGGCGCGAGTTTGGCATGGATGGGGGGGTGTAGGAAAGTGGGGGGCGGGAGGCAGACAATGCGGCCAATTGACTCCAAATACGCACCTGGTTGACAATCCAACCGTCATGCGATACATGACGGTACATGGACATCGAAAGCATCCGGCACAAGGCGCTGCGGCGTCTTTTCCTGGATGGCCGGAGCAAGGGCATCATTGAGCCCGAACGGCTGATCGACATGCTGGCCTTCATCGTGGCCGCTGCCGATTTCGAGCACCTGGCCGAGCCACCGAACTTCGGTTTCCATGCGCTGACCGGCGATCGCAAGGGCAATTGCGCGATGACGGTCACGCGCAACTGGCGGCTGACATTCAGGAGGCTCGACGATCACACGATCGCCGAACTCGATCTGGAGGACTATCACTGATGGCTTTGAAGATGCACCCCGCGCTGTTCGTCCATCCCGGCCCCTGGCTGAAGCGCAACTATCTCGAACACTTCGGCATGACCGTGACCGAAGTCGCCGCGCACCTTGGGGTCAGCCGCCAGAACATGAGCGTGCTCCTGAACGGCCACGCCGGCCTGAGTGCCACGATGGCTCTGCGGTTCGAGCAGGCCTTCGGCATCGCTGCCGATACCCTGCTGCGGATGCAGGCGGGCTTCGACCTGGCGCAGGCCCGGCTGCGTGAGGGGGAGCTGGGGGTGGAGCGGATCAGGAAGGTGGCATAGAGGGCGGGCGTTGGCGGGCGTTAGAGGCAGAGTTTGGGGATTTATGCACCGTAATTTCGTCCACACCATCACCGTAATCCCTCTTTACAGCCCCGACGAAGGCGGAAGCCAATCCTTGCCCGCGACGTCGAAAAGGGTGTTTCCCCGCCTTGCCACGGAGGTTTCATCCCATTGATCGAATTCCTCCAGTTCACGGTTGAGCGCCAGGCTGGAATAGGCGCGTAGAGCGGGCATCTTCACGGAGAAGGGACCGTGCGAAACCGACGAGTTGAGCGGCTGGGTAATTAGCGTGAGGTTGCCAAGCTTGTTGATGCAGCCGCTGCGATGCATTTCGGCTGTCATCTGTTCAGCGTCTATCTCGTCTTCATCAAGGTGATCGAACCCAGGCACCGGCCAGTGGATGCGCCACTGCTGGGGCATGATATGTTCGATGGTGAGTGCGGACTTGATCTCGATGTCCTCGTTCAACGAAGTTCGCTTGCGCTGTTCGATATGTTCGAAGAGGTAGCGCAGGCGCGGCTGGCGGGCAGACTTGTATTGGTCCCGGCCTAGCCATCCACGCCGCCATTCCTCGTCATCTGGCCAACGATCCAGGTCGGACGCGCGGGACGCAAGCCATGTGTGTAAGGCATCCACCTTGCTACCAGCCGCAGCACGCAAATGGGCGACGGTGCTCACGAAGAACTTGTTGTAGTTCTTGTTTGGAAGGCCGCAAATGTCGCGGCGCAGAATGAAACTTTCCAGCATGGCGAGAGCTGCATCGAGCTGGTCGTCGTCGTTGCCCTCAGTTGCCAAATAAACCACCAATGGAAAAACCGTTGTAACATCGAAAGCTTCTGCGAACAGGCCGAAGCGCCCGATTGAATCGTTTTTGTCCCGCTCGAAGATGCGCCGTTCGACGCTGGCGGATTTTGAGATTGCTTCCAGTTCCGCTTCAATGCTTGCAAAGGGTTTTGCGTCAAGAATCCAGCGCCGATAGAGGACGAATAAGTTCTCCTTCGATACGATGTCCGCCAGTTTCATCGAAAGGTGATCGGTTAGCATCCAGTCCTTGCGATTGGCTGATTGCCTCCCGCG
>JANMMJ010000091.1:0-6322 GCA_031373255.1 Hyphomicrobiales bacterium
GCCGCCGCATCGAGCGCGACAGACCTTGTGCCGAGATTGGGCGTCGCCGTACCGCCGGTGCCCAGCCCCGAGCAGCTGATGGCAGTCAGCGCAAAGCCGGCAGGCGGTGCACCCTCGGTCAGCGTCGTCGCCGTCGAAGCCGCGGTCAGTGTGTTGGTGGGGCCTGCCACCGCCACGCCCGATGTGGCTGTCACGATGTTGTGGCCGGTGTAGCCATTGTCGCCGCTGAAGGCGAAGGTGCCGGTACCGCCATTCGATATCTTGCTGAGCGTTACCGTCGGCAGGCGGGTGTTGGTGAAGGTACAGGCGATAGTCGAGCCGAGCGCTGTTGCCGCTGCATCGAGTGCGACAGACCTTGTGCCGAGATTGGGCGTGGCCGTACCGCCCGTTCCCAGCCCCGAGCAGCTGATCGCCGTCAGCGCAAACCCCGCCGGCGGCGCCCCCTCGGTTACCGTGGTGGCGGTCGATGGCGTGGTCAGAACCTGCTTGGCGCCGACTACTCCGACGCCCGAGGTTGCGGTGACGATGTTATGGGCGGCAATACCGTTGGTGCCAGTGAAGGCAAAGGTGCCGGTGCCGCCGTTCGAGATCTTGGTGACGAAGACCTTTGGCGACTGGGTGAACGTCAGGTCGCCGATGCCGATCAGCTGGTTGTCGGGATCATTGCCGCCCGAAACGGCGCCGGCAATGAACTGGACCGAAACCACCGACACCGGACCAGCGAAAATCAATGTCAGGTTGCCGTCAGTACTGCTGTTTGCTACCGAATTGCCATTGTTGGTCGCCCGGCCGGTGCCGGCATTGTAGGTGACGTTGGGGCCGATGAAAGTGGCGCTGGTCGGCACCGGCGACAGCTGGATGATATCGTTCCAGGAACCGGCCGACCCATCGATATCGGCAATGGTAAAGGATAGATTGTAGACCGGTTCGTTGAACGTGAACGTCGTGGTGTTGATGACCGAACCGTTGTCGGTGTTGGCGTTTATCTGCGAGTCGACAACGCCAACGAGAGTGCCACGCGTCGTTGCAGGTGCAACACCGATGGACCGTGCGCTGGCAGAGCCGGCGGCGGCGCCGGATGTCGTTACCGTGAGGGTACCGAAGGTTGCCACATGATTGGTGGCAAGAAGGTCAGTCGTTGTCTGTGCCGACCAATCGAGCGTGTCGGCGGCGGCGACCGTCGCGAGACAGAACAGGCTGAAAAGCAGGGCACCCAGAATCCGGGCGCCCCGGTCAAGATGCTTTCGCACCGACCGCAATTTCTTGCCCGGTTTTACCCTACCCCCTACCAACAATAGCTCTCCGCTGTGTGCCGCACTGAACCCCGCGACACACGTCGATTTCTATTTTTTACGCTCTCAGGTATTGATCCCGCTCGGGACCCGAACCGCATACTCACCCACCGTGAGCGGAAGGGCGCAAACCAGAAATTGCGCTACCGAATCAAGGCTTTTCCGACATTAAGGAAGTTTTAACCATGCGGGAATCCCCAATTGATTCGCCGCCGTTGGGTAAATTTGCGGTTTAGACTGCTACGCTCAAATCAAGCGCATGAATCTAGGCCGAAAAATCACGATTCCGGACTGAACGGGTTTTCAACAGAATGTTTAAGCTGTGGATAATCCAAAGTTTTCCACTGTCTCATTGCAGCCATCGGCCCATCGAGAATGCCTCGTTCACCTCATAACCCAGCTTCTCATAAAAGCTGCGGACGCCGGCGTTGCCATCGCGAATGAGAATATTGACCTTCCAGACGCCGCGCTTGCGCAGCCAGTCATCGGCTGCGCCAACAATGGCGCGGCCCAGGCCGTGGCGCTGCTCGCCGGGCTCGACCGCGAGATAGTAGAGTGCGCCGCGGTGACCATCGTGCCCAACCATCACCGAAGCCAGGACGCGCCCCTCCGCCTCGCCCACGAGGACTTCCGAATTGGTTTTCCCCCGGGCAAAGCGCAGGTCATTGTGCGGGTCGTTCCATGGCCTGGTCAGGCCGCAGCGTGTCCACAGGGCGACGATCGCTTCAATGTCACCATCGAGCATCGGCCTGATCTTCATTCGGGCAGTACCTTGTGCGGATTGAGGATGCCGAGCGGATCGAACAGCGCTTTCAGCTGTTGCATCATCTGCAATTCGACGGGGGATTTGATCTTCTTCATCTTGTCGCGCTTCAGGCGGCCGATGCCGTGTTCGGCGCTGATCGATCCGCCGAGTTCGAGCACGACGGCGTAAAGACGCTCCCCCATCTCTTCCCAGCTGTCGAGAAACGCCTGCTTGTCCATGCCAACGGGCTGCGACACGTTGAAGTGCAGGTTGCCGTCGCCAATATGGCCGAAGGGCATGGGCCGCGCCTCAGGCATATAGTCGAGAATGGCTTTGGTGCCTCGCGTGATGAGATCCGGTATGGCGGAGACCGGCACCGATACGTCATGCTTGATCGAGCCGCCTTCGCGCTTCTGGACATCGACGATGGCTTCCCGGATGCGCCAGATGTCTTCACGCTGGGCTTCGGACTGTGCAATGGTTGCGTCGATGACCAGACCTTTCTCCGCAGCTTCGGCGAGGAGGTCGGTGAGCAATGCAGAGAGATCGCCCGAGCCCGACAGTTCCAGCAGGATATACCAGGGGGCTGCCCCGGCAAATGGATCGCGAATAGCGAAATGCTTCAAGGTGAACGCAAATCCGTTGCGCGGCAGTATCTCGATTGCCGCTACCCGGCCGCCGCTCCTGGCCTGGGCCAGCAGCAGAAGCTCGACGGCTGCTGCGGGCGAAGGAAGCGCCACAAATCCGGTGGCCCGATCGGTGGGCCGCGGAAAAAGCTTCATCACCGCGCCGGTAATGATGCCGAGCGTACCTTCAGCGCCGATGAAAAGGTTCTTCATGTCATAGCCGGTATTGTCCTTGCGCAGGCGCTTCAGGCCATTCCAGATGCGCCCATCGGCCAGCACGACCTCGAGGCCCAGACAAAGTTCGCGGGTGTTGCCATAGGCGATGACGCCGAGGCCGCCGGCGTTGGTTGATAGATTGCCGCCAATGCGGCACGAGCCTTCGGACGCAAGGCTCAGCGGAAAGAAACGATCGGCGGCTTCAGCTGCATCCTGTATATTCTTGAGAATGACACCGGCATCGACGGTGATGGAATTGTCGCGCGCATCGACATTCCTGATCCTGGTCATGCGGTCGAGCGACAGGACGATTTCCTCGCCAAAGGGAATCTGCCCGCCGACAAGTCCGGTATTGCCACTCTGGGGAACCACGGCGGTGCGGGTTTCATGGCAGATGGAAAGGATTTTCGAAACTTCTTCGGTGCTGCCGGGGCGCAGCACCATCGGGCTATGCCCGACCCAAAGCTCGCGCCATTCGTGCAAGTAAGGCTGCATGTCGGCTTCGCTGCGAATGACGTGTTTCTCACCGGTCACCGCGGCCAGCCGGTCGAGCGTTTCGGGAGATGGCATCATGAGGTTGGCCTAGAGGCGGCAGCGCGTGACAGGCGATCGTTGATGGCTTCGCCCAAGCCTGTCACGGGAATGGGGGCCACGGCAATGGCCGCGTGTCCGAGTGCATCGAGATCATGCAACAGGCGGAACAGGTTGGCCGCAGCCTCCACGAGATTGCCGCCTGGCGACAGGTTGAAATCCCCGCCATGGGTGCCAAAGCCCAGATAGGCCTCGCCCAGCGCAGGCTTCGTGACATTGAGACGGAGCCTGGCCCTTGGCGCGTAGTGGCTTTCGAGCTGGCCGGGGGCATGCGGGCTCGCGGCTTTCGCCGTTTCGCTGATGGTGCTGCCAAGGGAGCGGGCAATCTCTTCACGCGCGACGCCGCCGGGGCGCAGGATGGCGGGCTCGCCGTCAAGGAAGCTGACGACGGTTGATTCCAGCCCGACGGCGCAGGGTCCGCCATCAAGTAGCATGGCAACCTTGCCGCCAAGTGCTGCGTGGACATGTGCCGCGGTGGTGGGCGAGGTGCGGCCGGACATATTGGCGCTGGGAGCCACGACCGGGCGGCCAAAAGCTGTGAGAAGTTGAAGTGCCACCGGATGGCGGGGAACCCGCAGCGCAATGCTCGGCAGTCCGGCAGAGGCGAGCAGCGAGACCGGGCATTGCGGCGTGCGCGGCACGACAATCGTCAAAGGCCCCGGCCAGAAGGCATCGGCAAGCTCGCGTGCCCCGGCGGAGAATATGCCCAAGGCTTCGGCGGCGGCCAGGCCGGACACATGGCTGATCAGCGGATTGAAACTGGGGCGGCCCTTGGCTTCATAGACCCGCGCCACTGCCTGGTCATTGGTGGCATCGGCACCCAGGCCGTAAACGGTCTCGGTCGGGAAGGCGACGAGTTCGCCCCGCTCCAATGCGGCCACGGCGGCGGCGATGTTGACGGATGCAGTCATGCGGGCTCTATAGCAGCATGACAGTTGCCGGAAAAACCATCTTCATCACGGGCGCCTCACGCGGCATCGGGCTGGCGATCGCGCTCAAGGCTGCGCGCCTCGGGGCCAATGTCGCCATTGCTGCCAAGACAGCGAGCCCCCATCCCAGGCTGCCGGGTACCATCCATGACGCGGCTGCCGCCGTCGACACCACGGGCGGGCATGGGCTGGCGCTGGCCTGCGATGTCCGTGACGAGGCGCAGGTGAGCGATGCCGTGGCCCGCACGGTACAGCAATTCGGCGGCATCGACATCTGCATCAACAATGCCTCGGCAATTGCGCTGACGGCAACACTCGATACCGAAATGAAGCGCTACGATCTCATGCACGGAGTGAACGGGCGCGGCACATTCCTGGTGTCGAAGCTGTGCCTGCCGCATCTCCTGAAGAGCGAAAACCCGCATATCCTGATGATTTCGCCGCCGCTCGATCTGGCGCCCAGGTGGTTTGCGCCGCATGTGGCCTACAGCATCGCCAAGTACAACATGAGCCTGGTGGCGCTGGGCCTTGCCGAGGAATTCCGCGGCCGCATGGCGGTGAATTGCCTGTGGCCGCGGACCACGATTGCCACGGCGGCGATCCGCAACATCGTCGGCGGCGACGAGATGATGCGGCGGTCGCGCAGTCCGGAGATCATGGCCGATGCGGCACTCCGCATCTTCGAGAAGGGCACCTCCTTCTCCGGAAACTTCCTTATCGACGATACGTTCCTCGCTGGCGAAGGAGTCAGCGATTTCGACCAGTATCGGGTCGATCCGGCTTTCGACCTTGAGCCCGATTTCTTCGTGCCCGCCAGTTCTCCGGCACCGGCGAGCCTCAAGGCGCAGACATGAGCACGCTGATCCTCAGCCATCCCGCCAGTCTCCGGCATGTGACACCGCCCGGCCATCCCGAGTGCGTGGCCAGGATCAGTGCGGTTCACCAAAGACTGGCCGAAGAGGCGTTCCACGACACACTCCGGCGCGAGGCGCCGCTGGGACGCCCGGAAGATATCCTGCTGGCGCATCCGGAAGACTATATCGATCTGATCCGGGGCGGTGCTCCGGAGGCCGGCTGGGACCGGATCGACTCAGACACCTTCATGTCGCCGGGCTCGCTCGAAGCCATCCTCCGTGGCGTGGGTGCCGCCACCGCCGCCACGGACGCTGTGTTCGCGGGCGAGGCGCAGAATGCGTTCTGCGCCATGCGCCCTCCGGGGCATCATGCCGAATCGCGGCGCGCCATGGGATTCTGCTTTTTCAACAACGCCGCCATCGCCGCCCTTTATGCGCGGGCCCGGCACGGTATTGAACGCGTGGCGGTCGTCGATTTCGACGTGCACCATGGCAATGGCACGCAGGAAATCTTCTGGTCCGATGCAGACCTGTTCTATGGCTCGACGCACCAGATGCCGCTCTATCCGGGGTCGGGTTCGCCCTCGGAGACCGGGGCCGGCAACATCTTCAATGCGCCGCTCCGAGCGGGCGATGGCGGCGCGCAATTCCGCGAGGCGATGCAGACGGTGATCCTGCCAGCACTTGACGCTTTCGCGCCGGAGTTCGTGGTGATCTCGGCCGGTTTCGACGCGCATCATGCCGATCCGCTCGGCAGCCTTGAACTCACCGAACAGGATTTCATCTGGGCCACGCTCGAAATCATGGACATCGCCGAAACCCATGCGGGCGGACGCGTTGTTTCGGTGCTGGAAGGCGGCTATGACTTGGAGGCGCTGGCGTCGTGCGCTGGCGCCCATGTGCTGGCCCTCATGCATGGCAGCGAAATCGAGGACGACGGACAATGAGCGACGACATAGCGGCGATGAGCTTCGAAAAGGCGCTGGCCGAACTGGAGAGCATTGTCGAAAAGCTCGAATCCGGCAAGGTCGATCTCGAATCGTCGATCGCCATCTATGAGCGGGGCGAA
>JANMMJ010000102.1:0-8815 GCA_031373255.1 Hyphomicrobiales bacterium
GTTTTCTTACTCGTTTCATCAGCAGGGGAAGGTCGGCGCGAAGCCATATGGAGATTCCCCCTGACCGTACATTCTGACGCGTTTCCTCGTTCATGAACGCACCGCCGCCTGTCGCCAGGACCTGCGGACCTGCCCCCAAAAGGCGTGCGATGACCTTTCGCTCGCCTTCGCGAAAATAGGGTTCACCGTGATCATGGAATATCTCGGGGATCGTCTTGCCTGCCGCCTGTTCAATTTCATAGTCGGCGTCGACAAACGGCACATCCAGCCTTTCGGCAAGCCTGCGGCCGACCGTTGTCTTACCAGCCCCCATCAAGCCAACCAGAACGATGGCGCGTCCATCCAGCTTCTGGCGGATTGTTTCAGATTCCTTGGCAAGGGAGCGGCGCGCCATCGTTTTGTCTAATGTTCTACAATTTGCGCCCTTGTATCGTCTAAGTTCAATCCCCGCAAAGCTTTTCCCTTTAGGGTTGGCGCGAGAGCGCAAACCGGGCAAAATGTGCTTCGCATTCAGGGAGTCGCGCTCAGGTGCCTGACAGTCTTCGGTTTCTGTTAATTCTCGCATGCTTGTGTGGGGCGGTTTACGCCGGCGCATGGGGCCTCGCTTCGTTTCCGCCGGAGCCCACGGAGATTGTGAAACAACTGCCGCATGAGAAAATCCGCCAACAATGAGTCTCCGCCAGGCCCCAGGGATCACGGGGTCATTGAACGCTTCATCGAGATGCTCAGCGCGGAGCGTGGTGCTGCGGCAAACACTTTGGACGCTTACAACCGCGATATTGCCGATTATGCCGCTTTCCTGAAATCCCAAGGGGTTCCCCTCACAGCACCGGAGAGCGGCCATATCAGGGCCTATCTGGCGCATCTCGAGGGCATGGGATTGGCCCGGACAACGGCGTCCCGGCGGCTATCTGCTGTCAGGCAATTTCACCGGTTTCTTCACGGCGAAGGGATTTCCCGGGACAATCCATCCAGCATTGTTGCAAGCCCGCGCAAGGGCCGTCCCTTGCCCAAAATCATGTCGCAGGCGGAGATCACAGCCTTGCTCGATACGGCAGCCAAGCATGCTGTGCGGGCCAAGGGTGGTGCTAGGCTCAGGACAACCCGCATGCTGTGCCTTCTGGAATTGCTTTACGCAACCGGCCTCCGGGTCAGCGAACTTGTCGGGCTCAGTTTTCGCGCCGCCCTGACGGACGACCGCTTTCTCCTGATCAAAGGCAAAGGCGGGCGAGAGCGGTTGGTGCCGCTTTCAGGCCCGGCGCAGAAGCAGATCGCCAATTATGTGAAAGTACTGTCGGAAACGGCAAAGTGCGAACCGAAATGGCTTTTCCCTTCACATGGCCACACGGGGCACCTGACGCGGCAGCATTTTGCGCTGGAACTCAAGTCACTGGCGCGCGAGGCGGGACTCGATTCCGAGAAGGTTTCCCCCCACGTGCTTCGGCACGCTTTTGCCACCCATCTTCTTGAAGGTGGTGCGGACTTGCGCGCGGTACAGCAAATGCTGGGTCATGCCGATATTTCGACCACCCAGATCTATACTCATGTGCAGAGCGAACGGCTGCGGCAAACGCTGGAGAAGCACCATCCGCTGGCAAAGCGCGGTTGACATGGGCGAAACGTATCGCCACTTTGCGCGAAATTTCCGCCGCGAGGCGTCAAGACCCGAGGGATAATGCTTTCCTTTCTCGATTTCGAAGCGCCGGTGGCCGAACTTGAAGGCAAGATTGCCGAGTTAAAAGCCCTGGCAGCGAACGACCCAACTGTCTCCATCGGAGATGAGGTTAAGTCGCTGGAGAAGAAAGCGGCGAAGAATCTTGCCGATCTTTATCAGTCATTGACGCCATGGCAGAAGGCTCAGGTGGCGCGCCATCCGGAACGTCCCCATACGCTTGATTACATTGATGCCTTGATCACGGATTTCACACCGCTCGCGGGTGACCGCAAGTTCGGCGAAGACCTCGCCGTGGTGGGCGGGCTGGGCCGTTTTCGCGGCGAGTCGATCATGGTGCTCGGGCAGGAAAAGGGCTCGGACACGCAAAGCCGCCTCAAGCACAATTTTGGCATGGCCCGGCCGGAAGGCTATCGCAAGGCCGTGCGACTGATGGAGATGGCCGAGAAGTTTGGATTGCCGGTTCTCACCATCGTCGATACGGCCGGTGCTTATCCCGGAATCGATGCGGAAGCGCGTGGGCAGGCAGAGGCTATTGCGCGTTGCACCGACTGTTGTCTTGGCATCGGCGTGCCTCTGATCACCATCATCATTGGCGAGGGCGGTTCAGGCGGGGCCATCGCCATCGCCACTGCCAACGCGGTTTTGATGCTTGAACACGCCATCTATAGTGTCATTTCGCCGGAAGGTGCCGCGTCCATCCTGTGGCGCGATCCGGCACGGGCCCAGGATGCCGCAAGTGCCATGAAAATTACCGCGCAGGATTTGAAAAAGCTGGGAATTATTGACGAGATCATACCAGAACCGACAGGCGGGGCGCATCGTGCCCCCGGGGATACAATGACTGCCGCTGCGGACGCGATTTCGACGGCGCTTGCGGCTTTTCGTTCAATAGGACTGGATGCCGTCCGGGATCATCGGCGCGAGAAGTTTCTCAAGATCGGCAGTGGTCTTTGAGGATCAGTTGATCGATTCAAAGTAGCCGATGATCACTTCGTAAGTGAAGTCCATTTGCTCCGCCACATAGGCAAGCGGCACAGCCAGGCCCAGAACAACGCCGGCTGCGATAAGACCGTATTCGATTGCGGTTGCGCCAGCGTCGTCCGGAAGAAAGCGACCCAGGGCCGTGGCAACGGAACGCATGACGGATTCCTTCGCAGGCGATCAATTCAATTCAAATTTTCCCAATTGTCGCCCACGGATGTTGTGATTCAGTCAATTTCGACTCCGGCAATTGAATTCTATTTGAGTGATCCAAGGGCGCCTTTTCGCCATAATCAATGACGAGAAGTCCAAACTCAGATTTTGAGAAAGGCCTGATTTGCATGAGCCGCATTACGAGACGGAGCTTGCTGGCGGGAGCCGGCGCGCTGGCCGGCTATGGCCTGCTCAACTGCCCGTCAGGACTTGCAGGCACGCAGCCTGTCAAGCTTGCCCTGCGCAAACGGGTCATCGAGGTCAATGGCAAGGCGGCGCACGTCTATGGCATTGAAGGTCCGGGCGGTTTCAATGGCATTTCCAGCGTGGTCGGCGAGCGCTTTCATGTGGAAGTCACCAATGAACTCACTGAATCTTCGCTCATTCATTGGCATGGACTAAGCCCGCCAACAGAGATGGATGGCGTGCCCATGATGCCGAGACCGGCACTCGCACCGGGTGAAAGCGCACTCTACGATTTCAAGAACTTTACTGCCGGAACGCATTGGATGCATTCGCATGTCGGTTTGCAGGAGCAAAAGCTGCTGGCCGCGCCGCTGATTATCCGGGAGACCGCTGAGCCCATGTTCGACGAACAGGAACACGTCGTCATGCTGCATGATTTCACCTTCCGCGAGCCCGCCGAGATACTCGAGGACCTTCGCAGCGGCAAAGGTCTTCACGCCGGTCATACCATGAGCCATTCCCAAACGGGTGCTTCCGGGCAAGGCGCCGGGGCAGAAGCGATGGCCGCATCAATGCTGAACGATGTCAGTTACGATGCCTATCTCGCCAATGAACGCACGCTTGATGATCCCGAGATCGTTACAGCGGAGAAAAACCGGAAAATCAGACTGCGCATTATCAATGGATCGGCTGCAAGCAACATGTGGATCGATACGGGTTCGCTCAAGGCTGAACTGATTGCAGTTGACGGTCACACGATAAGACCGGTTGAAGGCAAACGTTTCCCACTGGCAATTGCCCAGCGCGCAGACGTCCGCATTACCGTGCCTAGTGAAGGTGGCGCCTGGCCAGTTTTCTTCCAGGCCGAGGGTGTTACTGCGCGATCCGGGATTATCATTGCGACGCCGGGAGCCGCGATTGAGAGAGCAGCGACCGATGGCGACGTCGCGCCCGCGCTTGATCTCGAAATGGAAGCGCGGTTGCGGTCCGTTGCGGTGCCACGTGAAGAGCCGGTGACGCGGACTGAAGTGGTGATGCTGACCGGCGGTGAGTCCGACTACTCATGGGGCTTCAATGGCAAGCCTTCGATGCACGATACACTTTTCACCGTGCGCAATGGCGAGCGCATTGAAGTCATCCTGCACAATATGACAGGCATGGCCCATCCGATGCATTTGCACGGGCACTATTTCAGGGTTGTGGCAATTGATGGCGTCCGGCTGAATGGTGCCTTGCGCGATACGATTCTCGTTCCACCCGGTCAGTCGGTGACAATCATGTTTGACGCGGAAAATCCAGGAACCTGGGCGTTCCATTGCCATCACATCTATCACATGAATGCAGGCATGATGGGCGCCATGGCCTATGCGAGTGCTGCCTGAAGCCTGTCTGCAGGCTCAGCTCAGGCAAACGCTCCGTGACAGTGCTTGTATTTTTTGCCTGAGCCACAGGGGCAGGGATCGTTGCGTCCAACCTTTTCCTTGCCGCCTGGTGCGAGCTGCGTGACGGTTGCCGCAGACTGGCCAAATGTCGCTCCCTCGCCAACATCATCCCGGCCCGTCGTGGCATCGATGTGATGGGCCTGCATGAATGGAAGATCATCTTCGTCGGGGAGCATGTCGCCCTGCGGACGAGTCTGGATTTCCACCCGCATGATCTGTCCGGTCACCATTTCCCGGAGCTTGGCCACCATGGCTTCAAAGAGGTTGTAACCCTCGGTCTTGTATTCGTTGAGCGGATCGCGCTGGCCGTAGCCCCGCAAGTGAATCACCTGGCGAAGATGTTCAACAGTGACAATATGCTCGCGCCACAGGAGATCCAGGGTCTGGAGCAGTACCGCCTTTTCCACCTGCTGCATGATATCGGGCGTGTAACGCTCACGTTTGGCGGCGTAGAGTTCGTCTGCCGCCTTTAAGACGCGTTCGCGGATTTCCTCGTCGGCAATGCCTTCTTCCTTGGCCCACGCGTCCACCGGAAGGTCGAGAGATGTGGTTTCGCGAAGGCGCTCGCGGAGGCCGGCGGCGTTCCATTGCTCAGCGTAGGCATTCTCAGGGATAAATTTGGTGACCAGATCCTCAATCACCTGGTGGCGCATGTCATCGATTGTCTCGCTGATCTCTTCGCCGCGCATGATGCTGATGCGCTGTTCGAAGATGACCTTGCGCTGATCGTTCATGACATTGTCGAACTTCAAAAGGTTCTTGCGGATATCGAAGTTGCGGGCTTCGACTTTCTGCTGGGCCTTTTCGAGCGCCTTGTTGATCCATGGATGAACAATGGCTTCGCCTTCCTGCAGGCCAAGTTTCTGCAGCATGGAATCCATGCGCTCCGAACCAAAGATGCGCATGAGGTCATCTTCGAGGGAAAGGTAGAACAGGGAGCGGCCGGGATCGCCCTGGCGGCCAGAACGGCCACGCAGCTGATTATCGATGCGCCGGCTCTCGTGACGCTCAGTCCCGATCACAAACAGACCGCCTGCGCCAATGACCTTCTGCTTGTTGGCCTCAATCTCATCCTTGATACGGCTGATGCTGGCCTGACGTTCAGGACCCTCAGGCATTTCGGCCAGTTCAGTCGCGACCCGCATTTCCAGATTGCCGCCCAGTTTGATGTCGGTTCCGCGGCCCGCCATGTTTGTTGCGATAGTCACAGCACCGGCGACGCCCGCCTGGCTGATGATCAGCGCTTCCTGCTCATGGTAGCGGGCATTGAGAACGTTGTGCGGTATATCCCTTTGCTTCAGCAACCCGGACAGCAACTCCGATTTTTCGATGGAAGTGGTGCCGACCAGGTTGGGCTGGCCGCGCGAGGACGCGTCCTTGATGACTTCGATGATGGCATTGTATTTTTCGCCAGCGGTCCGATAGACTTCGTCGTCGTCGTCCTTCCGCATGACTGTGACGTTGGTTGGAATTTCGACGACCTCCAGCCGATAAATATCCATGAACTCGTCGGCTTCGGTTGCCGCGGTGCCGGTCATGCCGGCGAGTTTTTCGTAGAGACGGAAATAATTCTGGAAGGTTACCGAAGCGAGCGTCTGGTTCTCCGGCTGGATCTGGACATGTTCCTTCGCCTCCAGCGCCTGATGCAGCCCTTCGGAATAGCGGCGGCCCGGCATCATGCGGCCGGTGAACTCGTCAATGATGACGACCTGGTCGTCCTTGACGATATAATCCTTGTCGCGCTGGAAAAGTTTGTGCGCGCGCAAGGCCTGGTTCACATGGTGAACGATGGTGACGTTTTCGGCGTCATAAAGGTTTGTCCCTTTCAACAAGCCGGCGGCGCCAAGAACCTGCTCGAGATGTTCATTGCCCTTCTCGGTCAGCGTGCATGAGCGCTGCTTTTCATCAAGTTCATAATCTTCGGGAACAAGGGCTGGGACATATATATCGATGGAATTGTAGAGGTCGGATTTATCGTCGAGCGGGCCCGAGATGATCAGTGGTGTTCTGGCTTCGTCAATCAGGATGGAGTCGACCTCGTCGACGATGGCGTAGTTGTGCCCACGCTGGACCATTTCCTCGAGGTGAAACTTCATGTTGTCGCGCAGGTAGTCGAAGCCCAATTCGTTGTTTGTTCCGTAAGTCACATCGCAAGCATACATTTCCCGGCGTTGCTGGTCGTTCAATCCATGAACGATGACGCCTGTGGTAAGCCCGAGAAAACTATAGACTTGGCCCATCCAGGCCGCGTCGCGCTTGGCGAGGTAATCATTGACAGTGACGACGTGGACGCCACGGCCAGCGATGGCATTGAGATAAACCGGCAGTGTGGCAACGAGTGTTTTACCTTCGCCGGTCTTCATTTCCGAAATGCGGCCTTCGTGAAGGACGATTCCGCCGATCATCTGCACATCGAAATGGCGTAGACCGAGGGTGCGTTTCGAGGCCTCCCGGACGGTGGCAAAAGCCGGGGCAAGAAGCTCATCGAGGGTGCGGCCGGCGGCAAACTCTTCCTTGAACCTTGCCGTGCGGGCGCGGAGGTCGGCATCGCTCAGACCCGCCAATTCGTCTTCCAGGGCATTGATTTCAGCCACCCGACCCTTGAATTTGGCCACCATCCGGTCATTGCTGGTGCCGAAAATCTTCCCCGCAATGGCGCGCAGTCCTAGCATCTTGGTATTATCCTTTCGGGCAAATAGCCGCTTTTGGTCAAAGCCAGGCCCATTTCCGGTGAGTTCTAGTGGAGTTGGTCGATCCGGGCAATGTCAGGAAGTGAGCGCACGGCCAAGAAAAATCAAGGTGTCGCCGTGCGGCAACTTGTGCGGGAGATCGCTCCCCCGGGGGCTTGAATCCTGGTTCGTTTCCGACCAATGTGCGGCACAAAAATGGCTCCGGATTCGTTATCCGGTGGTACCATATGGCTTATTGTTGCCGGATTTGAGGACCAAGGAGCGCTCTTGCCGATACGAAGAGCGTTTTTTCCGCGAATCGGCAAATCACGGTGAAATGAATGCCGAAAGTCCAGATGTTTAACAGATTTTTGATTGCCGCGGCGCTGGCGCTGCCCCTTGCCACAGTTACGTTTGCCCAGGACGCCCCCGCTACGGGCGAAGACAAAGTCATTGCCATCGTCAACGGCCATGAAATCCGGGTCAGCGAGGCGCAGATGGCGTCCGATGACATTATTGGCCTCCTGCCCGACCTGCCGCCCAAGGCGCGGTATCCGTTTGTGGTGAATTATCTGGTTGAACGCCACCTCCTGGCCCAGCGCGCTGTCAAGGACGGGGTCGCGGAAACCGACGACTACAAGAAGCGGTTGGCGCTCTATCAGGCCAAGGCTCTGCGCGATGCATTTTTCTTCGAGAAGATCAAACCGATGGTCACCGAGGACGAAATCAAGGCGGCTTACGACCAAGAGGCGGTTCGCGTCCAGCAAACAGAGCGGGTCAGGGCGCGGCACATCCTCGTCGGCACCGAGAAGGAAGCCAAGGACATTGCAGCGCGAATCGCAAAGGGCGAGAATTTCGAGGAACTCGCCAAGCAGTACAGCCTTGATGGATCTAAAGAGTACGGCGGGGACCTCGGGTATTTCACAGCTCCGGAAATGGTGGCTGAGTTCTCCAAAGCCGCTTTCGAACTGAAGAAGGGTGAAGTCTCGGCGCCGGTAAAGACGGATTTTGGCTGGCACATCATCAAGCTTGAGGACCGGAAGGTCGGCGGGGCACAGCCTTACGATCAGGTCAAGAACGCGATCCGCAACATCCTGGTCCGCAAAAAAGTGCAGCAAGTGGTCGATGAGACCCGCAAGACCGCAAAAGTGGAAATTCTCGACCCTGAACTCAACAAGCTCATTGAAGAGCTAGAAAAGAAGCGGCCGGCAACGGCTGACCAGGGTGTCGACGGGGCCACTGGCGGCAAATCGGACCTTCAGTTGCCGCAATAGGCATTTTATCGCGAGGGGACATGGCTGGACATCCGCGATCGCCGCTTGCGCCTGAGGCGCTTCCGGCACTGCCAGCTATTGGCGGTGTGCGGCTGGCCGCTGTCGAAGCTGGAATTCGATACAAAAACCGGAAAGACCTGCTTCTGGCCGTGCTCGATCCGGGTACCCGGGTGGCCGGTGTGTTCACCCTGTCCAAATCCCGTTCGGCGCCGGTCGACTGGTGTGCGAAGAACCTGAAGACAGGTTCGGCGCGTGCCGTCATCATAAATTCCGGGAATGCCAACGCTTTTACCGGGAAGGCGGGTGTGGCAACCGTTTCAGCGGTGGCCAAGGCAGCGGCCAAACTTCTCAAATGTAAGCCTGCGGAAGTCTTTC
>JANMMJ010000131.1:0-1898 GCA_031373255.1 Hyphomicrobiales bacterium
GCCAATTGCTCAAGAAGGTAATCGGCGAGAACACGTCCCCTAAATCGTTCTGATTCCCAGGAGCGGCCTTACCGAGGCGATCAAGCACCGTGGCCGAGACCACGCGCCATTCATCGGGGTTCAGGCTTCGCTTTACCGCCCGCATCGTTGTGGCGCCTTCGCGTGTGCCAGACATAACGGCGGCGTATATTTTCTCGGGCTCTCCTTTGTTCAGGACATCCTGCAGCGTGTCCTCGATGCGCTTGCTTCCTGCGGCGTAAAACTGGTTGGCGCGCCGGTAGGCATGCAAGGCTTCAGGGCCAGCCTGAGCGGCAGCAGCTTCCATGTCTTTCGAAAGCGCGCCGTACAGCCGCTTAAGCTGCCCTTTAGGAACGTCCGAAATGAGTTCCGATGAACTCAGCTGTTCCCCTATCTTTGTGCGGATCTTCTTGAGCGCGGAATACGGAAGTACGCCGTTGTTTGCCTCGATATCCTTGGCAAGTTGATCCCGGATAACCGCGACTTTCGGATTGATGAGCGATTGGGAAAGGTTCTCGGCGCCTTGGATAGGCGCAGTCAATTCATCCAGTGCCGTGACGGTCTCACTGGCCTGGACACGGGTATCTTTGGGTAACCTTTGCTGAACCGCATCGTCCAGGTTTCGCCACTCAGCCTTGAAGCGCTGGATGAAGCCACCATTACCCACGATCCCGCCACGGATGGTCCGCCCCGAGGCTTCCGGTCCATAGGCGGTACTCAGCGATTCACGAAGCTCACCAGCTCGCGCCCCAACCTCTGCGCCTTGGGTCTCCGCCTTCCTGGCGATCGGTCCCGCTCCACCGGGAATCTTGGCGAGCATGCTCTCGGTGGCCTGAATGGCACGGGTGCCCGTGGCCTGGCCCACCGTGGGAGAGGTGCCAGCGGCTTCGAATGAGGCCGCGTTGCGCTCTACAGCCCTTCTGCCAGTCTCGCCTCCACGCATGAATAGTCGAGCGCTGCCTGCCCCAGCGGCTGGCGCCAGCATCGCAGCAGACTGACCTATTGCCTCCCCGCCGGTACCGCCAATCTCCTGACCTAGCCCAGCAGCAGTTCCGGTCACGCCAGAGAAAGCCGCATCCTTTAGAGCGCCCGACACTCTCCCCATACGTGACGTAGGGACGGCGGATGCGCCGACTTCCTGCCCAATACGCCGAACGATCCTCCCAACGCCGTCCGTTTCACCTTGGCGCGGCATAAGCCCCACATCCGACATTGCACCCTTGATTGATGCCGAGCCGCCTATGGGGTTCTCGATAATGCCCGGAGCGGCATTCGGATTGCCCATTGCCGTCCGTGCGGTTCCGTAAGCCGCTATCCCAAGGTTAAGGATGTTCGTCGCCACATCCACAGGAAGCCCGAGCAGGTTTGCAATGCCCTCATTCACGCCGGTTGCGAATTCGCCAACTCTGGGCATTTCCATAGGCGCCTCTCCTACCACAGGCGCGTTCATCATCCATTCGGGAGTCGAGGATTCGCCGACAATGGGAGCCTTTTGCCATTCCGGCGTTTCACTGCTATTGGGGCCGAGAATCGCAGTGGCGTAGTCGGTCGGGGCTTCCTTCATGTTTCGTTGTTCTTGAGCATTCATCGAGTCTTCACTCCAGGTCGATTAATCGGGGAATAGTGTTCGCAGTTGCGAGGGACATCGGGAACCGGGGAATACTCGGTTTGTGTATCTTTCATAAGCCCCAGCTTCGCGGCATCGCACCGACCACGAATGAGCCGGCTGCAGTCCAGACAGCAAACCCGGTCATCTGTTGGGATTGGCAGGGCGTAGCGTTTTGCAATGTCGCGAAATGAGATGAGCGCGGCTTGTGGATCGGAGAAAGCAACTTCTCGTGCCTCTTCCATGTAATCCGGGGTGAAGGCATAAAGCTCAC
>JANMMJ010000135.1:0-37963 GCA_031373255.1 Hyphomicrobiales bacterium
TCGTTCACATCGACTGCAAGAACCTGCGCCCCCATGGCCGCGCCGATCATTATGGCTGAGAGGCCCACTCCGCCGCAGCCATGTACGCTCAGCCACTCGCCGGGCTTCAGCTGTGCCCGGTCCACCAGGGCGCGGAATGAGGTGGTGACGCGGCAGCCCATGCCGGCCGCTTCAACAAAGCCGAGACTGCCGGGAACACGGACCAGGTTGAAATCAGCGTGCGGCACGGCAATGAGTTCGGCGAAGGCACCCCAGGAGGAAAAGCCCGCCACGTGCTGCTGATTGCAGACGGTGGGATCGCCGCCGCGGCATTCAGGACAATCGCCACAGGCGAGAATAAAGGGCGCTGTCACCCTGTCGCCGCTCCGCCAGCGCCGGCAATCGCGCCCGGCTTCAACAACCACTCCGGCAAATTCGTGGCCCGGCACATGCGGCACCGCCACATCGGGATCGAGACCTGCCCAGGCATGATGATCGGAGCGGCAGACGCCACAGGCCCCGACCCTTATGATGACGCCATCGGCAGGGCAGGCGGGATCGGGAACACTGGCGACCACGAGCGGATCGCGATAGTTTTCGAAGAGGGCAGCTAGCATCCGGGGCTTTCAAAACGGGTGTGACGCGTGTGCTTAGCTCATAGCATGCCTGCGCCAAAGCCACTTTGACTTTGGCCCCCGTGCATGGCACTTCGGCGGCAGATGAATGCCTCTCCCGAATCCTCCGCCAATGCCTTCAGGCATCGCGGTTTCGTGCTGTACTGGTTGGCCAGCATGGCCGCATCCTTCGCGGTTCAGATCATGTCGGTGTCGGTCGGCTGGGAAATCTACGACATCACGCGCAATCCGCTGTATCTCGGCTATGTGGGGCTGGCCCAGTTCGTACCGCCGCTGGTGCTGGTGCTGGTAACAGGCCTAGCGGCCGACAAGTTCAACCGCCGCCTCATCATGGGGATTTGCCTCGGTCTCGAGCTCTTGTGCGCGCTCGGACTTCTGGCATTTACCGTCTCGGCTCCGGCTTCCGTTGCGCCAGTATTCGTCATTCTGGTGGTGCTCGGCGTGGCGCGCGCCTTTTTCAATCCGGCATCCGATGCGCTGGCGCCAAACCTGGTGCCGCCGCAAGCGCTGGCGCACGCGATTTCGATCAACTCGATGGGCTGGCAGGCGGCCAATATTGTGGGTCCTGTGTTTGGCGGCCTGCTCTACGGCATTGCCGGAATGGTGGCTTATGGCGTGGCCGCTCTCCTCATAGCGGGAGCATTCGTACTGGTTACGATGATCGGGAAAGTGCCGCAAAAGAGCCATGCGCGGGAGACGAGCTTTGCCGTGCTGCTTGCCGGTTTCAGCTTCATCAAGCGGGAGAAAATCGTGCTCGGCGCCATTTCGCTTGATCTCTTTGCCGTCTTGCTGGGCGGTGCCGTGGCGTTGATGCCGGTCTATGCCCGCGATATCCTCGATGTCGGCCCGTGGGGGCTCGGGCTGCTTAGGTCAGCGCCGGGTGTGGGTGCCATTCTCATGGCGTTGTGGCTTGCCAGGTTTCCGGTTCGCGACAGGGCAGGTCATATCCTGTTCGGGTTTGTCGCGGCGTTCGGGTTCTTCACGGTTGTTTTCGGGCTTTCGACCTGGGTGCCGCTGTCGATCTTCGCACTCGTGCTGATGGGCGCATGTGACATGGTGAGCGTCTATATCCGCGAAACGCTGCTGCAGCTCTGGACACCTGACGAAGTGCGCGGGCGTGTCAACGCGGTCAACCGCGTGTTCATCGGCGCATCAAACGAACTCGGCGAATTCCGTGCGGGTGTGATGGCCGCATGGATCGGCGCGGTCGCTGCAGTCACAGTCGGCGGGATCGGCACAGTGGCGGTCTCGGCAATCTGGTCCAGAGCGTTTCCGGAACTTCGCACCGCCCGCGGCTTGTCGGGCCGCGAGCAGGTTTCGGGGGTTGCGGCTGGCTAGGCCTTGCCGATCCGGCGCACCGCGTTGTCGATGTCGCGGCGCGACAGGCCAATATCGCGCAGCATCCGGTCGTCCATATAATCAAGGGTGCGTTCGGCGGCGTTCCGGATGATGAAGCTGCGCATGGCCATCACCGGGCCTTCGAGCACGTTGCGCGTCAAGGCACGAAAATTCATGGAGGTGACGATCATCGGTCTCTCCTGTGATCAGGGGTGGGCCAGACAATTCTGGCACGCACGGCACGTCCCTTTGCCTCTCTTTGCCCCAGCAGATTTAGTGATGCGGCTGACAGTCGTTTTCCCTTCGCGGTATCGAAGGCGAAAAGCTGAGCTCTCCAACTTACTTCGCCATGTTTACCATAGCTGCGTTAAGTCAGCGTGAATTGCCGTGGACGGAAAAAGTGAGGGCCGGGAAAACCCGGCCCGTGTGGGTCACCATCTGCCGGAAAGGATCAGCGTGGCTCGATCTGACGCACGACGTTCTCG
Organism: Hyphomicrobiales bacterium; assembly: GCA_031373255.1. Taxonomy (GTDB): domain Bacteria; phylum Pseudomonadota; class Alphaproteobacteria; order Rhizobiales; family Aestuariivirgaceae; genus JANMMJ01. Next base: position 2,438 of record JANMMJ010000135.1, read on the forward strand.
ATGCCGCCGCGGCTGAGACCGATATCGCTCAGCATGCGATCATCGAGCTGCATAAGCTGGCGGCGGGCGGCGCCTTGGAGCATGTGGCGGCGAAGTGCCCTGACGGGGTAAGTGAAAGCGCCTGACAACCCGGCAGGGTTGAGTGTCGCGAGGCGCGAAGATGTATGTGTCATTGCAGTTTCCTTTGGAGTTGAGTGTTCAAGTGTTGAGGCCGCTCTCTAACGTCCCTCGATTGCAGTCTCATTACATTCGTGCGGCAATCGTGTTTCATGTGTTGCAACAAAGTTTCATGCTGCTACTTTGCGGGCGCGGGCGATTTCGTGAATGTGGCGATGGTCGGTGCCGCAGCAGCCGCCGAGTATGGTGATATGCGGATGCTGGCGGCGTAGCGCCGCATACTGGTGGCCCAGTTCCTGCGGATTGCCGATATCGAGTGCGGGTGACTCGTTCAATTCAGCATGGCTGCTGCGCGAGGCATTGGCCCTGATGCCGCGCAGCCGCAGGAGCCAGGAGCCGCCTTCCGCAAGTGTCGCGCCGAAGTGATCGGGATGGGCGCAGCTGATCATGTAGTAGGCCGGATAACGGCCGGTCGCATGATCTGTCTGCTCAATCGCCTCCGCAAGTTTCTGGCCCGCTGGCAGGGTGCCATCGGTTTCCACAGTGAAGGAGATCACCACCGGCATGTTCGTGGCGCGTGCCGCCTGGGCGACGCCGACTGCCTCATTGACGTTGGTCATGGTCACGGCGGTGACCAGATCGGCGTGGGTATCGGCGAAAACGCTGACCTGCTGGGCGTGATAGGCGCGGGCTTCTCCCGGGCCCATGATCTGTCCGGGCTCATAGCCGTCGCCACGCGGTCCGATGCAGCCGCTGATCACCACCGGCATGTCCGCACTTTCGTAATCGTTGCGCACCTCCTCCATCAGCGAGATGGCGCGGCGATTGGCTGCCTCAAGTGCGGTGGCCGAATAACCGAGTTTCTCCGCCCAATCGAGACTGGAGCGCCAGGTGGGGCTTTCGAGAATGAATCCGCTGCCACAGGCGCGGGCGATATCGGCATAGCGGCGGTAGTAGTTGCGCAGGCGGGCGCGGCCTTCCTCGGTTGCGAGGAGTGTGAAGGAGGCGAAGTGCGGCAGTTCCAATCCCTCATTGAAGATCAGGTCGGTTTCAATGCCGCCATCGGTGAGAAACAACCGGCTTCTGAGCTGCGGGAGGCGAAAACGGTATGGCGACATGAGAATGTCCTTTCGGGAATCATTGTTGGGGGGTCGCGCCTTCTATCGAGATGTGCGTGACCCCACCGTGAATTTTTAAGTCAGTGCGAGGCTGATGCTTCAGCCCTTCGGCAAATACGGAATCGTCCCGGCCAGATCGGTATCGTCGATCAACTGGAAGCGGCTTTCGCTGCCCTCGCGGCGTGCGGCCGCGTAAGGCGCATATTTAGGATCGGAAACAAATGATTCGACGGCTTTTGCTGTCGGAAATGACAGAAGTGCAACCAGCGAGGTCTCAAGAGGCTTGCCCTCCAGCGTCTTCACGTTGCCGCTTCGCGCCAGATATTTTCCGCCATGCTTGTGCACAAGTTCGTGAACGGAACCCGCGTAATCCGGCACCCATTTGCCATCGGTCACTTTGATGTCGGCGATCATGTAAACGGTCATCGTCCTGTATCTCCAGTTGAGAAGCACCGGACTTTTCCAGTGCCATCGCCTCACTTTCGCAGGAGAATGCCGGAGCGCTCCAGTGCAGGAACTGTAGTGGGCAGCTACGGCCGCTAGCTATTCCCGACGGGTTGCTTGCCGTAACTTCTTATCATATCAATTAGTTAGCGATGCTTGGTACAACCCGTCCAACAAGGCCGTGGCAGTATGGTTTCTGTACTGCGCGCTTTATCCGCCGGGAAGCTTGCCCTCGGCATCGAACATGTAGTCGCGCTGCAGGGGCAGGGTGCCGACCTTGCGCGTCAGCTGGATCTGGAAAACCATGTGCTTGCCATGGCGAAAGCTCAGCTCACTGACAATCAGGTAGAATTCCCACATGCGGCAGAACCGTTCACCGAGCAGGTTTGCAGCCTTTGCACGGTTCTCAGCAAAGCGCTCGCCCCAGGCTTTGAGTGTTTCGGCATAGTGCATCCGCCAGATTTCGACATCCGTCACCCACAGGCTCGACTTTTCAATGGCGGTGAAAGTTTCCGAAAGGGCGGGAGAATAACCGCCGGGAAAGATGTACTTCCGGATCCACGCACCAGTCGATCCCGGGCCTCCCTTGCGGCCGATGGAGTGCAGCAGGGCTACGCCATCATCGTTGAGCAGGCGCGCCACCTGACCAAAAAACTGCTCGTAATAGGCAATGCCGACATGCTCGAACATGCCGATTGAAACGATGCGGTCGAAGGTACCCTGGACCTCGCGATAGTCGCAAAGCTCAAAGCGGACCTTGTGCGCCAGGCCGCGCTCCCCGGCGCGGGTAATGGCGAGCTGCTGCTGCTCTTTGGAGAGCGTGATGCCCAGCACCTCGACATCGCAATGCTGTGCCATATAGAGCGCCATACCGCCCCAACCACAGCCGATGTCCAGCACCTTCTGACCCGGTCGCAGCGCCAGCTTGGATGCGATATGACGGAGCTTGTTCTGCTGGGCCTGGTCGATGCTGTCGCCGGGATCGCGAAAGTAGGCGCAGGAATAGTTCATATCGGCGTCAAGAAAGAGCCCATAGAGCTCGTTCGAAAGATCGTAGTGATGCTCGACATTGGCGCGCGAACGCAGCAGCGAATTGCGCTGGAAGAGAGTTTTCATTTGCCTGGAAACGCGCCGCAACGACTTCTGCATGGGCTGGCCGCGCAGCGCGCCGCGATTGATGGCGAAGATGGTCAGGAGATCGCGGAGCGTGCCCTGTTCGACGGTCAGCGTGCCGTCCATATAGGCTTCGCCGGCGCGGAGTTCGGGATTGAGGAACAGTGACTTGTAGAGTGAAGGATCATGAAGCTTGACGCACACCTGCGGACCGGGCGATCCGGCATGAACGTGCAGTGCGCCACCGGCATCGACAATTTCAATCGTGCCGATCTGGACAAAACGGCTGAGCATGGAATTGAGGAGTTTCATCAAGGCTTCCGGAATTGCGGCGGGAACGGGCGATTCGCACTATAGCGCAGGCATGAGGCGAATATTGCCGGGATGACCGTTGCGCATCAAAGTCTCTTCACGCGGCCACATGATACCGCTAATGCCTGCGCGCAATGGCTGGAACGGACAAGACGCGGAATCAGGTTCTGGGGGCAGCGCCCGTGGTGGTGCTTGTCAATCCGCAGCTTGGCGAGAATATCGGCACGGCGGCGCGGGCAATGGCGAATTTCGGCCTGCACGAGTTGCGGATCGTCGATCCGCGCGATGGCTGGCCGAACGAGAAGGCTGTCACGGCCTCGTCCGGCGCCAACTGGATCATCGATGGCGCCACGGTGTTCGATGATCTGGCCGCGGCACTCAGCGACATCAACTACGTGCTGGCGACGACAGCCAGGCCGCGAGGCATGATCAAGGAAGTGATCACGCCGGAGCAGGCAGGGCATGACATGCGGGCGCGCGTCGGGCAGGGCGAGAGGGTGGCGCTGCTGTTCGGGCGCGAACGCTGGGGCCTCAGCAACGACGAGATATCCCTGGCTGACATCATCGTCACCGCACCGGTCAATCCGGCCTTTGCGTCGATCAATATTGCGCAAGCCGTTTTGCTGATGGGTTACGAGTGGTTCCGTATCGGTGCACCGTCGCTTGGCCAGCAGACGCCTGAATTGCCGGCGCTCGATGGTCCCGGATTGCAGACCCCCGATACGCGGCCTGCGACCAAGGAAGAGCTTTACGGCTTCTTCGATCATCTTGAAAAGGAGCTGGATACAGCTGGTTTCTTCAAAACGGCGGACAAAAAGCCCGGCATGCTGCGCAATATCCGGAATCTGTTCTCGCGCGCGTCGTTGACCGAGCAGGAGGTGCGGAGCCTGCGCGGCATCGTCTCGTCGCTCACCCGCGCGCATGAACGCAGAAGGCGGGAAAAGGAATGACAAGGGTGGCTCCCATCCAATCTCATCCCTCCCAGCTTCGCGGCGGAGAAGACAAATGGGAGAATGCTGCGTGACCGCGCCACGCATCCTGCTTTTTGATTCCGGCATGGGTGGGCTGACAGTGGCGCGCGCGGTGCGTGACACTTTGCCCGAAGCACATCTCATCTACGCCGCCGACAACGCGGCATTCCCCTATGGCGCATGGGAGGAGAATGCGCTGGTGGCGCGTATTGTCGAGGTCGTGGGCAAGCTCATCGACAGGGTCAAGCCCGATATCGCCGTGATCGCCTGCAACACGGCCTCGACGCTGGCGCTGGCAGCGCTCCGCGAGGCCTACAGCATTCCCTTCGTCGGCACGGTTCCGGCCATCAAGCCGGCTGCCGCCATGACCCGGTCCAACATCATCGGTGTGCTGGCAACGCCCGGCACCGTGAGCCGGGAGTACACCCATTCCCTGATCCACACCTATGCCTTCCACTGCCAGGTGTTCCTGCATGGTGCGCGGAGGCTGGCAGAGCTTGCCGAGCAGAAACTCAAGGGGCAGGAGCCCGATATGGAAGAGATCCGGGCGGAAATCACGCCCGTGTTCCGCACCCGGGGCGGCAAGCGCACCGATGTTGTGGTGCTGGGCTGCACGCATTATCCGCTGCTGGTGGGAGAAATCGAGAAAGTCGCCCCCTGGCCCGTCACCTATCTCGATCCGGCGCCGGCAATTGCGCGCCGCGTCAGCGATGTGCTGCGAACCGCGGGTGCCGAGGTTTCGGGCGACGTTCCAGCCCATGGAACGGTGATCCTGACGTCCGCCAAGGACTCCCGTTCGGAGAGCCTGCTGGCCTATGCCGCCATGGGATTTCCGCTGCACGAAGTCATGGCGGTGGCGATTTGACAGGGGTGGGGTGTTGCTGTATCAGGACGCCACTTACGGGGGCCTGAGGCCTCCGTATTTGCTTGCCTGCGGTCGCTTCATCGCGCTCGGTGAAAAGACCTGTCGGCCGGATTTCCGGCAGAGGAAGGCGAGCTCCAACGCAACTTATTGGAGTCTCTCATGACGAAGCGCGCAAACGCGAAATACAAGCTCGACCGCCGCCTTGGCCAGAATATCTGGGGCCGTCCGAAAAGCCCGGTCAACAAGCGTGAATATGGTCCCGGCCAGCATGGCCAGCGCCGCAAGGGCAAGCTCTCGGATTTCGGCATCCAGCTCAGGGCCAAGCAGAAGCTCAAGGGCTACTACGCCAACATTTCGGAACGCCAGTTCCGCAACCTCTATGCCGAAGCCTCACGCATGACCGGCGATACGTCGGAGCATCTGATCGGCCTTCTCGAGCGCCGTCTCGATGCGCTGGTCTATCGCGCCAAGTTCGTGCCGACGATGTTCGCGGCCCGCCAGTTCGTCAGCCACGGCCATGTGTCGTTGAACGGCCGCCGGGTAACGGTGTCTTCGATCCGCGTCAAGGTTGGCGACCTCGTGGAAATCCGGCAGAAGTCGAAGGAACTGCCGATCGTTCTCGAGGCCGCTCAGCTCGCCGAGCGCGACGTGCCGGATTATCTCGAAGTCGATCACAAGGGCATGACGGCGAAACTGACCCGCATTCCGGCACTTGGCGATGTTCCCTATCCCGTCCAGATGGAACCGCATTTCGTCGTGGAATATTATTCACGCTGATTTTTCAGCCATCACTTTTTCGAGACGGCAGGATGCATTTTCCTGCCGTTTTCTTTATGGAAGATGCCCCTGCTGGAAAATGGAGGCGAAGTTGAGATTTGAAGCTGCGGCTCTGCTTTTGTTCCTCAAAAGCATGGTTTTCACAGTTTTTCTTTTGACGCCGACAATCCACACTGCAGCCGAAGTCACTTGGATCGCAACGCCGTTTCCCGGCGAATGCGACGAAATAGATTCAACTCGACCCGGTGAGCCAGGCGACTACATACTTTATCGGTGCAGGGGGATTCAAAAAATACCCAATTGGGTAATTTTTCACGAAGGCTACCGCCAGAGTATTGGATTCGGCAAAATAAAGCACTTCTCCGTGACAGAAGCGGATATCAACCGCAAACTCAATTGGCCACTTGTCTGGGGTGGCCATACGATTTCCGGCGAGTTTGTTCCCGAAGTCGTCATGGGCCGTTTTACGTTTCCCGGCGATGAGCCACGGCACGAATATTTGTTGGTTGTCCGGTTGCTTGACAACGGAACGTCCTGTGTCGTTGGCGTCGTGGGTCCTGAAAAAAATCAAAACGACAAAGCTCGCGAGATTGCGGTTGCCGCAGTAAAAAAATGGAAATGCGAGGCTGAACCCCAGCTTCTAGCTGAATAAGCCGCTAGGCCGCCGCGCAGCCACGGCCATGTGTCGTTGAACGGCCACCGGGTGACTGTATCTTCCATCCGCGTCAAGGTTGGCGACCTTGTGGAAATCCGGCAGAAGTCGAAGGAACTGCCGATCGTTCTTAAAGCAGCCCAGCTCGCCGAACGTGACGTGCCGGATTACTTGGAAGTCGATCACAAGGGCATGACGGCAAAACTGACCCGCATTCCGGCGCTTGGCGACGTTCCGTATCCCGTGCAGATGGAACCGCATTTCGTCGTGGAATATTATTCACGCTGATTTGCCAGCCATCACCATTTCGAAACGGCAGGATACATTTTCCTGCCGTTTTCATTTGGTGGATTAGCGCCTAATGTGAATCACCGTCCGGATCAGGGAGGAATTCTCAATTGGCACATTCGTTCAGAGTTATTGTCTTGTTTCTCATCGCCATGGCGTCGGCTGGCCTTGCCATGGCGGAAGAGCGCTGGAAGACGCTGCCGGAGCCGCCTCCCATGCCGACGGCAGTCGAAAGCGGCGTCGTGCAGGTCAACGGCATTGAGATGTATTATGCCACCTATGGCAGCGGCTCGCCGGTGCTGCTCATCCATGGCGGGCTGGGACATGCCGATATCTGGTCGAACCAGGTGATCGAACTGTCCAAGAACCACAAGGTCATCATTGCCGACAGCCGCGGCCATGGCCGCTCAAGCCGCAATGAAAAACCTTACGGCTATGATCTGATGGCGTCCGACTATGTCGCGCTGCTGGATTTTCTCAAGATCGAAAAGACAGCACTGGTCGGCTGGAGCGATGGCGGCATCATCGGCCTCGACATTGCGATGAACCATCCGGAACGGCTGACCAAGCTCTTCGCACAAGCCGCCAATGTGACGGTCGATGGCGTTGACCCAACGGTGATGAACAATGCCACGTTCGGCGCCTATATCGAGCGGATGGGCAAGGACTATGCGCGGATGTCAAAGACACCCGACCAGTACAATGCCTTCGTCGAGCAGATCAGCAAGATGTGGTCAACGGAACCGGCCTGGACCGAGGAGCAACTGGCAAAGATCACCGTGCCCACGGCGATCGTGCTTGGCGATCATGACGAAGCGATCACGCGGAAGCATACGGAGTACATGGCGTCGGTCATTCCCGGCGCCAAGCTGATCATCCTTCCCGATGCCAGCCATTTCGCCATGCTGCAGGACCCGGCGGGCTACACCAAAGCGGTGACGGATTTCATCGACGCGAAGTAGGACTGATCAGGCAGCGCAGCCCTGCGGCTTGTAGACCCTCTCCGCCGATGGCGGATTGGCGGTGAGCTTGGCCGCAGGCCGGATTGGCCGCTTGACCAGTTCGCCGCCGCAATTCGGGCATATGCCGTTCAGCTTTTCAGAAGCACAGGCCGCGCAAAAGGTGCATTCGAAAGAGCAGATCATTGCATCCATTGCGGCGGGTGAAAGGTCCTTGTTGCAACATTCGCAATTTGGGCGCAGGGCGAGCATTGACTTCTCCTCGGTATTCGAGACATCAAAACCACACACTGTCCCGACTTTCAATCCCGTCGATCACGCAGCTGTGAGGCGCGGCGTGGTTGAAGGTGTGCCGTGAACGAACCATCTATAAGACTTACCCCCAAAGAAAAGGACTTCGCCATGCAACACCGTAAACTCGGGAAACTCGACGTATCTGCACTTGGCCTCGGCTGCATGGGCATGTCGGAGTTCTACAGCGGCCGCGACGAAAGTGAATCGATCGCGACCATTCACCGGTCGATTGAACTCGGCATGACCTTTCTCGATACCGCCGACATGTATGGCGTCGGCCACAATGAAGAACTCATCGGCAAGGCGCTGCAGGGCCGCCGTGACAAGGTGGTCCTGGCAACAAAGTTCGGCAACATGCGCGGCAGCGACGGTGCGTTCCTGGGGGTCAACGGCAAGCCCGAATATGTTCGGCAGCAGTGCGAGGCCAGCCTCAAGCGGCTGAAGACCGATGTCATCGATCTCTATTATCAGCACCGTGTCGATCCCAACACGCCGATCGAGGATACGGTGGGTGCCATGGCTGAACTGGTTCGCCAGGGCAAGGTGCGCTTTCTTGGGCTTTCGGAGGCGGCGCCGCAGACCATCCGCCGCGCTCACAAGGTCCATCCGATCAGCGCATTGCAGACCGAGTATTCGTTGTGGTCGCGCGATCCGGAAGACGGGCTGCTGGATACCGTGCGCGAGCTTGGCATCGGTTTTGTTGCCTATTCGCCGCTCGGCCGCGGCTTTCTCACCGGACAGATCGCCAGGATCGACGATCTCGCGGCGGATGACTGGCGCCGCAACAGTCCGAGATTCCAGGGCGCCAACTTCCAGAAGAACATCGATCTCGTCAACGAGATTGCGGCCATTGCAACCGAGAAGAATTGCAAGCCGTCACAACTGGCGCTGGCCTGGGTGCTGGCGCAGGGCGATGACATCGTTCCAATCCCCGGCACCAAGCGGCGGAAATATCTTGAGGAGAACGCCGGAGCATTTCAGGTGAAATTGTCGGCTGCCGAACTGGCGCGCATCGACAAGATCATGCCGCGCGGTGCGGCCTCGGGAAGCCGCTATCCGGAAGCGTCCATGGCGGCGGTCGGCCGCTAGGCCCCGGCTATCAATGCAGGCGCCACTCGTGATTGACGAAGCTCATCCTGGTGGGGCCGATGATGCCGGCATGGGCGACGCGGACTTCGGCCAGCGGGCCTTCGAGATTCTTGGCCCAGAAGTCGAGGAATTTGATCAGGCGGGGGAATTTGGGGGCGATGTCGTAGTCCTGCCAGAGATAGGTTTGCAGGATGCCGCGATAGTCGGGCATGCGGTACATGATTTCCGCAGTTGTCAGACTCCAGCCACGCAACTGACTCTCAAAGCCCCTGTCGATCATCGCATTCTCCTTCAGTCTCTCAGTCACAATCTCCAAAACGGTAAAAAAGTTCCACGTTAGGGATCATACAGTCAAGAGCTGAACCTAGAATTAACGAGTGTTATCAAATTGATAGCAGCGCGTTAAGAGGAGTGCTGCTAAAGCCCCGGCGAAATCATGGCCGAAACCTTGGCATCGGCCAGGGCAAAACACCCGGCAATCGTGGGGCTCAAGGGCAGTTCGGCATAGGCGCCAAGCGCTCCTTGCGCAGTGAGACGGCCGGCCTGGCCTGGCGCATCTCCCGCCACCACCCAGATGAAACCGAAAGCCGTGGCACGCACCGGCTTGGCGCCGGCGCTGACGATGCTGGCGAAGATCCGGTCCTCGGCGGTGCCCGGTTCGAACACGACGAGCATGGGGCCGGTTGCTTCCGGTGGAAGGGCGGCCTTCCGCATCAATACGGCCATGACGGCGATCCACGCGGCCACCACGCTGACAAACAGAATCGCGGCGAGGCGGTGGCCGGGCCAGGTCATGGATCAGGCAGGTGCAGCGACAAAACGCGGGGCGGGTGCTTCGCGGATTGGCAGGTGCACCAGCGCTGCAAAGAGGCCGAGCGCCACGGCCAACCACCACACCGGATCGTAGGAACCGAACTGGTCATAGAGCCTGCCGCCCAGCCACACGCCGAGGAAAGCCCCGACCTGATGGCTGACGAAGACAAAGCCATAGAGTGTCGCCATGTAGCGCGTGCCGAACATGATGGTGACGAGGCCCATGGTCAGTGGCACGGTGGAGAGCCAGAGCAGGCCAATGACGGCCGTGAAGATGAGAGTCGAAACTGTACTCAGTGGAATGAGGACGAATGCCGCAATTGCGATGGAGCGCAGAAGATAGATGAGGCTCAGGGGCAGTCGCTTGCCGTATTTTCCGCCGACGATGCCTGACACATACGATCCCGCAACATTGAACAGCCCGACGGCGCCCAGCGCCAATCCGGCAAATTCCTTGCTGATGCCATGATCAGCCAGGTACGGCGGCAAGTGCACGAGAATGAAAGACAGATGGAAACCGCAGACAAAGAACCCGGCGATCAGCAGGATGTAAGACCGGTGCCCAAAGGCCATGGCAATTGCCTGGCGCATGGAAATATCGATCTCGCCGGCGGGGACTTTATTGCCCGCGGTATTCTGGGCCATGAAGGGCACGGCAAAGATGATGATCGGAAGGGTTGTCGCCGCCAGGATAAGCAATGCCGGATACCAGCCGTAGGCCGAGATCAAGGCACCGGCCAAGGGCGCAAAGATGAATTGCCCCATGGAACTCGCAGCGGTGGCTATACCGAAAGCCCAGGAGCGCTTTTCCGGTGGCACCATGCGGCCGAAGGCGGCCATGACAATGGCGAACGAGGACGCCGCAATGCCGATGCCAACGACGACACCGCCACCTAGTTGCAACACCGTGGGTGTTTCGGCCATGGCGATCACCACGGTTCCCGCAGCGTAGAGCAGGGCTCCCGCCATAAGCACACGGGCAGCGCCGTAGCGATCGGCAAAGGCGCCGGCAATTGGAGTTGCCAGGCCCCACAGGAGATTCTGCAAGGCCATGGCAAAGCTGAAGTATTCGCGTGGCCAGGCATGGGCTTCAGAAATCGGCGCGGTGAACAGGCCGAAAGAGGACCGCATACCGAAATTCACCATGGCAATCAGGCAGCCGGCAACGATGATGACGCCGGGATTGAAATACCAGGGGCGAGGCGAAGCAGCGGTCGTGGTCATGCCGATGATTCTAACGGCTGCCTCCGGTTTAGGGAATAATCGCGACGCAACCGCCCCATGCGCAAACGTGGGCCGAACTGGGAGAGTGCCACGCCGGCGATGATCAGCGCGCCTCCCGCAATCAGCGGCCAGCGCAAACGCTCGCCAAGCAGCGCTATGCCGCCGATCGCGGCCACCAGCGGCTGCACATAGAGAAACATGCCGGCCAGCGCGCTCTCCATGTGGCCCAGGGCATAGTTCCAGGCCGCAGTAGCGAAAAAGGTTCCAAAGATCACGGTGAAGGCAACGGCCGACCACTGGATCGCCGTCATGCGGGCGAAGGTTTCGCCCAGGTCGGCGCTGGCAAAGAATACCATGGGCAAGGCTGAGATGCCGAGCACCAGGCAGGCAATTTCCAATCCGCCATATTTCGCTGCAACCGGGCGGATGACAACGGTGTAGATGCCCCAGCCCATGGTGCTGAGGGTCACCAGCATGAGGCCGAATAGTCCGACTTCACCGGCGGGGGCTGATAGGCTGCCGAGCATCAGGGCCGCGGTTCCTGCGAGTGAGAGTGCGATGCCGCCGATGAGCCAGGGGGTCAGCCGGTCTCCCGCCAGGACCACGGCAAAGAGGGCGATGAAGACCGGTTCAAGGCCAAACAGTATTCCGGTCCAGCTTGCAGGCACGGTTTCCATGCCGAAAGCTGCGAGGATCTGGTAGGCGACGTTGCCGAAAAAGGCCGCCACGCAAATGCGCAACCAGTCGCGGAATGCGATGCGGCGGACGCCAATCACCGTTACCACCACAAGGCCGATGACACCCGCCGGGAACAGGCGCAGCAGCATGACCGTTTGCGGCTGAATATCGAGGATCAGAAAGCGCATGGCCACGGGGATCAGGCCCCACATGGTAACGGCGAATAGGACGGCGGCGAGACTGGTCAACCTGCCGGACGGCCGCGCCATTGCCTGAGCCCGGTTGCCGAACTGGGCGATCGCCACGCCGAGCAGGATGAGTCCGCCACCGATCAGCGTGCCGGAATTGATCTGTTCGCCGAGGATCAGTGCTCCGGCGATCACGCCGATCACGGGAACAAGGTAAAGCGTTGCACCGGTTGTTGCGGCTGAGAGGCGGGCGGCCCCGTAATTCCAGGTGATGGTGGCGATCAGGGTCGAGGGAACCACCATGTAAAACATGTCGAGCCAGTTGCGTGCTGTCATCGTCTGCACGGTCGTGATGGTGTCGTGCGACGCCAGTGCCGCCACCATGGGCAGTGTGCAGATCGAGATCGATAAGGCGGTGATGGGGTAAGATCCGTATTTCTGGACCAGCGGCTTGCCGATGACCACGTAAAAGGCCCATGCCGCGCCTGACAAGAACACGTAGATTACGCCCAGCACCGATGTGTTGCCGGGACCGGTCGCGGCAATGTCTTCCCAGAAGAGCGCCACGATGCCACTCAAGCCGACGACGAGTCCTATCACGGCAGTCAGCGTCAATTTCTCGCGGGTGAAGAATGCCGCGAGAATGGCGATGAGGAGCGGTTGCGTGCCAATGACAAGGCTGCCCACACCGGCCGTGACCCGCTCGAAACCGAAAGCCGAACCCAGATTGTAGCCGACGAGGCCGATAATCGAGATCAACAGCAGGCGCGGCCAATCTTCGCGCGCGATGCGCCAGCCGCCCATGACGGCAAGCCCCGCAAGATAGAGGATTGAAACGATCGTGTAGCGGATCACGAGATGGTCGGCCGCTCCCAGGTCGACCGAGAGCGAGCGAATGAACACGGGGCCAATGCCCCAGATCACCACTGTGAACAGAAGTGCCGCGAGTGCTTTCGGATCGGTCATGAACTAGCGTCGCATGAAAATTGCCGGGCCAAATTGTGCCACGGCGACACCGGCCAGCATCAATGCACCACCGGCCACGATGTTGAGGGTGACCTGTTCATCGAGGATCAATGCCCCGCAAACGACGGCGATGACTGGCACCAGATAGAGGAACGAACCAGTGGCGGCGCCGGACAAGCGGTGCGATCCGTAGTTCCACAGCAATACGCCGAGAACGCCGTTGGGAATGACGAGAAAAAGAAGTTCGGCCCATTGCCGCACGTTGAGTTTCTGCGCCAGCGAGAGCAGGGGTTCATTGCCCGCACCAATCAGGATGGGTGCGGCTATGAGCATGGTGAACGCCGTCACGGTGAAGCTGCCATATTTCAGCAGCAGCGGCTTGACGATGATGGTGTAGACCGCCCAGCAGATGCAGCAGATCAGCAGGAACAGGATGCCGCGCGCCGGGACGGTGGACTTTTCGATATCGGCAAGGTCGTTCCAGAACAGCACCACTGTGCCAATTCCGGCCACGGCCATTCCGGCAAAGATGTAGTGGGTTAGTTTCTCGCCCAGCAGCATCCAGGCCAGCACGGCGATCATCAATGGCTCGATCATGGTCACGATGGTGCCGAGGCCTGCCGGCACAAGCGCGAAGCCCGCATTGACGAACCAGTTGTAGCCGCCCATGCCGGCAAGGCCCGCCAGCGCGAAGCGGCCCCAGTCCTCGCGTGCAATCCGCCACGTTCCGAAGAACAGCAGGCCTGCGCCGTTGATGGAGGACAGAATGGCATAGCGTAGCGCCAGCGAATTCTCGGGCGTGAGCGCCAGCGCCAGGGTGCGCAGGAAGACGGCTGCCGATCCCCAGAACAGCATGCAAAGCAGAAGGGCCCAGATGGCGCGTTGGCGTTCACTCATGCCCGTGCCGTTGCGGCCCGGCCGCACAGGTAGATGCCGATCAGGATGGCGGCACCGCTCACCAGTTTCATCGCCGTCAAAGGCTCGTTGAGAATGGCCCAGGCCGCAATCGCTGCCACCACGGCCTGCATAAGCTGGGTGAGGGACGAGAAGGATGCAGGAAGGTGGGCCAGCGCATAGGTCATGAAAACCTGTCCGCCGATATGGCTGATAAGCGCCAGTGCCAGGAGGATCAACCAGCCATTGAGCGACACCGGCAGCATGGCGGGACTGAAGATCAGTGCGGTGGGCAGCATCACGAAGCCTGCGAAAACGGTTGTATACATGACGATGCGCTGGGTGCCGTGGCGCTTGCGCAAATGGGCGACCATGAGAAGATAGATCGCATAGCTGATGGCGGCCCCGATGGCGAAACCGTCGCCGATCAGGCGGTTGGGGGGCTCAACGCCTCCCGCCTTCTGCAGGGCGAGGCTGGCGACGCCGGTGATGGCCAGCCCCAGTCCCACCATGAACAGCGGCTTCATGTGTTCCTTGAACAGGAACACCGCACCAATCGCCACCATGATGGGTGCGGTGTTGGAAATCAGGGTCGCATCGGCAACGCTGGTATGGGTCAGCGCCATGTGCCAGCAGATGATGTCGATGCCGAAAATGGCGCCGGTCAGCACCAGGAGTGCTCGGTCCCTTGCATCGGGCTTTGCAGCAATGGTGGCCGGTTCCGGCGTCAGCGCCTGGATGAGCCACAGCACGGGCAGGGCAAGGGCGAGGCGAAAGAAGCCGGAGGCAAGCGGCCCCACATCGGAAAGGCGCACAAAAACCGGCGACAGGCCAACCGCCACGCCGCCTGCGAGAAGCGCCATGAAGGGAAGGCCGGTTGCCTGGGGCTTTCTGGTTGAAACGAGGGTCATGGAAGGCCGAAGCACCATGGGTGCCCGAGCCGCCAGCAGGGGTCAATGGCGCGCCGGTGCTTGGCAGGTATTCACTTCAGGGATGGGACCCGCGAGAGGATCACGGCGCCCGGCGCAAAGCCTCGATTTTGAAAGTCAGCCGAGGCCCTTTTCGGTCATGAGCTGCTTCAGTTCTCCGGACTGGAACATTTCCATCACGATATCGCTGCCGCCGACAAACTCGCCCTTGACGTAGAGCTGCGGAATTGTCGGCCAGTTGGTGTAGTCCTTGATCCCCTGGCGCAACTCGTTCGAGTCGAGCACGTTGACGCCCTTGAACGGCACGCCGAGGTGATTGAGAATCTGGGTGGCGCGGCCGGAAAAGCCGCACATGGGCATATCGGGCGTGCCCTTCATGAAGAGCACCACATCGTTGGACTTCACTTCATTTTCGATCCAGGTGTGCATATCGCTCATCGTCTTACTCCTCGGGCGCCGTGGTCTGGAGCGCCAGGGCGTGCAATTCGCCGCCCATGCGCCCTTTCAGGGCTGCATAAACCATCTGGTGTTGCTGTACGCGGGATTTGCCCTTGAACGCCGCTGAAACCACGTTGGCGGCGTAGTGATCGCCGTCTCCGGCCAGATCGCGGATTTCGACCGTCGCGTCGGGCAGGGCTTCCTTGATGAAGCGCTCGATTTCAGTGGCACTCATGGCCATGGGGCATACCTTTCAAGCCTAGGCATGTAATGCGGTTGCCAGCGTGGCGCAAGGGCGGGGAGAGCATGCGTGCTGCGCACAGGTTCTGCGCAGTGCTTTCAATCTGTCATCCCGGACAAGCAACGCGAAGCAGCGCGCCGATCCGGGACCCAGCTGAAGAAAGTGCGAACTCAATTTTCATTTCGGGAGAATGCGCGTCTGTACCCTGACCAGCGCGCGCTGTCAAGGATTAATTATCTAATCTAGGATTAATTAGCCGACGCCAGCTCGTTGGCCATATAGGCTGGGAACCAGGCTTCGTGGGCTTCGCGAAGTTCGGCCAATGGCAGTGAGACCGCGCCTTCCATCTTCACCTCGCGGGCCTCCGTCACGGTGCCGATGCGGATGATGTCGACACCCTTGACGTGGGCCTGCGTGATGATCTTGGCGGCTTCCTTGGCATTGCAGGTCATGAGGTAGCGGGCCTGGTCTTCGGCGAAAAGGCTGACAAAATCCATGGCCGCGAGGCTCGCACCAAGGTTTCCGGCGAGCGCCATTTCAATCACGGCCTGGATCAGGCCGGCGTCGGAAATGTCATGTACAGCAGACACCTGGCCGTGCCTGATGAAGTATCGCGTCAAGTCGCCGTGGCGTTTTTCGCGGGCGAGATCGACGGGTGGCGGGGCACCTTCCTCGCGGCCCAGAATTTCGCGGAGATAAATCGACTGGCCGAGATGACGGCCATGGCCGCCCATCAGCAGGATGGCTTCGCCCGGAGTCTTGAAGGCCAGCGTGGCCATTTTCGCCAGATCGGGAATGACGCCCACGCCGCCGATCGCGGGTGTGGACAGAATGGCCTGACCATTGGTCTCGTTGTAGAGCGAGACGTTGCCGGAAACGATGGGGAAGTCGAGCGTCCGGCAGGCCTCGCCGATGCCCTTCAGCGCCATGACGAACTGGCCCATGATTTCCGGGCGTTCGGGATTGCCGAAATTGAGATTGTCGGTGATGGCAACGGGATCGGCGCCGACACAGGTGAGGTTGCGCCAGCATTCGGCCACCGCCTGCTTGCCGCCTTCATAGGGGTCGGCCTCGACATAGCGCGGCGTCACGTCGGTCGAAACGGCAATGGCCTTCTTGCCCAGCACGCGCACCACGCCGGCATCGCCGCCGGGGATCTGCGCGGTATTGGACTGGATCAGGTGATCGTACTGCTCCCAGACCCAGCGCCTCGAGCAGATATCGGGCGAACCCACAATGCGGAGTATGGCTGCCTTGAGATCATTGGGAGGCGGCACATCTGCGGCGTCAAGCGCGGGCAATCGCGGCGGTTCGGTCCAGGGCCGGTCATATTCCGGCGCTTCGTCGCCCATCTGCTTGATCGGGAGATCGGCTTTCACTTCGCCTTCATGGCGGATGACAAAGCGGAGCGTATCGGTGGTCTTGCCGACGATGGCGAAATCGAGACCCCATTTGTGGAAGATCGCTTCGGCCTGCTTTTCCTTTTCCGGCCGGAGCACCATCAGCATGCGCTCCTGGCTTTCGGAGAGCATCATCTCGTAGGCGGTCATGTGATCTTCCCGGCAGGGCACCTTGTCGAGATCGAGTTCGATGCCGAGATCGCCCTTGGCGCCCATCTCGACGGCCGAGGAGGTGAGGCCCGCAGCGCCCATGTCCTGGATGGCGATAACTGCACCACTTGCCATCAGTTCAAGGCAGGCTTCGAGCAGGCACTTCTCGGTGAAGGGATCGCCTACCTGCACGGTCGGGCGCTTCTCGTCGGCATCACCGGCAAATTCGGCGGACGCCATGGTGGCGCCGTGAATGCCATCGCGGCCGGTCTTGGCGCCGAGATAGACGACGGGCAGGCCAACGCCTTTGGCCTTCGAATAAAAAATCTTGTCCGCGTCGGCAATGCCGACCGCCATGGCATTGACCAGGATGTTGCCGTTGTAGCGCGGATGGAAATTCACTTCGCCGCCAATCGTCGGCACGCCGAAGGAATTGCCATAGCCGCCGATCCCGGCCACGACACCCGATACGAGATGGCGTGTCTTGGGATGATCGGGCGAACCGAAGCGCAGCGCATTCAGCGCGGCGATGGGCCTTGCCCCCATGGTGAAGACATCGCGCAGAATGCCGCCGACGCCCGTTGCCGAACCCTGGTAAGGCTCGATGAAGGAGGGATGATTGTGGCTCTCCATCTTGAACACGATGGCCTGGCCGTCGCCAATGTCGATGACGCCCGCGTTCTCGCCCGGTCCCTGGATGACTTTCGGGCCGGTGACCGGCAGCTGCTTCAGCCATTTCTTCGATGACTTGTAGGAGCAGTGTTCGTTCCACATGGCGGAGACGATGCCAAGCTCGGTGATGGTCGGCTCGCGGCCGAGCAGCTTGAGGAAGCGCTCGTATTCATCCGGCTTGAGGCCGTGTTCCTTGACGAGTTGCGGGGTGATCTTGAAGGCGGCGGGGCGGGTCATTGCGGCTGCGGATGTAGACAAGGTTTCCTGCACATTCAATGATCAAATTGGCCGATAGCCGGCTGCCTTCAGCAGCGGTGCGAGATCATTCTTATATTTCGATCGGGGGGTGTGAGCAGCAGGACCTAATTGCGAGAGTCCAACATCTTCCGCGACAGCAGGAGTCTGGTTCAGCGCTAGTTCCTGGGCGTCCCCTTGGATTCGCTGATAACCCAGTTCCTGAAAGCTGCAACCCTGGGAAGATTTGAAGAGCTTTCGGGGCAGGCAAGCGAATAGACGATCTTTGGCGTCGTCTCAAAATCGAAAAGCCTCACGAGCGTACCGAGTTTGATCTCGTTGTCGATCATCGCGCCATAACCTAGAGCTACCCCCTGACCTTCTTCTGCGGCTCTTATTGCCAGTTCGCAATGTGCAAAGCGCGGTCCAACTCGCCTCTCGACAGTCTCAATGCCGGCAGACTGAAACCAAGCTTCCCAGTCGTCACCAAAAGTATCACGCAACAATATTGTTCTTGCCAGGTCTCCCGGTTTTAAGATGTTGGGGTTGTTGCGACAAAATTCGCGACTGCACACCGGATAACGAGCAGACGAGAGAAATGGATCCACTCTGAGGCCATGCCCCGCGTCAGTTCCATATTGAATGAGTATGTCCACGCCACTGGAAGGAAACTTTGTAGGTCTGTCTGTCGTCGTCACATCCAGTTCAATGTCGGGGAACGCGGAATTGAACCGCTTCATGCGGGGAATGAGCCATCGTGACGTGAAATGCGGCGTCGCCCGAATGGACAAAAGACCACAGCAATCCGTTTCACCAATCCTCTTGGTGGAGCGATCCAACCGGTCAAGGATCACCGTCAGTTCGCTGTAGTACTCCACACCGCATTGGGTCAACGCTACGCCATTGGCATTTCGCAAGAAAAGGCCAGAACTTAGAAATTGCTCCAAGGCCTTTATCTGGTGACTGACAGCAGATTGGGTAACACAGAGCTCCTCCGCCGCCGCCTTGAAGCTGTGTAACCGCGCAGCAGCCTCAAACGCCCGGAGCGCCGAGAAAGGAGGAAATCTGCGGCTCATTGGATGTGAATCCTTCTCAAGCCCAGTTGAATTCGTATCAGTTGCCCCTCAATGCACGGGGACTATAGGCTCGCGGCAAGATGACTTCAATCGATGGAGCTTATTGTGCAGAAGGTCTCCACTCCGATTAGATTGGGACGACATCGTTCTATCGCGGCGATATCCGCCATACTGGTACTTGTTCCGATGTCCGACTCAGTTGTTGCCCACAGCAATTGGATTTCCCGCAACAAGTATCTTGACCCGATTTCGGGCGCTTGGTGCTGCGATGAAAATGACTGCTCGGTGCTCGAAGCGATTGAAGTGCGGGAGACCGCTGGCGGCTTCCTTGTAGCCGGCCAGTACTTTGTCAGCCGTCAACGGGCCTTGCCGAGCAACGACTCCGATTACTGGGCCTGCTTCAACAGTGAGGGACAAGGAGCCCATGACAGAGTGAGAGGCGTTCGCTGCTTCTTTGCACCGATGAGTTCGTAGCGGGAGGCTCGGTGGAGAGTTGGCGCACTGTGCTTCAACGATCTCATCGTCCCCATGGATGCAGAGGCGGCGGACCTCCTTGACTTTCGACGTGCCAGGGTTAGCGGCACTCGGGCGGATTCACAAATGGAAATGGCGCGGTTTACAAACCGCGCAATTGGTGCGAGCCTGCCTGCGATGGAAAACCGAAACTATCATCCGTTTCTCAATCCGCTGTGGCGCCGCATTGCACTGGTGGCTTTCGTTGGCGCGTGGGCGGCCTATGAAATCATCGTAAGCAAGGACCAGTTGTGGATGATGCTGGCGGTCGGCATGCTTGGCTATGCGATCTGGACCTTCATTTTCCAGTGGCCGAAAGACGCGGATCAGCCAGACGGCAAGGGCTGAGGGTCAGACGCTTTCGCGGCCCACATAGGCGATGCGCAGCATGTTAGTGGCGCCGGGGGTGCCCAGCGGAACGCCGGCCGTGATGATGATGCGCTGATCCGGCTGGGCAAAACCTTCGACACTGGCGATGCGGCAGGCGCGTTTCACCATGTCATCAAGGTCCTGGGCATCTTCGGTCAGCACGGTATGCAGTCCCCAGGCGAGTGTCAGGCGGCGCGCCGTTGCCGCCGAAGGCGTCAAGGCAATGATCGGCACCTCGGGACGCTCGCGCGAGACGCGCAATCCGGTCGAGCCCGAACCGGTGTAACAGACGATGGCTGACAAGTTCAGCGTCTCGGCGACCTGGCGGGCGGCAGCGGAGATGGCATCGGCGCTGGTCGGTTCCGGCTCGGTGCGCTGTGCGTTGATGATCTGGCGATGCAGCGAATCCTGTTCGACCGACTGGGCAATGCGATCCATCATGGCGACCGCCTTGTCGGGCCAGCTTCCCGCGGCACTTTCGGCCGACAGCATGATCGCGTCCGCACCTTCGTAGACGGCGGTTGCGACATCGGAGACTTCGGCGCGGGTCGGCACGGGTTCGACGATCATCGATTCGAGCATCTGGGTTGCGACGACGACCGGGCGGCCCATCCGGCGTGCGGCCCTGGTGATCTGCTTCTGGCGGGCGGGCACCTGTTCGATCGGCAACTCCACGCCGAGATCGCCACGGGCCACCATGATGCCGTCGGATATTTCGAGGAGTTCGTCGAGGCAGCCAAGAGCCGATGGCTTTTCGATCTTGGCCATGACGCCGGCGCGGCCGCGAATGAGCTTCCGCGCCTCAGCCACATCGTCGGGGCGCTGCACGAAGGACAGCGCAATCCAGTCGACGCCGAGGCTCGCGGCGGCATCAAGGTCGGCACGGTCCTTCTGGGTGAGTGCCGGAATGGCGATCACCGTATCAGGCAGGTTGACGCCCTTGCGATCCGAGATGACGCCGCCATAGATCACGCGCGTCACCAGCCGGTCAGGATAGGCCTCGATGATTTCGACACGGGCGCGGCCGTCGTTCAGGAGAAGGTTGTCACCGGCCCTGGCCGCCTCGAATATTTCGGGATGCGGCAGGTTCACCCTGGTCGAATCGCCGGGTGTTGGATCAAGGTCGAACACAAACATGTCGGAGGCGGTAATCCTGGCTTCCTTGTTGCTGAAGGTGCCAAGGCGCAGCTTGGGGCCTTGCAGATCGGCGAGAATGCCGATGGGGCGCTTGATCTTCGCCTCGATGGCGCGGATCGCGCCGTAGAGTTCTTCGAGAAGCTTGTGGTTGGTGTGGCTCATGTTGATGCGGAATACGTCGGCGCCTGCCATGAACAATTTTTCGATCATCTCCGGGCTCGACGATGCCGGTCCCAGGGTTGCGATGATCTTGACGCTTCGGTTTCTCCGCACGTGAACTATGGCCCGGACGTGGTCTTCTCGCCCGACAGCGAGATCGTCCAGTCAATTTCCTCCGTGGTATCGACTTCGAAGAAGCCGGTCTTCTGGAAGCCGCGTTCCTGGCAGGTTTCAATACCCCTGATGGTGAAAATCTTGTCCCTGGTGCACATCATGGCCTTGCCGCCCCAGGAGCCGCCCTTGTCGTAATCGACGGCATAAATGTAGTAGTAGCGGGCGATCAGCGGGCCCTTGAGCAGCGATTCACAGTTGTTCGGGCCGATGTTCCACCAGCCTTCGGACGCCCAGCCGTCCTTGTCCTTGTAGCCAAGGGCAACGCCAACACGGCTTTCGGTCTTGTTGCAGAGCTTGAGATCGGCATGGGCTACGCCACCCGACAGGCCAATCGCCACCAATCCCCCCAACCAGGCCGCCTTCCGCATTATCCTCCCCCTCGATCCACGCCTTACTATCAGCGAATCGACCATAACATTTCCTTTACATAGATTCACGCCAAGCGCAGCAGCGTTTTCTGCGGAAAACCGGCCTGCCGCCACGCGCTTCACTCCTCATTTCAAGTTTGGCCGTTTGATGACGCGGCCGGTCCGGTCTAATAACCAGCCGCCATGATCCATGACAGCCATATCGCCGTTCCGCCAACGCGCCGGGCAGACCTGATCCTGCTTTGCGACCATGCCAGCAATCGCCTGCCGCAACAGTACCACACGCTTGGGTTGCCGCCTGCTGAATTTGAACGGCATATCGCCTATGACATCGGGGCGGAGGCGGTTACGCAAGGTCTGGCGTCCCGGCTTGGCGGGGCGGCGTTTTTTGCTCGCTTTTCGCGGCTGCTGATCGATCCCAACCGGGGTACGGACGACCCGACGCTGATCATGAAGCTATCGGATGGCGCCGTCATTCCGGGCAACGCCCGGATCAATGAGGAAGAGCGCCAGCACCGGATCGAAACCTACCATCAGCCCTATCACCGGGCCATTTCGGCCTATATTGACAGTAGACCGGCAAGTGGTACGGCGCCCATTCTGGTCTCCCTGCACAGTTTTACGCCCGTCTGGCGTGGCGTGGCGCGGCCCTGGCATGCCGGTATCCTGTGGGACCTAGACGGGCGGCTGCCCTTGCCGCTGCTGGAGGCCTTGCGGTCCATGCCGGGGCTTACCATTGGCGACAACGAGCCCTATCACGGTGCGCTGGAAGGCGACACGCTGAATGTGCACGGGACGCGGCGCGGGCTGGCACATGCTCTGGTAGAAATCCGGCAAGACCTGATTGCCACGCAAAGAGGTGTGGATGAGTGGGTGGAGCGGCTGGCAAGTGTGCTGGAACCCATTATGAATGACCCCATATTGCACGAAGTGAAACACTTCGGAGGTTTGTGATGAGCGTTGACGCAAAGACCCAGACAGAACTTGAAGCCGCGGTATTCCGCAGGCTGGTGCAGCATCTGCGCAGCCGTACCGACGTTCAGAATATCGACCTGATGAATCTTGCAGGCTTCTGCCGCAACTGCCTGTCCAACTGGTACGAGGACGCGGCGAAAGAACAGGGACTGAAGGTGCCGCGCGAGGAAGCGCGCGCGCTGGTCTATGGCATGCCTTACGAAGAGTGGAAAAACCTCCACCAGAAAGATGCAACGCCAAACCAGAAGGCGGCGTTCGACAAATCCCACAAACACTGAGGAAAGAAGATGACCAAGGCAAAAACAACTTTCGCGCAGGGCCAGCTCAAGAGCATCGTCGAGCGGATCGAACGCCTCGAGGAAGAGAAGAAAACCATCGTCGGCGATATCAAGGAAGTCTACGCCGAAGCCAAGGGCAATGGCTTTGACACCAAGATCCTGCGCAAGGTCATCTCGATCCGCAAGAAGGATCGCAATGAGCGCGAGGAAGAAGAGGCGATGCTTGATGTCTATCTCGCGGCATTGGGCATGCTGCCGGGTGAGCAGGAAGAAGCTGCCTGAGGCTCAGCTATCGCTGATGAAGCTTTTCATGGCAGGTTCGTCGAGAGCGAAATACCTGTCGTCGAGATGAGCGTGGAAACCGGCGCGTTCGTAAAAGCGCGCCGCGCCGTGATTGTTGTTATCAACGTCAAGCCGGATGTAGCGGGCGCCCTTGGCCCAGGCCTGCCGGGCCAGGTCGCGCAACAGTTTTTCGCCGATGCGGAGGCCCCGCGATTGCGGATCGACAAAGAGATCGATGATGTAGATCCCGGGCTCACCGCGCCAGGTCGAGTACATCAGGTTGGCAACCGCCGAGCCCATGATCGCTTCTTCCGACTGGGCAACCCATAGGAACAGGAGCGGGTTTTCGCCGAAGCCATGGCGGCGAAGTTCATCGGCTGTCACCTTCGGCGTGAATGACACGCCGATGTGCCGGGCCAATTGCAGCACATGGCCGGCGATGGCTTCGCAGTCTTCGGGCCGGGCCTGACGGAAGGTGATCATGGTGCAGTGGTAAACCGGATCGGCGTGGCTTGTCACGCCGCAGCGCCCGGCCTATTGCTCGTCGTCCCCGCATCGAGGTTTTCACGCATGTCAGCAGTTCCGCTTCCTTCCATTACCATCGTTTCGACATCATTGCCCAAGGTGGCGTGGGGGAAGGGCATCTACATCCACGATGCCGATGGCAAACGCTACATCGACGGATCGAGCGGACCCGCGGTTTACTGCCTGGGGCACGGCAATGAGGAAGTGAATGACGCGATCAAGGCGCAGCTTGACAAGATCGCGCACGGCTACCGCTATACCTTCACTTCCGACCCGCTCGAAGAATTGAGCTCCCAGGTGGCGGAAGCCAGCGGAATGGAGAAATCGGTATTCCTGACCGGCGGTTCCGAGGCGGTGGAATCATGCCTCAAGATCGCGCTGCAATATCATTCGGCGCGGGGCGAGATGAGCCGGCGCCGGTTCATCGCAAGGGAGCGGTCATGGCACGGAAATACGCTCGGCGCGCTGTCGGTTTCAGGCTTTCTCGAGCGCAAGGCTGCGTTCGAAGGGGCATTGATGCCGGTCTCGCATCTGTCGCCAGCCAATACCTATCGCCCGCCTGCGGGTGTCGCTCCCGAGAACACCGGAGAAGCCTGTGCTGCAGAGCTTGAAGCCGAAATCCTGAGACTCGGAGCCGAAAAGGTTGCGGCGTTCATTTTCGAACCGGTGGTGGGTGCTGCGGGCGGCTGCGTACCTGCACCACCTGGATATGCCAGGCGGGTGCGGGATATCTGCGACAAGCATGGCGTGCTGATGATCGCCGATGAAGTAATGTGCGGCGCCGGCCGCTGCGGCACATGGCGGGCGCTGGAGCAGGATGGCGTTAAGCCGGATATCATGTCGGTCGCCAAGGGATTGGGTGGCGGCTATATCCCGCTTGGTGCCGCACTTTATTCAGCGAAAGTGGCCGAGCCGATTTTCTCCGTATACGGAGGAGTGATGACGGGCCACACCTTCACCGGCCACACCGCGGCATGCGCCGGCGGAGTCGCGGTGCAGAAAATCATCAAGCGCGACAGGCTGCTTGAGAATATCAGGTCGCTCGAGCCGAAATTCCGGGTCATGCTGCGCGAGGCGACCAAGGACATCGCTGAAGTTGGCGATATCAGGGGCAGGGGGTTTTTCCTTGCACTGGAACTGGTGAAGAACACCATGACCAGGGAGCCGTTTGCCGCGGCAAACCGGCTTTACATCCGGGTGCGCGACTGCGCCTTTGCCAACGGCCTCATCTGCTATCCTTCAGGCGGCAATGTGGATGGGGTGAATGGCGATGTCGTGATCATCTCGCCTCCCTACATCACCAACGAGGAACAGCTCGGCGAAATCGCAACGCTACTCGGCGCCTCGATCAAGCAAGCGATCCAGCAGATGAAAGCGGCCTGAGGCCTTCAGTTCGATTCAGTGGCGAGGAGTTTGCGCTTCTTCTTGGACATCGAAGGGGTCTCGGCAAGGAGGCTGCCCTTGGATGAGCGATTGACCTGAAGCATATCGCCCTTGCCCGACGATACCGTGAACGGCACCAGCGAGGCGACTGCGAGCCGCTTGGGCTGGTTGGCGGCCATGGCGGCCTTGGCCGCTTCCGCTGCATCATCATTGAAGACCTGCGGCTGGCCATCGCGGCGCACGGTCTGGTCCGGATTGAAGACAAGCTCGGCCGATGACAGGAACAGATCGGTGCTGGCCATCGATGCCGACAATGGCTTGATCATCGGCGTGCCTTCGGCGGTGCCATCGCGGAGCGCATCGGCGAAGCTGCCCTTGGCGGCGCGGTTGCTCACCGGCTGATCGGGATCCTCGATGAAGGCCTCGGCGGCTTCGACCAGGCCAATGCTGTCAGCGACAGGCCGTGAATTGTCATTGTAGTTGGTGCGGGGCGGCGGCGCGGATGCCGGCTCGATGTGCATGTCCGCGGCGGCGAGCATAAGGATCTCAATGGGCTTCTCGCGCGGCAGCGGAACGATATTTGCCAGGGCCAGTTCAGCCACTGGCTTCTTGCGCGGCGCCGCGGCGGTGGTTTCGTTCTGGTCCTCGTCCACACCTTCATAGGCGACAGTGTTGGCCGCGGTCATGACCGGTTCGGGTGTGGGCACCGGCGCCTGGTACTTGCCGCCAATCCTGGCGCCAACGGTCTTGCGATAATCGCGGAAGATGCGGGCCATCTGCGAATTGCTGATGGCCGGTCCCCAATGGCGAACCCGGCCCGAATCGATATGCAGGAAGCCGGTCGGTCCGCCGGATGAGCGATAATAGCCGACGCCGCCGATCTGGCGCACCAGGGCGCTGTTGCGGATGCGTTCGGTCTTCACATCGGGGAAATAGAGGTCGATGGCCTTGCCGAGAATGTGCTGGCTGTGCCTCGCAACATTACGCCCGATCTTTTTCAGGAAGCCGTTGGTCTTGGCGGAACGGTAGCCACAGACGATATGGACAGGTGCCCGCGATCCGAGATCGGCATGAAGCTCCCACATCAGGTCGATGGTCTTCGGATCCATCCTGACGACCTGGTTGGTGCGCCAGTCGCGCATGAGATAATTGATTTTCGAAAGCGCTGAAGGCACGTATCGGCCATTCACCATGTAGGTGACGGTGAGGCTTTCCTTGCTATGCACATGGTAGAGGGAGAGGGTTCTGGATTCGCCGCCGGCAATGGTTTCGCGCGGCGCCGCAAACCAGCCCGCCGCAATGACAGCAGCCGACAGCGCAGTTGCGGCTGCGAACTTTTTAAACTGCTTTAAAGAAAACTGGCGCCGTCCCGAAACGTCAGGTCCCATACCCATCCCACACACACAGCACGGAGATGAAAATCTCCGACTCCCGATTGTTTTCCCGTTAAACGGTGTTCCCTATTCCCAAGGATACACTGTCTTGCCCAATTCCACAAGATTAGGGCCGCTCTGAGGCAACACCTAACTCGTTGAACCTATTCGAATATGATTAATGCTGAATTAAGTAAACCCGTCATTCTGAAAGATCGATAAATTTGCCGAAAAGTGCCCGGAAATCGCCGCTTTTCAACGAAGCGCCAGGCGCTTCAGACCGAAGGCGTTTTCAATGGACAGGTCGCGGCCGTAGACATCGGCAATATATTCGATCCGGCCGCTGGCGTCGGGCCACGCCGTGAAATAAGTCAGATGTACAGGAATTTTATCTTTTATCCGCACTGTCTGGCTGCGGCCCGAGTCGATGCGCCTGGCCACTTCGGCTGGCGACAGGCCGAGGACGATCTCGGCAAAGCGGCGCGGGTTCTGGACGCGCACGCAGCCATGGCTGAAGGCGCGGACCGGACGTGAGAACAGCTGCCTGGATGGCGTGTCGTGCATGTAGATGTGATGCCGGTTGGGAAACAGGAATTTCACTTCGCCAAGGGCGTTGTCTTCACCCGGCGGCTGCATGATCGAATAGGGGGCGTTGGCGCCATAGGCGGCCCAGTTGACATCGCTCGATGCCACGCGCTTGCCGGACTTGTTGACGACCGTGAAGCCCTTGCGATCGAGATAGGTCGGATCGCGCCAGAGAATCGGCAGCATCTCGTTGCTGACGATCGACGGGGGGACACCCCATGATGGATTGAACACCACCGATTCCATCACGTCATGGAAGGCGGACGTCTGCGCGTCGGTCTTGCCGACGACAACATTGCTGCGCCACACCTCGCGCTGGCCGTCCATGACGCGGACTTCGAAGGCGGCCTGGTTGACGAATACGTGGCGTTTACCCAGTTCACGCGGCAGCCAGCGCAGACGCTCCATGTTGGCGGTCAGGCCGGCGATGTTGCGGGCCGGGCTCTGATTGTTCAGGGCGCGAATCGTCAGCTGATCCAGGATGGCGCTCTGCTTGAGATTGTGGGCTTTCTGAAAGGCCTTGAGCGCATTGCTCACGTCCACGTCCATGAATGTGAGGCCAATGCTGGCGGCGCTGCGGGCATGTTCCTGAATGTGATGTGGGAGGACGGAAAGATCGGGCGTTTCGGATTTCAGATGGCCAAGACGCTGCAAGTGCTGGCGCAGGATTGGAAGGCGGTCGTCGGATTGGCCAAGTTTCAGCCGCTTGCCGGGCAGAATCGGCATCTGTGCCGTATCCGCGGCGAGTTTGCGCAGGTTGGCGAGTTCCGTCTTGAAGGCGGCATAGGCCGGATGGGTGGGGTGAAGCGATTTCAGCCAGCTTGCTGCGAAGGGCGTTACGGCCAGCATGCGCATGGCCTCGGCCGGATCAATGCGGGGTGCCGCAATATCATTGTAGGTGGTGAGACGGTCCGGGATCAGCCGGCCGCCGCTGGCATGACGGGCATAGGCCATGGCCCTTGCTGTCAGCTCGATATCGAGGCGGGCCAGATGCACCGGGTCATTGGCAAAACTGTTGGGCGGGGCGTCGAAGCCGCCGAGGACACGCAGTTCGTAGTCGGCCGTATCGAGACCTTCATCCGGGGCTCCCTTGAACAGGGCGAGCACTTCACGGCCGCGCTCGGAAATTCCGGCGGGCGTGGTCCACAGCGGCTTGAATGCGGTATCGCGGTAGTGATCGAGAATGACCTTGCGTTCCGCCGCGAGGACGCTGGCGGCGGGATTATCCGACTGAAGCTCGTCGAAGAGGGCGGCGGCATAAAGATCGGCAGGCCGCTGTTCTTTCAGTTTCCTGTCGCGGAGCGGCTCAAGCTTTTCCGGAATATAGGTGAGATTGCCTTCGGTGGCCGGAATCGGGATCAAGCGCTGCGAGGGCGAGGGGTCGGCCTCGCCGCTGATCGAGGTTTCGGGATCGTATTCGCGCACATCGACCTGGCGCATGATGGCTTTCTGGTTCTTGCCCCAGCCAAATATGTTGACGACGCTGGAATTAGGCCGAAGACGGCGCTCGCCATTTTCGGACTCGGCAAGGGCCGTGACCGGGAGAGCGACGCTCAGCAGCAACGCAAACCCACAAAACCATTTCAAAGACATCACAAAACTCCGGATCGATCAGGAAGCTAGCGGTCCCGTGGGGTGGATTCAACCTCCCGGAGCGGAGTTTCTTAAAACTTCATAAACTGGCTTCTTCCAGCCCCAAATCACGCATTTTCCGGTAAAGCGTGGATCGGCCAATGCCAAGCTTGCGGGCCACTTCCGACATCTGGCCGCGATAGCGATGGAGCGCCAGGCGAATCATGTCGGCCTCGACATCATCGAGCTTGCGAATATGGCCGCCGTCGGTGACCACCGGAATGCCCAGCGCCACGCCATCGGAGACAGCGCCAGTGCCCCTGGACTGGGCGACCTGGGCCTTGACCGGGGCGGCGGGCGCCGGCGGGATCTTGACTTCGAATCCCTCAACCAGCGAAGCGATCTGCGGGAAATCCTGGATTTCGAGCGTATCGCCTTCGCACAGGACGATGGCGCGGAACACGGTGTTTTCGAGCTGGCGGACGTTGCCCGGCCAGGAATAGGCCTGGAGCATCTGCTGGGCAGTAGCCTCGATGCCGCGCACCTTGCGGCCTTCCTCTGCCGCGAAGCGGGTGATGAAGTGTTCGACCAGGCCGGGGATGTCTTCCTTGCGCTCGCGGAGTGGCGGAACCATGATGGGGAACACGTTGAGGCGATAGTACAGATCCTCGCGGAACTGACCGGCCTTGACCATTTCGATCATGTTTCGGTTGGTGGCGGAGATCAGGCGGATGTTCACCTTGACCGGCTTCCTTGAACCGACGGGATCGACCTCACCCTCCTGGATGGCGCGCAGCAACTTCACCTGCATGTCGAGGGGAAGTTCCGCCACCTCGTCGAGGAACAGCGTGCCGCCATCGGCTTCCTGGAACTTGCCCATGTGCTTGCCGGTGGCGCCGGTGAACGAGCCCTTCTCGTGACCGAAGAGAATCGACTCGACAAGGTTTTCCGGAATGGCGCCGCAATTCACGGTGATGAACGGTTTTCCGGCGCGATCGCTTTCGCCCTGGATGGCGCGCGCGATCATTTCCTTGCCGACGCCGGATTCGCCTTCGATCAGCATCGGAATGTTCGATTGGGCGCCACGGCGGCCCAAACGAATGACATTGGTCATGGCGGGAGCGGCGGCGATGAGGTCATCAAAGTTCAGCGAACCGCCGACCTTCTTGTTCAGGCGTTTGACTTCTTCGGTAAGGGCATTGACCTTGAGCAGATTCTGGATTGAAACGCGCAGGCGCTCTGGCGAGATCGGCTTGACGACGAAATCGTCAGCACCGGCGCGCATCGCCTTGATGACGGTTTCGATGGAGCCCTGGGCGGTCTGGACGATCACCGGCAGGTCACCACGAATGGCGGTCATGCGCTCGAGAAACTCCATGCCATCCATGCCGGGCATGATGAGATCGAGAATAACAAGCTCGATCTGGCCGCTTGACTGGCCCTTGAGGATTTCGAGGCCGCGGTCACCCGCTTCGGCGCTGATCGGATCGAGCCCGAAACGCTTGACCATTTCTTCCAGGATACGGCGCTGGGCCGGATCGTCTTCGACGATGAGAACGCGTGAAGGCATGCGGGGCTATCTTCAAAAGTTGGGTTATGCCGCAAACACATTCCCGGACCCACCTGAGCTTGGGATTGGTTGTCGGCTCTCAAGAAAAATTTTGTCAGGTAAGGGTAAAGGCCGCCTTAATGAGATAGAGCGTTTGGATACAAAGCTGAAAAACGAGGCAAGGCGTTGAATTCTGAATGCTATTTCAATCCGGAAAGAACGTATGAAATCATGACGTTGATGGGATCGCGAAAGTGAACCGGGGAACTTTCGTACTTGCCACATTTTCTTTCGCCGGCCTCGTATCAGGGTTGCTGGCGCCATGGATCGGCATCCCAGAGTGGCAGTCCAGGCTGTGGGGCGGTGCTGCCCTGGCTGTGCTTGTGGCCCTTGCCATCGACATTGTCGCAACGCTGCGGCGCGGCGATGTTGGCCTCGATATCGTGGCAGCCCTTTCGATGAGCACGGCGCTGCTGTTCGGCGAGACGCTTGCCGCCGCAGTGGTGTCGGTGATGTATGCGGGCGGGCAGCTACTCGAAGATTTCGCCGAAAGCCGGGCGCGATCTGAAATGAAAGCCTTGCTGGGCCGCGCGCCCAAGCTGGCATTGCGCTATCTCGATGGCCATCTGGCGGAAGTGCCGATCGACAAGCTGCTGCCTGGCGACAGGCTGCTGGTGCGGCAGGGCGATGTGGTGCCAGTCGATGGCACCGTGACCAGCGGGACTGCGCTGCTCGACCAGGGGGTGATTACCGGCGAATCGGTTCCGGTCAGGCGAACCGAAGGAGATGCAGTCCTGAGCGGCACGACGAGCCTCGACATGGCCTTCGACATGGTGGTTTCGCGGCCGGCCGCGGAGAGCACCTATTCCAGCATCGTGCGGCTGGTGCAATCGGCGCAGGAAGCGAAGGCGCCGATGGTGCGGATTGCCGATCGCTTCGCCATCTGGTTCCTGCTGTTGACCGTGGTCATGGCTGGTGGCTCCTGGTTCATTTCCGGCGATCACCTGCGCGGTCTTGCAGTGCTGGTTGTGGCGACGCCATGCCCGCTCATTCTCGCGGTTCCCGTTGCGATCATCTCCGGCATCAGCAAGGCGGCGAAACGGGGCGTGTTGCTGAAAGGCGGGCCGGTTCTCGAAACCCTGGCGCGGGCAACGACGCTGGTGATCGACAAGACCGGCACGCTGACCCGAGGCCGCGCAACCCTTATCGACATTGAGCTGACCGGCAGTATCACGGCCGATGAGGTGCTGCGTCTCGCAGCCTCGCTCGATCAGGCGTCCAACCATGCCATCGCGCTTTCGATCGTTGAGGCGGCGTATGACCACGGACTCAAGCTGGCGAAGCCACGCGACGCGCGCGAACATGGCGGGAGCGGCATAACCGGGCGGGTGGGGCGGCATGCCGTGGTTGTCGGCGGAACGGATTATGTGCGGAAAACCCTCAAGCGCAAGCGGATGGCGCGGCCCGATGTTGAGCCCGGTACGGTAACGGTGGCGGTTGCCGTCAATCACAAGCTGGCCGGTTTCTTGATTCTTGCGGATGCCTTGCGTGACGATGCCGCTGCCGCCCTGACCCGGTTGCGGCAGGCCGGGATTGGCCGCGTGGTGCTGGCTTCGGGCGATCAGAAGGCTGTTGTCGAGAAGATCGGCATGGCGCTTGGGATCGACGAACTTCGGTCAGAACTGACGCCCCAGGACAAGATCGACATCGTCATTGGCGAGCGCAAGAGCGGCACGGTGCTGATGGCGGGAGACGGCGTCAATGATGCGCCGGCGCTGGCGGCGGCGGATGTGGGAATAGCGATGGGCGCCAGAGGCTCGCCTGCTTCATCGGAGGCGGCGGACGCGGTGCTTCTCGTGGACAAGCTTGAACGGATTGCGGAGGCTGTCGAGATTGCGCGGCGCACCCGGCACATTGCGCTACAAAGCGTCTATGCCGGTCTCGGCCTGTCAATCACGGCGATGATGGCGGCGGCTTTCGGCTATCTGCCGGTGGTGCAGGGGGCGCTTTTGCAAGAGGTTATCGACGTGGCGGTGATCCTCAATGCGCTGAGGGCCTTACGGTAAATTCGGCTTCAATCCGTTGCGAAGGCGAGGGCCGTGCCGAACGATTGGGCCGGATCGACTATTGCGCGGTTGGCCCGCCGGGTGACCACCGCAGATGGCAGATGTTCGAGCGTGTCGCAAGAAATGGTCAGTCCACAGAGATGCGGTCCATCTTCCGGATGAGGAGGTTTCATCCCAAAGGTTGCCGCAAAAGCTTCAGACGATGCGATGATCAGTTTTGACGAACGGCAATCGAAGCGGACCCAGTCAGCCCCCAATTCTTCAGGTTCTGCCATGATGACTGCAGCGAAGTGGCGCACGGTTGCAAGTGCATCGGGCCCGCTGATCCAAACATCCTTTATCCGGCGCGACGTATTGGCGTGGGTGAGGTACTGAGGCTGTTCGTAATAATCCAGCCGAAAATGCTGACAGGCGAAATGACCAAGCCACGGCGCACTCTCCAGCATCGTCTGCGCCAGGGCAAACCCGACGGTGACAGTACGTCCATCCGGCATCTTCGCCTGCCGGGAGAAATCGAAGGGATCGAAGGTCGTAAGCCCCTGCGATTTCCATTTCGTGAGGTCGGCGCGTGCATCCTGGCTGTCGAATACGACCATCGAGAAGCCTTCGTGCCGGGCGAGGTAATCGCGGTTGAATGCCGAAAACGAGAAGCTTTGCTTGCTGTGCTCGACGACATCTTGCGGCCGTGTGACGGCCAGAAGCTCAAGATAAGCGCCATTGAGCTGGATGATGGTATTCCCAGTACCGAAAGGATGTTGTCCGGAAGGGGTAAGAGTAAATCCAAGCGACTCATAGGTTTCCCGGATGCGGGCAAGGTCGCGGGCCGCAAGCACAAGATGATTTATGGCCTTCATTGTGGCTCTCCGCTAATGGATGACACGCCGAAGCGTACACAAGTGTCAGTTCAGCGACAATAACTTGGGGTGATCGTCAACGCGTTGCGGGATTGCAGCAGACCTTCAAATTACTGTTGCAAGACGCCAATGATGTGAGCATCGGGGTCCTTGATCCACGCCATGGCTCTGGGCCCCATGGTCTTGTCCTGATTCCGCCAGATACCATCCGGTCCGGTCTTCATGCCGGGCATGTCATATTGCTCTGCCCTGACTTTCTTGCCCGCCAGCTTTTTAACCGTTGCGTCAATGTCGTCGACTATGAAGTTCAATATCGTGTGCTCGGGAGCGTGGTAGTCGTCCGACGGATAAATGAAACGGGCATTCCGCCGCCTGCCAGATGAAGTTCGAGACCTTCCAGTGTTTCCTTCACAACGAGGCCAAGCGTGTCAGCATAAAAGCTCTTTGCGCTGGCGAGATCGCTGACAGAGAAGCTCGCGAATGCTTTCGTGTTCCTGAACATGGCGGGATTTTCCTGACGAGACTGCGCTACGAGCAAGAACGCGACGAGGCTTGGTCAAGTTCCCGCATCATCGCTTAAAGTGGCCTCCAGTTTGAGGACATTGCAGGACCGTGCTGCATCGGCCATATGAGTGGCCTGACACTGCAAAGGACTCTCATGACATCTTCCGCCGCATTGGGAAAACTCCCTGAATGGAATCTGGCCGATCTTTATGCGGCTCCCGATGCGCCGGAGTTTGCGGCGGACATGAAGAAGGGCGAGGCGGAAGCCAAGGCATTTGCGGCCAAGTACAAGGGCAAGCTGGCTGAGCTTGGCGGTGCGGCGTTGGCAGCCGCGCTGAAGGAGTATGAGGCGCTTTCCGACCTTCTGGGGCGGACGGGCTCCTACGCGCAGCTTTATTACGTGGGCGACACGACCGACCCTAAGCGCGGGCAATTCTACGGCAATGTGAGCGCCAAGATGACGGAGATTTCCAGCGATCTCCTGTTTTTCGAGCTTGAACTGAACCGGATTGACGATGCGGCGCTGGAAAAGGCCATGGCCGTGCCAGCACTCGGACATTACCGGTCGTGGATCGAAAATTTGCGGAAGGAAAAACCCTATCAGCTCGACGACAAGCTGGAGGAGCTTTTCCTCGAAAAATCGCAAACCGGATACGCGGCGTGGAACCGGTTGTTTGACGAGACGATGGCGGAACTCAAATTCACCGTCGATGGCGAGGAGCTCAGTCTCGAACCGGCGCTGAACCTCATGCAGCATCCCGACGAGGCCAAGCGCAAGGCCGGAGCCGATGCGCTGGCTGCCACGTTCAAGAAGAACCTGCGGCTATTCACCCTCATTACCAATACGCTAGCCAAGGACAAGGACATTGCCGACAAATGGCGTGGCTTCAAGGATATAGCCGATGCGCGGCACTTATCGAATCGAGTCGAACCTGAAGTAGTCGCGGCACTGGTTGAGGCGGTGCACAAGGCTTATCCGAAGCTGTCGCATCGCTACTATGCCATGAAGGCCAAATGGCTGGGCAAGGACAAACTGATGCACTGGGACCGCAATGCGCCCCTGCCACTGGAAGATACGCGCGAAATACCCTGGCCGGACGCGCAGAGGATGGTGCTGGATGCTTATGCGGGGTTTGCGCCGCAAATGGCTGATATTGCCCGGACCTTCTTTGAGCGGAACTGGATCGATGCGCCGGTGCGGCCAGGAAAATCACCGGGAGCTTTCGCGCACCCCACAGTGCCTTCGGCGCACCCTTATGTGCTGCTCAATTACCTGGGCAAGACGCGGGACGTAATGACACTGGCGCATGAGTTGGGCCACGGGGTGCATCAGGTGCTGGCGGCGGAACAGGGGGCGCTGATGGCGTCCACGCCGTTGACTCTGGCGGAAACGGCAAGCGTTTTTGGCGAGATGCTGACGTTTCAGGCGCTGCTGAAACAAACGACCGATCCCGCCAAGCGCAAGATCCTGCTGGCCTCCAAGGTCGAGGACATGATCAACACCGTGGTGCGCCAAATCGCGTTTTATACCTTCGAGCGCAATCTTCACACGGCACGCAAGGAAGGCGAGCTAACCCCCGACCAGATCAGTGAAATCTGGCTTTCGGTGCAAACGGAAAGCCTCGGGCCTGCGATCCAGATCGGCGAGGGATATGAAACTTACTGGGCCTATATCCCGCATTTCATCCATTCGCCCTTCTACGTCTATGCCTATGCCTTCGGCGATTGCCTGGTGAACTCGCTCTATGCCCGCTACCAGGAAAGCGACAAGGGCTTCCAGGAGAAGTATTTCACCATGCTGAAGGCGGGCGGCACCAAGCACCATTCGGAGCTGCTGAAACCGTTTGGACTCGATGCTGCCGATCCAAACTTCTGGCTGAAGGGTCTTTCAGTGATCTCGGGCTTCATCGATGAGCTTGAGGCGATGGAAAGCGTGTGACGATTGAATATGTCGAGGC
>JANMMJ010000136.1:0-2893 GCA_031373255.1 Hyphomicrobiales bacterium
GGCAAGCACGGGGCGCTTCAGCGGCGTCATGGCGGCATAGGCGAGGCGCTCATCGCTGTAGGCGGAAAGGAGCGCGGCAATGGCTTCGAGGCTGACGCGGTCACCCGCCAGCGACGAGAGCGGATCGGAATAGGTGTAGATGCCGAAGGCCAGAGCACCGGTTCCGGGCAGGCGGAGCAGCGTCTGGCGCTCCGACCTGATCCACAGGAGATCGACGGCGAGCCCCGGATCGGCCTCCAGCAGGCGGGCCACCTCCGCCACATCGGCCGCGGCCCTGCCATTGGCCTCAGCCGCTGGAAACAGGCGGCTGGCGATCGGCGTCAGCAGCCAGTTGAAACGGGCGAGCGGTGCTCCCACCCGCAGACTGGCCAGCACGCGGTCAATGCGGGGGCCCAGATCCTGATTGAGCAGCGGCACATGCTGGTGGGCCCAGGGCATGACGTGGCCGACCGAGGAGACGATCCGGCCGGAACTGGTATAGGCATTGGAGGCGGCGATGATTGCGGTTCCGCCCTCGCGGTTTTCGAGCAGCACGAAATCTTCCTCGACGAGATTGCCGATGAAGGCGAGCGGCTCGATGCCTGCATCATCCGGATCATGCAGCGTGCCGTCGATCAGGCCGGCGATGCCGCCGGGCACGCGGGCGAAGCTTTGCGGATGATGTTCAAGCAGGTGGGCGACCAGCATATCGCGTAGCTCGGCCTGTGCCGCCAGCGACTCCGGCATTGCGCGATAGAAGGTTGGCGGATTGCCGTGGAGGCGCTGGCGCTTTGCCGCCATGAAGGCGGCATGGTCGGCCCCGGTTTCGATCCAGTGTGCCGGATCGAAGGGGCGCAGCCCCACCTGGAACATGGCGCCCGCCTCAAGGTAAGGCCGGTATTTCGGGCCGGCTTGCGGCGGCGCTGTCACATCCTGCATCGTTGCCCTCCCTGAAGTGCAGGTTCATAGCAGTTCCGGGAGCGATGAAAAGAAAAGCCCTCATCCCCCTTCGGGACCTTCTCCCATCCTGCGGACGGGAGAAGGCGAATTTCGAAGATTGTCGCCCTCGCCCGTGCAAGAAGCTTCTCCCACCATTCGTCTTCCCGGACAAGCCGTGCGCCAGCACGGCGCCGATCCGGGACCCAGCTTTGGACTCGTAAGGATTTCATCTGTAGACTGATGAAAATCCCTCCTCCGCCCGTTGGGCACCTTCTCTCATCCCGCGAACTGGAGAAGGCGATAATCTCGAAGATTGTCGCCCTCTCCGGCGCAAATCCTGTTAAACTTCCGCCGATCTGGCAATGCAATGCGGTGACATGAAACATGGCCGAACTTGATGCCGAAGTAACTGCCCATCGTACGCTGGATATTGGCATATCCAAACTTCCCTATAATCTGGTGGAGCTTCCGGAAAGCTATGCCAGGCCGTTTCGCAAGGCAGGAGCGCGAACCGCCTATACCTTCCGCGATAACAAACTGCTTCCCATCATGTATCTCGCCAAGAAGGACACCAGCTTCGCCGACTACGCCACGGCCTGGGAAAAGCTGCATAGCAGCCTCATTCATGGCGATGGTGCGGGAAGCGCCTATCCGCTGGTCAGCGAAAATGGCATCGTCATCGGTCACTATGGCGAATTCGACTTCCGGGATTTCTACGTTCCCAACGAAGGCGGCAATCTGGACGCCATGGTGGACCAGGGAACGGTTTATATCGACAAGCAGCCAGGGCATAAGCGATCCGGTGAAATGACCGAGACAGAAGCCATCGCGAACATGGCGTGGAAGGGCCGGAACATCCAGCATCGCGCCGAGGGACACAAGGAGTATCGCGGAACCGCGCAGAGCCGCATAACCGTGCTTACCGACGTCAACGGCTATGTGACGCAGATTGTCGGCAGGCGCAGCACCGACGGCATTACTCCGGTCTATTACAGCCCGGCGGACCTGATTGCGATCCCCAGGCTGATCTATCTGGTCGGCAAGACAGCCGCCCGGAAGTTCATTCTCACGATTGCACGGCGGCGGCTGGCGAAGAAGGCCGCTGCCGGCGCCGGGCAGGAACTGAAGAGCATCGCAGCGCCCAAGCCGCCGATCCATGGCAGTCCGCCGCAGGTCCGCGTCGGGAGAATGGGCGAGCCCGGCGATCTCAACGCCTATGTGCATGTGACCCGGGAAGGCGAGGTCATTTATCAGGTCTCGACTATCGTGCTGAAGGGCGAAGGCAATGCGGCGGCCATTGCGCTGGCGCGGGCAAGCCACAGGGAGATGATCCGGCGCGCGGCCCTGCATGCCCAACAGCTGGGAAAGAAGACGTTCAAATTGCTGGGCAAGCAGGCAAACAGCAATTTCCGCAGGCACGCTGACGATCTGGCGAAGACAATGGGCATTCCAGCGGCGAAGACGGCCCTGCGCGACGGTGGCGGCGCCTATGCCGACTATGAAGTGACGCTCATCGTCGAGAAGGTCCTCAAGTGAACTGACTTTCCGGCGCATGAACGGCGTGCCGAGCCTTCGCCCGCGCAGCGCGTGGGAGAGCAAGCTTGCGAGCGCCGAAGGCCGGGTGATGGCAATGTCTCCCCCTATTCGTCTTCCCGGACAAGCCGTACGGAGCACGGCGCCGATCTGAGATCCAGCTTGTGTGGCCGCATGTCGGGAACTACCGAATTAAATCAAGTACAGCTTGACCAGGCGGTGCTGTTGCATCATGCACTTTCTGCCAAGTCGCCCCGTTTTCCGAATTGTCACCGTATGGTGCGCGTGCCCGCCAATCGGCAGGCTAGGGAGCGGGGCGCAGAAATAATTGGAACGGGAGTGCTCGTTCGGCGCTGGGACTCGGTGCATACCGGGGCCTTTTGCTTGTGACGGATTTCTCAGCTTACGGTCTTCAACCGCAATCCACGTACCTGCCTTCAAG
>JANMMJ010000157.1:0-4756 GCA_031373255.1 Hyphomicrobiales bacterium
AGGGATTCGTCTGAGCGAATATTGACCGTTCGTTCGTCACTAGCGCCAGCGTGAAAGCGTTTCTCCCCGACCGGGGGCGTTGAACCGAGAAGCAAGTGCAAATTGTGAAGAGGTATGGCGGACCCTCTTCGTGATTCTTCACTATGCCAAAGTCCGCTAGCGACTCTGCCCCACAACGGAGAAACACGATGAAAAACGCACTAGTAATTGCCGCATTCGCATTATGTGCCTTTGCGAGCCCCGCATTTTCGCAAGACATGAAATGTGACGAGGCATCGATGATGAAGATGCAACAGGATATGGATGCCAATACCGATGCCGCCATGAAGGATAAAAAGGATATGGCCATGAAGGAGATGGGCATGGCCAAGGATGCGATGGCGGCCAACAAAATGGATGAGTGCATGACCCACATGAAAAGCGCCATGGACGCGATGACGAAGTCATAAGACGGTGATGCTCCGGGGCGGCGCAATAAGGTTGAATTTGCGCCGTTCCCGCAAAGCATGAAGGTTTGTGTCGCAAACTTTCGCGGTCTGGAATTCCCGCTGGGAGTTCTTTGAAGGAGATATCAGTGGAAACAATTACACGCGCTTACAGCACCTATGCTCACGCCAGGCGCGCGGTGACAGATCTTGAAGCCCAAGGCATCCCCTTTTCCGACATAAGCCTCGTGGCAAATCAGGACGTCAGCAAGTTACATGATGACGACGGTGGCAACTCAAACACCGCGGCGGGAGCCGGTCTCGGCGCCGTTGTCGGCGGAAGCGCTGGTCTTCTCACGGGACTGGGCCTTCTCACCATTCCCGGTCTCGGGCCCGTTGTTGCAGCAGGATGGCTCGCCAGCGCGGCGCTTGGGGCCGTAGCCGGCGGAACGACAGGCGGAATTCTCGGCGCCCTCCTAGGGGCTGGTGTTTCCGATGAGCTAGCTCATGTTTACTCTGAAGCCGTGCGGCGCGGCGGAACGCTGCTCTCTGTGAAGGCGAGCCAAAGCCAGGCTGCAAATGTTCGCGATGTTCTCGATAGTCACGGTCCCTTGGATCCGGAGGTTGAGGGAGCGGTGTATCGTTTAGGAGGGTGGACTGAGTTTGACCCGAAGTCCGAGCCTCGCGACGGAATTAAAACACCTCCGGAAGGAATGGGGCGTTTAGGTCATTAAAAATCAATGCGATGAAGTTCCGATTCAAGTGGGAGCACCAATGCCGATCACTGCCTTTTTAAGACCACTCTCGACTTCCGCGGCTTTCATCCGATGACCACGTTCGACAAAGCGCCCGAAACCACCGCCGGCGAAGACAGGACTTTGCGCAGTTTGATGAGGATATTGTGGGATGAGAAAGAAACCGTACTGATCGCAGGAATGGCCGTCGGCCTGGCAATTGTTACACTCTGGATGATGCGCCCGGGCGCTTGAGCAGTGAATTGGGTGTGAAGTGATCAGTTCAAATCCATTGACTACCATTCAAACCCTCATAGGACAGAGTCAGTCAGATTCAAGATCGATTGAAGCTCATTCCATAGCTGAAATGGCCCAGCAGCGTCATCCCGATTATAAATTCAACTGTCTTAAAGAAATCGCAATTGGTGAACTGATGTTATTGCGCGGCGAAATGCGAGGAAGTAGAAGTCTAAAGTTGATGGGAGAATAATTCTCGGACGTTGCCCTCTTGATGGCGAATTGCCTTCACTGACCAAAACGAACCATTGATGCCGCCCCAACTGAGGCGGCATCACATGAACACTCAAATACTTCTGATCAGGCCGAAGCAACAGCACCATTCAAACCCTGGGGATAGAATCCACCTTGATCCGTTCCGCCGAGATAGACAATTTTCAGCACCTGTGCCGGCGAGCGGCTGAACGCAATGCCGTTTCTATCGGTAGGAACGATATTGGCAGAATCTTTGGTTCCTATGCCCTTGTCGATAT
This sequence comes from Hyphomicrobiales bacterium, assembly GCA_031373255.1. Taxonomy (GTDB): domain Bacteria; phylum Pseudomonadota; class Alphaproteobacteria; order Rhizobiales; family Aestuariivirgaceae; genus JANMMJ01. Next base: position 1,930 of record JANMMJ010000157.1, read on the forward strand.
CCCTATTGCCATCAACCGAATCACGCAAATCCGAAATTGCTCGGGCTTGGTTGAACAAACCACGTTGATAGAGCAAGGTCCGGATAGTGGCTGCGTGATAGGCTTCAACCGCCAGAATACCTGCGGCCGCTTCTAGGTAATCAGGATTGTCAATCAGCCGGGCGGCACCCTTGTATGCAGTGACGCCGACATCTTCAAAAATGAACGCCGCGAGCAGGAAATTACTATCGTTCAGATAGGGATCGAACGAAGCCGATGGGCCGACCAGACCTGCTGCCCGGGCAGCGGCTGTAAAGCTGTTTTTTAGGTCGATCTTGGGACGGGCAACACGCGCCCCGCCAAGTGCCGACCGCAAGAACCGAACGTGATTCTCCTCATCATTGGCAATTTCTTCTGCAAAGCGCTTTATCACCCCACTGACGAAAGGAACCTTTCGCCCGCCGGTAACGCCGCCAGCATCGCCTGTTCCTGTGACGTCGCCAGCAGCGAGACCGCGGCCCAAGGCTGCGCGAAGATAAAATTCGGCCTCAAGATATTCCAAGTTGAGCGCAAAATTCAGAATTTGTGCATCTGTCGGACCGGCAGCCATCGCACTGCTCGCCATCCCGGATACACCGAGAGAAGCAAAACCGGCAGCAAGGCCAACTGTCGAAAGGAATGCACGGCGGCCGGCCGGCAAGTTCAAAAGCCGTTCAGCGTTCGGCATTTCGATGTGAGTTTTAATATCCAGATCGCTCATGTCGGGGGCTCCTATTCACGAAGCGGTATGCTTCGGAGTGAACGAACGCTCACGAGCCGCGTTTTGTATGGTCAATTCAGAACAGCGGCCATCAATAAAAAGTGACGATGAAAGGGAAGAGTTCCTGGAACTTTTTACTCTGTTCACTGAGTGACAAAGCGCTTTCGAATGAAGCGACGGTGCGGCGACCGCTGGTGCCGATCTCGGAGTGCCGGTTTCGCACGAGCGTTACCCGAGTCGGAACAGCGCGGAAGCATTTGATCGGCTTACGGATCAACTTTTCAATTTATTGCACTGTAACCGCAATTACGTATTTCGGGTTTGAAGCAGTGGTTCAGCGTGCCGTCCCGCCTCAGAATTAAGTTCTGCGCCATAATGTCCGTTCGGTTTTCTGGCAGAAGCGTTTGACGGATGCGAGGATATCGTCTGCAGATTTTACCCAACGATACGGCTTGGGGTTTTCGTTGTGCCGTTTGATGAAAGCGCAGATATCAATCTCCAATTGCTTGGTTGATATGTGGACGCCGCATCGCAATTGCTTTCGCATGAGTTCGGCGAACCAGCGTTCGACCTGACCTGAGCCCCAACTACGATCCAGTCATTGGTAGAGTCCCGGCCTCATGTGCCCCTGTGGGCTGGTGATGCAATGGCCATGGGCGCGGGGCCTCAGGTTGCAAAGCGCCCGTGGCCATTGCTTGCTCAGGCGGTGTGGTTTTGGCGAACTCGGTTGGCGTCAGCCAGCCGAGCCTTGAATGAGGTCGGTTGGCATTATAGTCGCTTCCATGCTGCCAGCAGGATGCGTACTTAGGTGAGCGAAGAGAATACCGTCTCGCTCAGAAACTCATCGCACAAGCGACCGTTGAAACTCTCGGCGAAGACGTTCTGGCGCGGCTTGCCGGGGTCGATATAGCGCCACTCGACCGGGTGCTTTTGAGACCAGCGCAGGATGGTACGCTCTTGCGAGGTTAGGTAATAGCGCCACGTGGGCTCTACTTCGTGACAATTCGTTTATGAGGAGGGTTGGTGTACGCGCGGCTTAGTGATACTAACGTTGGTGAACCGGTTGACCACGAGTATAGAGTTCAAGTCCACTTGGTGTTGCACCGGGGTGCGTGCCGTCATGAAGAGCCGCAACAATGTTAATCGAGGCTAAAACAGTCTCCTTCTCGTAAGGTTTGCATATAAATCCGAGTGCGATGTCCTTTACCTCACGAGCTTGATCGGGTTGTCCGCTCACTACAATTGAAGACACGTTATAGCGTTCAAACAATTCGCGCACTACGATTAGACCATCGTCCACACCGTGGAGCTTTATGTTCACGAGGGCCAACTCCGGCCGCTTCTGTGTAGCAAGCCGCAACGCGCCTTCAATACTGTCGGCTGGCCCGTATGTCACGTGACCTGCTTCCGTAAGAATATCCTGCAGAACCCAGGCCAATAGGGCGTCGTCTTCTACGATGAGTATGTTCATTTGGTGTCAACGGCCTCACAACGTTAATGTTCCGCAATGTGAAAGCTTAAGGCAGTGCTGCAAATTGCAATAATTCGGAGGACTTTTGCTATAAATCGCGGGAGCAAAGTGTACCACTGAACCGGCTTTGAAGCTCCGCCTGAAGGCGGCACAAAAGTGTACCGGTCCTGCTAGGCCGTCTTGATGTCATTGACTGGCATTGAGGGGCTGGAAGGATGTTTACAGTGGAATTCTATGCCAAGATCAGACGCGCCGTGATGATAGACGGGCTGAGTCGCCGGGAGGCAGCGAGGCGCTTTGGCGTTCACCGCAACACGATTGCCAAGATGCTGCAGTTCTCGGTTCCGCCTGGTTACCGGCGGCGTGAGCGCCCGGTGTCGAAGAAGCTGGGACCGTACATGGCATGGATCGATGCCGTCCTTGAGGGTGACTGCAGCGTCCATAAGAAGCAGCGCCACACGGCACACCGGATATTCGAGCGGCTGCGCGATGAACGGGGATATTCTGGCGGATATACGATTGTGCGCGAGCATGTGGCTGAGCAGACGCTGCGGTTGCGGGAGATGTTTGTGCCGTTGAGCCACCGTCCGGGTCAGGCGCAAGCGGATTTTGGCGCA
>JANMMJ010000185.1:0-8501 GCA_031373255.1 Hyphomicrobiales bacterium
GTGAGCTCGTCCGTGGTGTACACGAGCACGTCGTCGCGCTCCTCCACCTCGCGCTGGTCGAACTGGCCGGGCGTCTCCACGATCTGGTGGCAGCACAGGTTGCCGCCGCGCGTCCGCACCGGAACGTTCGGATCGCTCACGAACGTGTCCGGCAGCTCACCGGCGGGTGGCGCCACCGTGGACAGCGTGCCGTCTCCGCGGAGCGAGTTGGCCCGGCCGCCCGACCGCAGGAAGTGATCGGTGGTCACGGCGCGCAGCGCCGTCATCGCCGTTGGCAAGCGCACCGTGCCCATAGCCCTCTGGATCAAAAAGCGGTCCGGGGGTGCCACACGCCTCATCCATATCGGCCGCCCGCGCGCTACGCTTGCAAGTTTCGATCTGGTCATTACCACACCGCAATACGGCCTTCCGCATGCGAAGAACGTCTATGAACTGCCCTTGCCACTGGTGCCTCCAATCGATCTTGAAGGGGCGGACGCAGCCGCGTGGGCGCAGAAATTTGCGGTCATGCCGAGGCCCTGGACAGGTGTCATGGTGGGCGGCAATCGCTACCCGTCGGTACTGGCGAAAGCCGACATTAAGCGGCTGATGCAGGAGTTGGGCGAACTGGAAGGCTCAGCCCTCATCTCGACCTCGCCCCGCACCGGCGCCGCTGTCGCGCAGATGCGAGCGCATGTTGGGCCTCGCACCTATCTCCACGATTGGTCCGGCTCCGGCCCAAATCCTCATCAGGCCATTCTCGCACTGGCGGATCGTTTCATCGTCACCTCAGATAGCGTCTCGATGATCGCCGAAGCTGTGGCGACCGGAAAACCTGTCGAAGTATTCAAGACGGGCCGCTCGCCGCTGGCCTTCACGTGGCCAGCCAAATCAGGCTTTGCGGCATGGCTTGCGCGAACCGGGCTTCTCGCACCCCCGCGCAGTCCTGATCGGATTAGTCTCCCCGAGTTTCCGCAATCGACCGCCGCTCTGGTGCGGTTCATCAGGCAAATGGTAACGGAGGTGGATTGAGGCAATAACCTTGAGTCATGCCGCTGTTTCGGTCGCGCGGTTAACAGACCGGTAGGGATAACAGATCATGATCAAGCACACTGATTGAGCGAGCGATGCCGGGCGCTGCCTCACTTCAGGTTTGTAAGTGAGTGAGTTCCCATGCGTATCGGTATATTCGACGGTCTTCGTGGCTTCTTCCTCGTCTTCATGATGATCGTTCACGCCAATGGCGTCCTTGATGCGCTGCTCGGAAAGCTCAATCATCATTATTTCGGGTGGGTCGAAGACGCCCAGGGCTTCGTCTTCATTTCAGGCTTTGTCGTGGCCCTTGTCTATGGCGGAACCTATCTGAGGAAAGGCGAGATCGCCATGCGCGTTGCTGTCTGGTCGCGCATGATCACGATTTATTGGTATCACGCCTCCCTGATGCTCATGCTCCTAGCTGTTTCCTTGATCCTCTCTGCTTTGGGACTGCCACAGCACGTGTTCACGCAATATCAGCAGGAGCCTTTGCTGTTCACAGCCGCGTCCCTGCTTCTCCTCACTGGTTCAATGCACATGGGCATTCTGCCAATGTACGTGATCTTCATGGCATTCACGCCATTTTTCCTCGGGCTGCTGCATCGCGGCTATTACATCAGCCTGCTGATGATATCCCTGCTGATGTGGTTCATCGCCCAAAGCGGTATCTGTGAGGTTTTTCGGATATGGATCGAGTCCGCCTCTGCCCTCAATGGCCATCCCCTGAAGTTCGGTATCTTCTTCAACATTTTGGGCTGGCAGGTCGTGTTTTTTTCGGGTGTGACCTTGGGATTTCTCGCCGCGAAGAACAAGCTGCGGCTCGATTTCCTGCTATCGCGCGATTGCTACTATGCGGCCCTGGTCGGCTCCACCGCCTTCATCCTGCTTGGCCTGTACGACCGCGTTGCCTTCGACGATTGGCTGGGGGGAAACTTCAGCGTATGGATCCTCTCACAGACGGATCGTGGAAATTTCAGCCTGATCTATGTTCTCTCCTATGCTCTCGATGCGTTCCTCCTCGCATGGCTGATTGTGGCTGGCCGGCAATCAGGCAATGCCGCCTTCGTCTGGCTCTCGGGCGCGGTGCAGCGCGTGCTGACAAGCCGCCCCTTGATGCTTCTCGGCCGGCATTCGCTTCAGGTATTTAGCGCCCACATCGTCCTCGTTTATGCACTGCATCTCGTTTTCGAGGGCAATCCGCCATCAGCACTTCTGGCCAACATACTCATCCTCTTGAGCCCACTCCCCCTGTTTCTGGTTGCATGGCTGCACGCCCTCTACCCGGCTGAACAAAGGCGCATGCGCGCTACAGGCATGCGCCCAACCTCATGGACCGCGAGGCTGCAATACATGAGGTCGCTAGGCTACAGGTCCTTGCACAGCCGCAGCGCATCGTAGATGGATGCGTGGATGTTGCGCGAGGCGACGGCATCGCCAATCCGGAACAGCTGGAATGCGCCGTCAGGGTTTGTCCTGATCGCCTGCGGCTTCCCGACAATGAGCGCGTCGTAGTCAATTTCTCCGCGGTTGGACGCGCCGTCCTTGAGAGCAAAATAAAGTTCGGCATTGGCCGCCGTACCATTGTCTACCACCACCTGGTCGACGATGCGTTCGCCGCAATCAGCCATGGTGTAGGGGCTCCACAGTTGCGCCCGGATCTTGTTGCCCTGCCGGCTGAGCGCCTTTACCCGCGTCATGGTCGTGATCTGCACACCCTGCGCCACGAAGTTTCGCATGTAGGGAACCACATTGAGGCCACCCATATCAGGTGCGAAGAACCGCTCCGGCGTAATCAGCTCCAGTGTCGATCCGGCATTGGCTACATATTCCGCCGCCGCCATACCGGGATGGGCGCCATTGTCGTCGAACACGATAACGTCTTCAGCCGGTTTCACATCGCCAGAGAGTATGTCCCAACTCGAAACCGCAAGTTCGGCACCCGCCGTCATGCCCATGTTCTGTGGCATGCCACCCGTCGCCACGATCACGATGTCAGGCTGCCGCGCCAGCACATCGTCGGCTTCGGCATAGGCGTTGAAACCGATCTTCACGCCAAGCCGCTCGCATTGTTGCAGCCGCCAGTCGATAATCCCCACCATCTCCTTTCGGCGATTGACCTTTGTCGCCAGCACGATCTGGCCCCCGGCAACAGGCGCGGCTTCGATAAGATCGACACTGTGGCCGCGCGCCGCCGTCACCCGTGCCGCTTCGAGGCCCGCCGGTCCAGCCCCAACCACGACGACCTTCTTCGCTCCGTTACTACCCCTGGCTATCACATGCGGCATGCTGGCTTCGCGTCCAGTGGCGGGATTGTGGATGCACAGCGCTTCATGGCCTTCATAGATGCGGTCGAGACAATAGGTGGCGCCCACACACGGCCGGATTTCGTCCTCGCGACCTTCGATGATCTTCTTGACGATATGCGGGTCGGCGATGTGCGCCCGCGTCATCCCCACCATGTCAAGCTTGCCGGCCGCAACGGCATGACGCGCCGTCGCCACATCGTTGATACGCGCCGCATGGAACACCGGAAATTTCGTTGCCGCCCGGACCTCCCCGGCAAAATCAAGATGCGGCGAAGCCTTCATGCCCAGCACCGGGATCACGTCGGCCAAGGGCGAGTCGTGTTCGATATGGCCCTTGATGATGTTGAGAAAGTCGATTTGGCCGGTCGCCTTGAGCCGCTGGCAGATTGCGATGCCTTCATCCTTCGAAAAGCCTACGTCCCAGTCTTCGTCCGCAACCAGGCGTAAGCCGATGATGAATTCGGGGCCTACGGCCTTCCGCATCGCTTCCAGCACCCTGAATGTGAAGCGCAGCCGGTTCTCGAGAGAACCATTATATTCGTCTGTCCGGATGTTGGTAGCGGGCGACCAGAAACCGTCGAGCAGGTGTCCATAGCATTCAAGCTCGATGCCATCGAGGCCCGCTGCCTGCATGCGCTGCGTCGCTGCCGCATAGTCCTTGGTGATCCGTTCGAAATCCCAGTCTTCCATTTCCTTGGGAAATGCCCGGTGCGCCGGCTCGCGGATGGGCGATGGCGCCAGCACCGGCAGCCAGTCGGCCTTGTTCCAGTTGGTACGCCGTCCCAGGTGCGTGAGCTGGATCATCACTGCCGTGCCATGCTCATGACAGGCGTCAGCCAGTTCGCGCAGCCACGGCACCACTTCATCCTTGTAGGCAAAGAGATTGCCAAAGGCTGGTGGCGAGTCGGCCGAGACGATGGCCGATCCTGCAGTCATGGTCAGCGCAATGCCGCCCTTGGCTTTCTCGGCGTGATAGAGCCGGTAGCGCTGCTTCGGCATGCCGTCTTCATGATAGTTCGGCTCATGCGCGGTCGACATGATCCGGTTCTTCAGCGTGAGGTGCTTGAGTTGATAGGGTTGCAGCAGCGGATCGTTTGACCGGTGGACAACACTCATGGCTCTACTCCGCGGGCAGGGTTTTCAGGGGGCTTGTGAGCAGGGTTTCATGCCCTTCCGCCGGATCGCGCGGCACCAGCAGCGAGAACAGCAGGCCGATCAGCGCGATTCCGGCACCGATGGCGAACACAATTGAATAGCTCGTGTCCCAGATGATCCCGAGTGGAATGGGAAGCCCGACCGCCGCCACGTGATTGATCGAGAAGGCAACGCCCGCGGTCGGCGCCATATCGGCTGGATCGCCGATCTTCTGGAAATATGTCTTGTGCGCAATCGACATGGAGAAGAAGGCATTGTCGAGCATGTAAAGCACCGCCGCAATCATCGGGCTATCCACCATTGCGTAAAGCAGGAAAACGCCAACTAGCCCGGCATGTTCAATGAGCATGGAACGCCGTTCGCCCCACCTGGCAATGAAGGCGCCGAGCCGTGGCGCCAGCGCCATGTTGAACATCGAATTGACCAGCAGCAGCATGGTCATGTCGCCAACAGTGTAGCCGAACTTCTGCACCATCAGCAGTGTCGCAAACACGATGAAGATTTGCCGCCGCGCCCCGCCGATGAAGGTGATCACGTAATAGAGCCAGTAACGCTGCCGCAGCACCAGCTTGCGGTTCTGCACCACGTCTTCCTTGAAGTGCGGAAAGGTGAAGCCAACGAGCAGCGCAATGATCACCGCAACACCGCCTCCCGCCATGAATACCCAGACGAAATCGAGATGCAGGAATTTCCAGGTGAAGAAGATCAGCCCATAGGCCGCGATCGTCGAGAATGCCGCCCACGAATAGACCAGTCCGATTTTCCTTGGAGCGTCCTGCTTGTCGAACCATTGCAGCGACAGCGACTGGTTCACCGTCTCGTAATAGTGAAACCCGAGGGATTTGATCACCGTCGTCGCATAGAAGCCGAGCGCGGTTGGAAACAGCCCGGTCACGGCCACGCCTGCGCCGATGAACAGCAGCGAGATGATCCCCAGGGTCTGCTCGCGCATGAAGATCAGCAAAAGCACGGCCGCAAAGGCGAAAAATCCGGGGATCTCGCGCACCGTATGCAGGATGCCCTGTTCGGTGCCGCCAAACCCCACCACTTCAATGGCAAAATTGGTGTGCAGTGCATTCCAAGAGGAAAAGGCAAAGGCATTGGCAACGCTCATCAGCGCCAGCGCCATGAAGGGCGTGCGCCAGCCGCGCGCTTCCCTGATGTTGATTTCCCGCCCGAACATGCCGGGCCTTATAGCATGCCGTTCACAACCGGAAAGTCATGCCGCATGTGCGGCTAATGCATGAACATTGCTTTCGACTTGCCGAGTTTGCAGATGCTGGCGCGGAATTGTGCCGAGGAATTGTAGTAGACCTGCCGCAGCAAAGGCCGGATGGTTTCAAGGTAGAGCCGGCCAAACACCCAGCCAATGGCCGAGTTTGTCCTGTAGTAATCCTCGACCGGCGTCACCGCCGATGACCAGGATTCCTTGTGCGCGTCCATCGGCACCATCAGATCGAAAACCTTCATGCCGTCGGCAAGTGCCTGCCGTTGTGACAGGTCCATGTGCAGCCGCGCCGGGGACTTGTCGGTGATGGCCACGTCATGCGCGGTGATGAAGCCGTGGTGCCGGTCCTTGAAGCGCAGGCCCACCTCCCAGGATACGGGGCGTTCTCCGGCTGCCAGCACGGAGGTCACGACCGCCATTTGGCCATCTCCGGCACGCGCCAGTTCCTTGACGAAACTGCCGATCCTGGGGCAGGCCATGGCCCGGCTGAACAGCTTGCGTTCTTTGAGCCATGCCTGTTTCTGGGCGATGGCCTCGTCGATGGCGCGGTCATGGGCTTCGCCGCCGGTCAGCAGCGTGAATGTGACGGGCCCGAGTTCTTCCAGTTCCTTGCGGATTTTCTTGCGGCGCTTGCGCTGGTCCTTGCTGTAGCGCTGGTCATAGGCTTCCTCGGTGGCAAACTGTGCCAAATCCATGAATGGCGCACCCTCCGGCACCCGCGCCGAGCGGAACCGGCTCTTGAGGTAGGGCGCCACCGTGGCGTTGTCGCGCACGTGCCTTAGCCGCACCACGTCCACGCCCGGCATCTTGCGGATTTGCGTCCATGCCGCATCCATCCAGGCGGTGATATCCTCACCCTGGGCCAGCAGCACGTCGCCATATTGACCAAACGGCTCCGACAGCCAGCGCAACACGCTGACGGGTCCGCTTCGGCCCTTCATCAGCGGCAGGACAAAGCACAGGCGATCCGCCTTGTATCCGGTCACAACGGCGAGTTCGATGTCGTCGCCAGCCCGCGCATAGGTTTTCGCCCATGCGCTGACCCACGCAAAGCTCTGGAATACATTGTGTGGCCGGCCCGCCACGTCCTCCAGCTCGCACCACGCAGACTTGAGCGCCTGCAGCCCGGCATAAGCCGAAACGATAGTCAGATGTCCGCCAAGAGGCAGGGGACGCTGGACCGCCTCAGCGGTTTCGCGTCCAGCCAGTCCGGCAAGTCCCGGCAAACGATGTTCGGCAGTCTTGAAAAGTCGCACCGCTTGGCCTCGCCTCTGTTCTGAGGCTGGAAACTTGCCAGACAAACGCTGAAATTTCGTTGCCGTGCAATGAACGCGGTTAAGCGGAACTTGTTGAATTAGCTAAAATTTTCGGAACGAACCGGAGCCTATATGTTCAGTCCCGGCATTTGATGGATGGGCTCAGGACGTATCTTCGTTGAGCGCGTCGCGGGCCAGCCCATGGCACTCGCGCAGCACAAAGTCGATTTCCTCTTGAGGCTCCTTGCGATGTCCGGGCGGGGGACCGGGGCGGAACGGCGACAGGAAGGTCGGTTTTTGCATCCGGTCGCGCCGGGCTTTCCAGCGTGCCAGGCGTCTGGCTTGTTGCGGCAGGTTGTCGAGCGCCATCTTCACCGCGGCGAGACGGCGGCCGAGGCGCGTAGCATCGACAGAGTCATCCGGCTCAGGGAGGATAGGGCTCTCGACCGGCCGGGGCTGAAACAACGGGATGAGCGGACTGTCGGCAAAGACATGAATGCGTGGAATAGCCTTTGTGGAAAAACGCCTTTGGCTGGTGCGGCTGAACCGCTGGCGCGTGTCGAACAGCTGAAACGGGATCTGTCCGCCGCCCTTTCCAGCAATAACAAGCCCCTGGGGCATCGGACGGGCGAAAGCGGGTTTCACCTTAAGTCCGCGCGCCGCGATGGTAATCAGGCGGCGCACCGCCGATTCCGTTGGGAGCAACATCCGCGACACGGCACGGTAGAGCGACGGCGGAAGCAGCGCCACCATGCCGCCCGTTCCCATTTCCACCATGGCGATGAGCATCACCACGATGCGGGTGAGTGCTGCCTGGTTGCGCTCGATGACGTTCGTCCAGTCCATGTGTTCGTGAAATTCCTCCTCCGGACTCGCTAGAACAAAACAAGAACTTTGTCAACAGCTTTTCGCCAGCGGTTTGCACCTCGCCTTTGCCGGAGCGCCACCCAGAGCGGAACGCGTTTCTTTGAGATAATGAACGAACTTTAACGGGTGAGTTCGCGCATGGCGCGGTCCAGCCCCTCGAGCGTCAGGGGAAACATCCGGTTATCGGTCAGCTGCGCAATCATCTGCGTGGACGGGGTGTAGTTCCAATATTTTTCCGGCATCGGATTGAGCCACACCAGATGTGCATATGTTGATTTCAGCCGCTCCAGCCAGATGGCGCCGGGCTCGTCATTGTAGTGCTCGACCGAGCCTCCGGGATGGGTGATTTCGTATGGGCTCATGCTGGCATCGCCCACCACGATCACCTTGTAGGAGGATGGATATTTGTGCAGCAGTTCCCAGGTTTTCAGCCTGTCACCGCGCCGCCTATTGTTCGTCCACACGCTCTCATAGAGGCAGTTGTGGAAATAGAAGTATTCCATATGCTTGAATTCGCTGCGCGCCGCCGAGAACAGCTCCTCGCAGGCTCTGACATGCGGATCCATCGAGCCGCCCGCATCGAAGAACAGCAGCACCTTCACCGTGTTGCGCCGCTCCGGCACCAGCTTGAGATCGAGATAGCCCCGGTTCGCGGTCGAGCGGATGGTGCCGTCA
>JANMMJ010000188.1:0-4658 GCA_031373255.1 Hyphomicrobiales bacterium
ACGTCGGCAACACCGACGCGCTCCTTGCTTTCCCCTATACGGATGGCGTTGATCGCATCACCGCGCCTGGCCGCAAGGTTGCGAGCTTCAAGCCCGGCGGACACTGGACGCGCAGCCTCTTACCGAGTCCAGACGGCAAGACGCTTTATGTCGGTGTCGGTTCATTCTCCAACATCGCTGAACTCGGCATGGAAGCCGAAGTTGGGCGCGCCGCTATCCACGCAGTTGACCTCGCCTCTGGCGCTGCACGCATCTTCGCCTCGGGCTTGCGCAATCCAGTAGGCCTCGCCTGGGAGCCGCACACCGGCGCGCTATGGACTGTCGTCAACGAGCGCGACGGCATCGGCGACGAGACGCCGCCCGACTATCTGACATCGGTCACAGATGGCGGCTTCTATGGCTGGCCCTATTGCTACTGGGACAAGACTGTGGATGAGCGTGTCCCACAGAACCAGAGCCTGGTCGCCACTGCCATCCGGCCGGACTACGCGCTAGGCGGCCATACTGCCTCGCTCGGCCTCTGCTGGCTACCGGCAGGAACCTTGCCGGGATTTCCCGAAGGCATGGTCATTGGCCAGCACGGCTCGTGGAACCGCAGCACGCTTTCGGGTTATCGCGTTGTCTTCGTGCCCTTCACACTGGGTAGGCCCTCCGGCCCGCCAAGCGACGTCCTGGCCGGCTTCCTTTCGCCCGACGAACGCCATTCCTATGGCCGCCCTGTCGGAGTTGCCCTTGCACCCGGCGGCGGCATCCTGGTGGCCGACGACGTGGGTAATGCCATCTGGCGTGTCAGTGGCTAAAACGGGCGGCTGGCCGACTGATGGTTCATCTTGCGGTCAGCATCTATGGTGGAAGTGGCACGCGCTGCGCTCAACTACAATTGCCCCTTCAGACATGAGATAGCTTCACTTTTGTCATGGGCCTTACTTTTTTTGCCACGACTCCCCGCATAGCCGCACATCTAACATGGCATCTGCCAGAAGTCGTTTTAGCTTACCAATCTCCTTCTCCAGAGCCTGCAAGTTCCGGGCACCGGACACGTCGATGCTGCCAACCTTGACAATCCGCCAATCCCAGACAAGAGCGTGCCCAAATTTCCATAAACCTTGGACTATTGGACACAAACGGCTCGATGCTGCGATCTCCGCCAGAGAATCTACCCTTGCAAGACCACGATATGTCGATTAGTCTCGACAAATGGATATATCAACTGCTGTTGACGCTTTGTCCGCTCTTGCCCAGCCGACAAGGCTGTTAGTGTTTCGAACGCTGGTGAATAACGAACCGGATGGACTGGCAGCTGGGGAAATCGCGAAGCAGCTCGACGTGCCCCACAACACCATGTCTACCCATCTCGGAATCCTGACGAGGGTCGGTCTGATTACGCCCCAGCGGCACAGCCGGAGTCTCATCTACAGGGTTCACCTGCCCGCCGTTCGCGAGCTCGTTCTCTATTTGCTTCGAGACTGTTGTGGCGGCAAACCGGAGCTATGCGCGCCGCTCATTGACGATCTCTCAAGTTGCTGCACTGATGAAGGAGCGTCCTATGCCTGACAATGTCTACAATGTGCTTTTTCTCTGCACCGGTAATTCTGCTCGGTCAATTCTGGCCGAAGCAATCCTGCAACGCGAGGGCAAGGGGAAGTTCCGGTCTCATAGTGCTGGAAGCCAGCCCAGGGGCACCGTTCATCCCTATGCAACTGCGCTGCTCCAGAACCTCAAGCATCCTGTGGGCGAATTGCGCTCCAAAAGCTGGGACGAGTTTGCTGGGTCTGGGGCTCCCGAGCTCAATTTTGTATTCACAGTTTGCGACAATGCCGCAAATGAAGTTTGCCCAATTTGGCCAGGCCAACCGATGACAGCGCATTGGGGTATCCCCGATCCCGCGGCTGTTCAAGGCACTGAAGCTGAAAAACGTCTGGCGTTCGCCGAAAGCTACCGGATGTTGAAAAATCGCATTTCGGCCTTTGTCAGCTTGCCTATTGTGGCGCTCGACCGGTTGAGTCTCCAAAAGCGACTCACCGAAATTGGCAAGTCTTGACCCGTCATGACGATAAGCACTGACCGCCGCACATATATCGCCGAGGCTTTCGGTTCAGCCTTCCTGCTGGCAGCCGTCGTGGGCTCGGGGATCATGGCCGAGCGTTTGGCAGGCGGTAATGTAGCGATAGCCCTGCTCGGCAACACTATACCGACAGGTGCGATCTTGGTTGTTCTAATCACAACTCTAGGGCCCGTGTCGGGCGCTCATTTTAATCCCGCCGTGTCACTTATCATGTGCATCCGAGGCCTAATGCCTTGGCCCCGTCTGGTGCCCTATGTAGCCTGCCAGATTCTGGGGGCGGTCGTTGGTGTATGGATCGCCCACGCAATGTTCGATCTTCCGATTTTCGAGATATCGACGAAAGTCCGCTTGGGCACGGGCCAGTGGATCGCCGAGGCCGTAGCAGCCTTTGGGCTAATCTTTGCGATCTTTGGCGGTCTTCGTCACAATCGCCCAGCCATTCCCATGATTGTTGGCCTTTATATCACTTCCGCTTACTGGTTCACGGCATCAACGTCTTTCGCCAATCCAGCAGTCACCATCGCGCGTGCCATGTCCGATACATTCGCCGGCATCGCGCCCCAAGGAGTCCTCCCGTTCATCATTGCACAACTGATCGGCGCCCTCGTTGGCTCAGCAGCCGCTCGCACTGTCTTTTCTGACGGAGAAGCATGACCGTCGTCATCCATCATAATCCCGAATGCGGAACATCCAGAAACGTATTGGCCGTAATTGAGGCGGCTGGATATAAACCCGTCATCATCGAATATCTCAAGACTGGCTGGACCCTGCCGCAGTTGCAGGGCCTGTTTGCCGCAGCTGATCTGACCCCCCGCACTGCGCTTCGAACCACCAAGTCACCCGCGGCCGAATTGGGCTTGCTCAATCCGGCGATTGGCGATGACGATTTGGTAGCGGCGATGATCGTTCATCCGGTTCTGGTCAACCGCCCAATTGTCTGCACCCCGAAAGGCGTGCGCCTCTGCCGTCCGAGCGAACGGGTGCTCGATCTTCTGGATCAATGGCCATCAGGTCCTTTTGCGAAGGAAGACGGTGGCGTCATGATCGACGCTCAGGGCAAACGCGTCTGACGCATTGCAAGTTCAACGAAATCGCTCCTCAAACACGGCGAGACAACAGCCCTGCAGCTCCAAATGTGATAGCGGAAAACACTGCAAGCGCCATGAGTGTCACGTTGAGAGCAAAATAGCTATTGTCCCATTGCCAAAGTGAGGCGGCAACAAATGGCGCAATGGCCTGGACAAGTTGAACGGGCATCGCAAATAATCCTTGTAGTGTGCCATATTCTGCGATGCCGAGGAACTCAGGACCGGCTGTTGCCTGAACGACGGTCTTAATTCCCATGCCTGCGCCGAATAGGACCGGGAAAAGATAGGCGATGTTGCTTCCTACAAAAGGCGAAATCAGGATCGCCATTGCCAGAACCGGAAGCACAGTCGCTACGAATCCCGCCAGATCGGTCCGCAATGCTTTGTCAAGATAGAACACCGCAAGGCGCCCCATGACTTGCGCTGGGCCGATCATCGCATAAAGCGTGACAGCGTCAACTGAGGTAAATCCAAAGGACGCGAACATCGGCAAAAGGCTGAACAGAAGAGAAGAGTAGAAGAACGTGAAGCTTACATAGCTGGCAAGTAGCAGCCAGAAGATTGGCTTTCGCCGCACCGTTGGCCAAAGAGGTCGAGTTGCGGCATCGCACCGGGTAAGCTCTCTTACACCAGCCACATCGCCCCGCAGCAAGAACCAGGGGATGGCAGTGCAAACCACCAGAACCGTCGCTGCAAGCACCAGCAAGCCGTTTCGCCACCCTATTAATTCGACCAGCCAGTGCGTCAGGGGAATGAAAACCGTGCTCGCCAGTCCACCAAGCAACGTTATGGCGACAATTGCTTTCCGGTAACTACCAGGCACCATCTTTGCAGCCACCGCGAAAGCCGCTTCATAGAGCGTCATCGATGCGGAAATTCCGATAAGGGCAAACGTGGCATAGAGTTGCCAGAGCGCCGTGCATCGTGACCACAAGATTACCGCAATGCATCCAAGGATTGCACCCGTTGACATCAGACCGCGCCCACCCCCCCGGTCAATGTGCCGACCAACGGTAAGGGCGCCAAGCCCGCAGATGAAGAGTCCGAGAGATTGTGCGCCGTGCATTTCCGGCCGCGTCCATCCGGTTTCAAGACCCATAGGTTCGGCGATGACGGCAAAGGCATAGTAGAGCACTCCCCAAGACACCACTTGGGAAATGGCTAACGCCGTGATGCGTAGCCAGGGAATATCTCCGTTGGCCGTAACCACCACCATCAACAGCAGGCTGGCTGCCGGCCTTTTGATTGGGAAGGTTGGATGTCAGGCGCAGTGCAGCAGGTGATCCCTAGCTGCCCCTCTGGCCTTTCACAGCAAGGCTCTTTGGCGAAGGCCTCGGCACCAGTGCAACAAATACCACCCGGCGCCACCTCTTCGAGCGAGGCGTTGCAAACACCTGTCTCTGGCAACACCAGACGAACTTCATCAGCCGCTAGGACATCGCCTGCCAGATGAGCAGCGATAGAACGCACTTGCTCATATCCCGTAGGCAGCAAAAAGGTTGGTG
>JANMMJ010000189.1:0-3285 GCA_031373255.1 Hyphomicrobiales bacterium
GCGCTGCTGCGGCTGCGAGACGACAACGGCAAACACGTTCCCCCCGACGTTTTCATACCCGTAGCCGAGGAGATCGGCCTGATCGACGAAATCGGCACATGGGTTCTCGAAAATGCCTGCGCCACGGCCGCAACATGGCCGGGGGACGCAAAGATTTCCGTCAATCTCTCGGCGGCGCAATTCAAGCGCCATTCGGTGTGCGGCAGTACGCGCCGCGCACTCCAGAAGAGCGGCCTCGATCCACAGCGGCTCTACCTTGAAATTACCGAAAGCCTGCTGATGGCCAACAGCGCCGAAGTGCTCGAGCAATTGCGTGAGCTGAAGCATATGGGAGTTTCCATCGTCATGGACGATTTTGGTTCGGGATATTCAAGCCTTGGCTACATGCTGAAATTCCCCTTCGACCGGATCAAGATCGACCGCTCGTTCATCTCGGGCCTCGCAGCCAACCAGGAGAATTCGCGCGATGTGGTGCAGACCATCATTGCGCTCGGCCACACCCTCAACATGACGGTGACGGCAGAAGGTGTCGAAACCCTGTCGCAGGCCAACGCGCTTCGCGAGATGAATTGCGACGATGCGCAAGGCTATCTGTTCGGGCGGCCGGTTCCGGCGACAGAGATTGCGGCGATCTTCATGAAGCAGTTCTCCGGCGAACTTCGCAATGTGGAGGCGGCGCGGCGTAACGTTGCGTGAGGCTGGCTTCGTCTTGCATCGCTGTGGATGCGGGTTAAGATTGCGGCCATGACCACACCTCTCGATCTCGCCCTGCAGCAAGCCTCGGATCACTTCCGTTCCAAACGCCCGCGCACCGAGGCGCTTCATGCGCGCGCCAAAGCCGTCATGCCCGGCGGCAATACGCGAACCGTGCTCTATTCAGCACCCTTTCCGATCCGGGCGGAGAAGGCTGCGAGCCAGGTCATCACTGACGTTGACGGGCACAGCTACATCGATCTGGTGGGTGAGTATTCGGCCGGTCTCTATGGCCATTCGCATCCGCGCATCAGGAAGGCGATCGACGATGCGCTCGATACCGGCCTCAACATGGGGGCGCACCATGGCCGCGAAGTGATTTTCGCCGAGGCTGTTTGCAAGCGCTTCGCACTCGATCTGGTGCGCTTCACCAATTCCGGCACCGAAGCCAACATGATGGCGCTTTCCGCTGCACGCTGTTTCACCAAACGCGGCAAGATCATGCCGATGCATGGCGGCTATCACGGCGGGCTGCTCTACTTCAGCCACGGCGCCAGCCCGGTGAATGCGCCCTACGATATCGTGATGGGCCATTTCAATGACACGGAAGCAATGCGCAAGCTGATCGCGGCGCATGCCAAGGACCTCGCGGCCATCATCATCGAACCGATGCTGGGTGGAGGCGGCTGCCTCGCAGCGGAACCTTCCTTTCTGGCAATGCTGCGGGAAGAGGCTACGTGGCATGGCATCGTGCTGATCTTCGATGAAGTGATGACATCACGGCTGACGCCCGGCGGTCTGTCTGCCAGCCTTGGCATCCAGCCGGACATCAAGACACTCGGCAAATATATCGGCGGCGGCATGTCGTTTGGCGCCTTCGGGGGCAGGGCCGATATCATGGGCCAGTTCGATCCCTCGCATCCCGATGCGCTGCCGCATGCCGGCACATTCAACAACAACACGCTCACCATGACAGTGGGCCATGCGGCGCTGACGGAAATCTTCACGGACGAGGCCTGTGTGGCGCTCAATGCGCGCGGCGACCGGTTGCGAGACAATCTCAACGAGCTGTTCATGAAATACCAGGCGCCGATGCGGGCCACCGGCCTCGGATCGATGCTGACGCTGCATCCAGTGGCTGGCGACGTGAAATCGCCGGAGGATGCCGAGAAAGGCGATAAGCGCCTGAAGCAACTGCTGTTCCTCGATCTCCTCGACGAGGGCATCTACATCGCCGAACGCGGCTTCATGGCGCTGTCGCTGATGGTGACGGATCAGGACTGCAACAAGCTGGTGGGGGTGGTGGAGCGCTTCATCGAACGGCGGCGCGATTTGCTGGCGGGGTGAGGCGTAAGACGTCTCAATCTACGCATGGTCCTATACTTCTTGAAATGCTAATCGTTACGTGATGCCGTGCGCTCCGTGTCAACATGCGGCAGTACGGTGGCGCAGCATGGGGGTGTCCTGTGTCAAAAATGGCGAAGCTCCGAGAACCAGATCACGGACCCTACATTCAGGGCAGAAGTTATCAGCTTTCCGGCGACGTCACGACAATCGGCTCGCTTGGCGGCAAGAGCCGCAGCCAGCTCGAAGTGGACCTCGGATTTGAAAAAGGCAGGCTGGCGAAGGGTTATTCTGTCTTCCAGTTGGAAGAGGGATTGGCCAATGACGATTTCATCTGGGGTGATCAGACGCGATATTCTGGCCGGAAGCAGTTCCTGGAAGTGTTCTGGAAGTCGGGATCCGGCTACGAAGCCGTCGATGTCAATGACCTCTTGCGCGGCGATCTGCTGGTCTATTTCAATGGAGACGAAGCTCAGGTCGACGCTCTGATTGCGTCTCACCGTTCTGAACAGCAGGCGCAGTTGAATGTGCGGTCGGGCCACTACAGGATTGCGAAGGTGAGACCGGTCACAGAGCATATTCGCGGCGTTTCGAAGTATCCCGATTCGCCGACTCACGGCATCCCACAGTGGACGCTAAGACGCGCAAAGTGGTTTCGCTGCATCGATATTGTCGGGCCAGGTAGCTGATTTGACTTGGTGAGGCCGCAGAGAAAATTTACAGATCAAGCGCGGCGCGGATCATTTCGGCGCATTGCCCGAGCGATAGTTTGCGGGTGTCAAGTTCGAAATCGTAGGTCATGCCCTCATGCACCCGGCTGTTTTGCCAACGGGAGAGGCCTGCCTGACGGTCGCCGCGGCTGCGTTCGCGCGCCTCAAGGATTTCGAGTGGGGTATGGACGCCCACTATCGTCACATCGAAACGCTGCGCCAGTGCGGTGCAGTGCGGCCGGTCCTCGGCAAACATTACGACATCGAAGATCAGATCGTTGCCTGAAGCGGCCAATGCCGCTACGGCTTGCCACATGCCCGCCATTGCGCGGCTAGCAACGGGTCCACTGGTGATCCTGACCGATGGTTTGCCGTCCTCTTCGATGGTCTCGAAAACCATGCCTTGAGGATCGGCAAACATGTTCTCCGGCAGCATGTCGATGAAGGTATCCATCTGCACGTGGAGGAGGGGGACCTTTGCAATCGCCTGCAGCGCCCTGGCAATCGACGTCTTGCCGGAACTTCCCACGCCGTTGAA
>JANMMJ010000193.1:0-74355 GCA_031373255.1 Hyphomicrobiales bacterium
CCGATGATGACTTCGAAGCTCTTGAAACCACACGCGCAGCAAAGCTGGTTCGGCCGACTGGTCGACCGTGTATTTGGTGCGCTTCAACGCTTCTACCGCCGCCGTCTCGACGGCACGATCAAGCAGCGCTCGGTATTTTTGTTCATGATGCTGCTGACGGTCGGCATTTCCACGGTCCTTTATCTGGCGATCAACAAGGAACTGGCGCCAGCCGAAGACCAGGGTGTGCTGTTCAGCTTCGTTAACGCTCCCGAACATACCAACCTTGACTATCTGACGACTTATTCCGACAAACTCGTCGAGGTGTACGGCGCCGTGCCGGAAAAGAAAAACGTGTTCCAGATCAACGGTTTTCCGAACACGCATTCGGCCTTCGTCGGCCTGATCATGAAGCCATGGGGAGAGCGCGATCGCAGCGACCTTTCGGTGATGGGTGAGCTCCAGGGAAAGACCAGCCAGATCGCGGGCGTGGACATTTTCTCGACCGCACCTTCGGCCATTCCAGTCGGTGCAGGCGAAATGCCAGTCGAGTTCGTGCTGACCTATCCTGGCGACTATACCCAGCTTGCCGATACGTTGAACACGCTCAAGGGCGAAGCTATGAAGAGCGGCTTGTTCATTTTCGCCAATGCGAACCTGCGTTTCAATACCCCGCAGGCGGAGCTGGTCGTGGACAAGGACCGCGCCAACAAGCTCGGCGTTACCATGCGCGATGTCGGTGCAACACTGGCAACGCTGCTTGGCGGCAACAATGTGAACCGGTTTTCGGTGCAGGGCCGCAGCTACGAGGTCATCCCGCAGGTGCCCCGCACCGAAAGGAGCACGGTTGCGGATGTGCTGAGCTACAGAGTGCGTGCGGCAAATGGTGAAATGGTGCCCCTTTCGGCCTTCATCACAGCGACCGCTTCGGTTCAGCCAAATGGGCTGGCCACCTTCCAGCAGCTCAATTCGGCTGTTCTGCAGGGTGTTCCCTTCCCAGGCCGCACCGTTGGCGAAGCTGTCGCGTTCCTGCAGCAGAAGGCAGACGAGATCATGCCGCAGGGCATGGCCTATGACTTCAAAGGGGAAAGCCGGCAGTATGTGAACGAAGGCAACACGCTGGCACTCACCTTCGTGTTCGCGCTCATCCTGATCTATCTGGTCCTTGCAGCCCAGTTCGAAAGCTTCCGCGATCCATTCATCGTTCTGATCGGATTGCCGGCATCGGTATTCGGCTCATTGCTGGTGCTGTTCGTGCTGGGTGAGGTGAACGGTGCGATGCAGAACAACCCACCGATCAATCTGGGATCGGGCACGATCAACATCTATACGCAGATCGGGCTCGTGACGCTGATCGGCCTTATCTCCAAGCACGGCATTCTCATGGTGGAATTCGCCAACAAGCTGCAGGAGACCATGGGCTATGACAAGAACCTGGCGATCAAGGAAGCGGCGGCTGTCCGGCTTCGGCCCATCCTGATGACCACAGCCGCCATGGTGATCGGCGTGGTCCCATTGCTAATTGCCGATGGTGCTGGCGCCAGGAGCCGGTTCGACATCGGCGTGGTGATTGCCGCCGGCATGACCATCGGGACGCTGTTCACGCTGTTCGTGACGCCGGCTGTCTACTCCTACGTGGCGCGCGATCGCCGCGGCATGGCAGGTGCTTTGGCCCACGAAGTGCCAATGGAGCCTGCGGCGCATGTGGCTCCAGTTCCAGCGGTCATTCCGCTTCCGCTGGCCGCAAGTGCTGAAGTTGTGGAGATGCCGAAGCGCAAGGGACGGCGCCTGCCGCCCAAGGACAGGCTGCCAGAGGCAGCCGAGTGATTGAAGGGCCCCCGCGATGGGGCCCTTTTTCATTTGGATGGTGCCATCGTCTCATCCGCGCGCTGGTGACGGCGCCATGCCCTGAGCGCGAGCGGGATCATGCCAATATAAAGCAGTGAGAGCGCCGTCAGCATCTGCCAGGGATAGGTGATCAGCAAAAAGAAGCTGAGCACGACCACGCCGAGGATCGGCAACACCATCTCGCGGGGAATACGGGCGCTGAGGGTCTTGCCGGAATAGGTTGGTATGCGGCTCACCATGAGCAGCGCGATGATGGCCATATAGGGCGCGATCAGCCAGGCATATTCGTGACCGTCTTCAACCAGCCCAAGGAAACCCAGGTACATCGGCAGCAGGGCAAGACCGGCACCGGCGGGTGCCGGTGCTCCTGTAAAAAAATTGGCGGCCCATGCCGGTTTGTCTGGATCGTCGAGCGCCACGTTAAAGCGGGCAAGGCGCAGGGCACAGCAAATCGCGTAGGAAAGGGCGATCAGCCAGCCAAGACTGCGCAATGCATTCAGCGCCCAAATATACATGAGAATTGCGGGTGCCACGCCGAAGTTCAAAAAATCAGCCAGCGAATCCAATTCGGCGCCAAACCGCGAAGTGCCCTTCAGCAAACGCGCAAGCCTGCCATCCATCGCGTCAAGGACGATGGCGATGCAAATGGCGCCAACAGCGAGTTCATAACGGCCCTCGATGCCCAGCCTGATCGCCGTAATACCGCTGGCCAGCGCCAGAAGCGTGATCAGATTTGGCAGCAGGAAGCGAACGGGAACCTGGCGGAACCGCTGGCGCTGCCGGTCATGCTGTGGGACGGGACGGTCAATCACTCGCTCAACTCCGGCGCGCTGTGCGCTCACCCTCGGGCGAAGCAATGTCGGCAAGAACAGTTTCACCCGCCATGGCGCGCTGGCCGACACTGACCAGGGCATTGATGCCCTCGGGTAGATAAACATCCACGCGGCTGCCAAAACGGATCAGGCCAAAGCGCTGGCCGGCGACGAGTTGATCGCCCGGCTCGACAAACTTTATGATACGGCGGGCCACCAGGCCGGCGATCTGAACAACGCCAAGCCGGTGGCCGTCTATCATTTCGAGAGTGAAGGCCTGCCGTTCATTGTCCTCGCTGGCCTTGTCCAGTTCCGCGTTGATGAAGGCACCAGGGATGTAACCAATGTGCGAGATGCGCGCCTCGACCGGAGACCTGTTTACGTGAACATCGAATACATTCATGAAAACAGAAATGCGGGTGACGGGGATGCGCTCCAGATCAAGTTCCGGCGGGGGGACAACCTTGCCCACGAAACTTACGCGGCCATCGGCAGGCGAGATGACAAGGCCCGCCCTCACCGGGGTTATCCGTTCCGGATCGCGGAAGAAATAGGCGCACCATACAGTGAGAAGCACGCCCAGCCAGGCGAGCGGACCCAGCCCCAGCCAGAAGAGCACTAGCGTTACCGCGGCAAAGATGGCGACGAATTTCAAACCGTCGCGATGGACAGGAACAAGAATGGAGGTGGCGGAGCTCAGAATCGACATCACGTCCCCATAGCCGCCATTTAAGGCAATTGCAAAGGCAGCAGGGGCCGCGGCAGTTTCCCGCCGCGGCCCCAGGCTCCGAGATCAGTCCCGGTCCTGCGAAGCAATCGTGAAGAGATTGCCCCGCCCTCCCCTGTCAGTGACGAAGACTTGAGCCTTCAGATGAGGCACGGCCAGCCCGGCAGGCATGGACCGGTTCAGATGCTTCATCCAAAGTCTCCTCCATGGATATTTCGCCCAGAGGAATCGTGACGGTTGTCACCGCGGTTCCCCAGACAAGCACCATGAACGTGCCGGCCGACAATTCGGCAATCTCAATGCGCAACCCAATGACGGCATCAGCCCCCATCACTTGCGCATTGCGGCGTACAGTTTCCGTTGCCCGCTCCCTGGCTTCGTCAAGGGCGAGATCCATATCCTCCACACCATTCACCTGCAGATGGCGGCTGCCATCTACACAGATCTTGTTCACGCGCCGCGACCAGAAGGCCTTGCCGCGCACCAGACCCAACGTGTCACCGATTGCTTTTCCGGCCACATTGTCCATCGTCGTCACCAACATCGACACACTCCCCACCAGAATCTGCGTGGCGGGTCTGTTCCTCCGCCCACTCACGCATCCCGCACGATTTCCCCGTGGCGTGAGGATGAAAATGGCCCGCAGAAGTAAACGAAGCGGAATCAGCATCGCATTTGCCTCGAATTTTAAGCGAATGGCCGGGAAATCCTCGGCTCAGCGTTAACAGGCCGTTGGCGAAGGACTGTGTGATGAGAGGTGGTTACTTCCCGGCAACCGGTTCCAGCGCCACCGCCTCGGCCGTGGCGCCGCGCTCGTCGGCCGCTTTCGCGAGTTTGCGGCGGGCTTCGTCAGCTTCGCGCTGACGGCTCCACATCGAGGCATAGAGGCCGCGTTTCCGCAGCAGTGCATTATGCGATCCACGTTCGGCAATGCGGCCCTTTTCGAGCACAATGATCTCGTCGGCATCGACAACCGTGGACAGGCGGTGGGCGATGACCAGCGTGGTGCGATTTTTCGACACCGTCTTCAGCGCTTGCTGGATTTCCTGCTCGGTAAACGTATCAAGAGCGGAGGTTGCCTCGTCGAGAACCAGGATCGGCGGACCTTTCAAAATGGTTCGCGCAATCGAAACACGCTGCTTCTCGCCGCCCGACAATTTCAAGCCGCGCTCGCCGACCATCGAGTCATAGCCACCGGGAAGACTTTTCACAAAACCATGGATCTGGGCGAGCCTTGCCGCGGCTTCCACCTCCTCGTCGGAGGCGCCGGGTCGGCCATAACGAATATTGTAACGGATGGTATCGTTGAACAGCACGGTATCCTGCGGGACCATGCCGATTGCCGCGCGAAGCGACTGCTGGGTGACGGCGGCAATATCCTGGCCATCAATCAGCACGCGTCCGCCCGAGACCTCATAGAAACGGTAGAGCAACCGCGAAATGGTGGATTTGCCGGCGCCCGAGGGTCCGACGATCGCCACGGTATGGCCGGGCGGCACGGTGAACGAGATATCCCTGATGATCGGGCGTGCGGCATCATAGGCGAAGCTGACGTTGTCGAAAGCGAGTTCGCCCTTCGTTACCTTGAGCGGCGTTGCATCAGGCTTGTCACGGATATCGGCCTCGACATCGAGAAGCGACATCATATCCTCAACATCAATCAGGCCCTGCTTGATCTCGCGATAGGACGAGCCGATGAAGTTCAGCGGCATATAGAGTTGGATCATCAGGGCATTGACCAGGACAAAGTCGCCAACAGTGGCCTGTCCCTGGCTGATGGCATAGCCCGACATCACCATGACGACTGTGAGGCCAATGGAAAAGATAAACGCCTGACCAGCGTTGAGAACGGCGAGTGACACCCAGGTCTTGGTCGCCGATTTCTCGTAGCGCTCCATGGCCTGATCAAAACGGCGGGTTTCGTGTTCCTCATTGCCGAAGTATTTCACGGTTTCGAAATTGAGGAGACTATCGACGGCCTTGGTATTGGCGTCGGTGTCCGCTTCATTCATGGTGCGGCGAATGTTGATGCGCCATTCAGTGGCGGCATAGGTGTACCAGACATAGAAGATGACGGTGGCAAGAACGACCAGCGCGTAGGCCCAGTTGAACGACCAGGCGAGGAGACCGCAGACAAGGGAAATCTCCAATACGGTGGGCAGCGTATTGAACAGTGAAAACCGCAACACGGTATCGACGCCCATGGTGCCACGGGAAATTGTGCGCGACAGTCCGCCGGTGCGGCGCTCGAGATGAAAACGCAGTGACAAGGCGTGCATGTGGCGGAAGGTTTTGGCAGCAAGCTCGCGCACGGCCCGCTGTCCCACCTTGGCGAAGATGGCGTCGCGAATCTGGGCCAGCGCCACCATCATGATGCGGCCCAGGCCGTAAGAGAGGATCATGAACAGCGGCACGGCAAAGATCGCAGCGGCTAAGTCGCCTTTGGAAGTGAGCGCATCGGTCGCGTATTTGAATGCGTAGGGCGTCCAGACCGTTACAATCTTGGAGACGACGAGGGCCGCCATGGCAATGACGACACGCAATCTGAGATCGGGGCGGCCTGCCGGCCACAGATAAGGCAGGAGACTCTTAAGCGTCGTCCACTGGTCACCATCGCCGCGCTTGGCATCCGCCGCACGGGGCTTGAGTTTGCGGCTCATGCAATCTGCCTGCTTCAGGAAATTCTAGTTGAGAGTCGCTCCGCCCTCTTCCGTCGTGAGCGGAATTTTCCGTTTGGGATCGATCTGTTCGGGCGGGGTGGCGTTTGGCGTGCTGAAAATCTGACCCGGGTAGATGCGGTTTGGATTGCGGATCTGATCGCGGTTGGCCTGGTAAATGACGCTGTAGTGGATGCCCCGGCCATAGATGACGCGGGACAGCTTCCAGAGATTGTTGCCGGGCTGGATGATGACGCGGCCCTTGGGCGGATCGGTTGCCGGGGTTGCGGCTGCGACGGTTGTTTCACCGCTTGCCGTTGTGGCCGCCGGTTCCGGATTGGCGGGGGGTGTCAGTTGTTCCGGCTCAGTGAGTGCGACGACCCGCTCAGGCTCTTCACGCATGAATGGGATTTCAACGCGGTTCATGACCTTGCCGGTCTTGTCGATCTGGTCAACACGGAGCGCATGGCTGCCTGGTGCGATCTCGGATTTACCTGTCCATGACCATTTGCCATCAACGCCGCTGGTCGCATCGCCAACGGACTTGTTGTCGACATAGACGCGCACATTGCTGCCCGCTCCGGCGCGGCCGGAGAACACGATATCGCCCCGGTCGGTGTAGTCGACGCTGTCCAGCACGACCTTCATCTTTGCCGGACCGGGAATGACTTCGGGCTCGGCCGCTGCTGGTGCAGCCTGCGGCTCTGCTGGCGGCGCCGTTGCAGGTTCGACAGCGGCCGATTGTTGTTCGGGTTCCGCAGGCGTGGTCTTTTCGATGGTGGCGCCGGCAGGCTCGGCCGGTGCATCGGGGGTTTGAAGGACCTTGGCAGGCGCTTCCGGCTCAAGCAGGGCCACCATGGGTTGATCACCAGACTTGGGCTCGGGAACCGCCACAGCGACCGTTTGCTCCGACTCCACAACGTCTTGGGAGCCGGGCGCCTTCTGCTCGAGCGACAGTTGCCCGGCGCCCGCCGCCAACGGCTTTTCCGGAACCACGACCCAGGCGCCGTCGTTGTTGGCGACGCCCTTGCCAACAACTTCACCGTTGAGTTTGAGCGTGACTTCTGAACCGGGCACCGCGGTGCCGGCCACGATGGCTTCGCCAGATTGCTCGACGCGAACGGTGTCGAATTCGGGCGCCGCAGCAGGTTTCTTGACCTCCGCCGCCGGGGCTGGGGCGGCCGGAGCGGCTGGTGCTGGCTCGGGTGCGGGGATCTCCGGCTGGCCTTCTGGAACGACGGTTACGGCGATGGCCGCTGGATCTGCCGGTTTTTCCAGCGCTACTTCCGGTTTCTGGCCACTGTACGTGACATAGGCCAGCAGCGCTGCTGTGGCGGCAGCCATGCCTCCGAAAATCTTCAGAGGCCGTTTTTCAACAGTCATAAGCCCTCAATCTTTCCCTAAAGGCAACACTAACCGAATTACAAAGTTTCTTTGTACGAATCCAAGCCTCGTCGCTTAAATAGTACCCATCGCGAAGATTAGCAAACATCGGAGGCTTGGAATTGATGGCCGCTATGCGGAATTTGTGTGTTTATTGCGGCTCAGGTCCAGGCCGGACGGCGAGTTACATGGAAGCAGCCGATGCGCTTGGCGGCGCCATGGCGGCAGCGAATATCGGGCTCGTCTATGGCGGCGGCAGCAACGGTCTCATGGGGCGGATTGCGCGTTCCGTTCTCGATGCAGGCGGACACGTTACCGGCATTATCCCGGAGTTCCTCGTCCAGAAGGAACGCATGATGACCGACGTCAACGAATTGATCGTCACTGGTGACATGCATGAGCGCAAGATGTCGATGTTCGAGAAGTCCGACGGTTTCGTGGCGCTTCCGGGCGGCGTCGGCACGCTCGAAGAACTGGTCGAGGTCATGACTTGGGCCCAACTTGACCGCCACGCCAAGCCAATCGTTCTGTGCAACATCGACAGCTACTGGAATCCGCTATTGACGCTGGTGGAGCATATGCGGGCAGAGAAATTCATCCGCGAAGGCCTGGAATTCAAGCTCGATGTCGTGACATCCGCATTGGACGTCATTCCTGCATTCGAAGCGCGGGCGAAGATCAATGCCGGCAGGCCCGTCATCAACCCGGTGCGAACGAAACTCTAAAGGGCCAGCGCTTCGGTCTCAAGACGCGCACGGCAGGCGCGATCCTCACGCACCCCGGACACGGTGAAGATTGCGAGCGCCACCCACACAACCACGAAGGACGCAAGCTTCCAGACATCCATGGGTTCATGGAAGACGAAGATCGCGGTCAGAAAGACCAG
This sequence comes from Hyphomicrobiales bacterium, assembly GCA_031373255.1. Taxonomy (GTDB): domain Bacteria; phylum Pseudomonadota; class Alphaproteobacteria; order Rhizobiales; family Aestuariivirgaceae; genus JANMMJ01. Next base: position 8,293 of record JANMMJ010000193.1, read on the forward strand.
CGACGGCGAAATATACTGCATCATGCCGGCGGTCGAATAACGGATACGCTTGATAGCCGCCGCGAAGAGCATGAGTGCCGAGGCTGTCAGCAGCCCACAGCCCATGAGCATGAGCGTTTCAAATGACGACGTGCCAAAATGGGCGCCACCATGGCTAAAAAGCCAGACTTCGGCGGCGACGAGGGGTATGGCAATCAAGAGGGTTTCAATGAAAAACCCTTCGATGGCGCCAACATTGACGGTTTTCCGGATGAAGCCATAAAGGCAGAATGTGGCTCCCAAGGCGAGCCCCAACCATGGAAGCACACCTGAAGCAATGGACTGTATAGCAACGCCAACCGCGGCAAGGCCGATGGCCAGAGATTGCGCACGGGTGAAACGCTCGCCGAGAAACAGAAAGCCCGCGATGACATTGAAGAGCGGATTGATGAAATAGCCGAGGCTTGCCTCGATTGTGCGGCCAGTTTCAATCGACCAGACATAGAAGCCCCAGTTAAAAACGATCAGCAAGCTGCTCAAGGCCAGGGTGAGCAGGATCTTCGGCTGCACCAAGGCACGGCGCACGCCATCGGAATAGCCCAACCACCAGATTACAAGTCCGGCAACGGGCAACGACCAGAGACCACGGTTGACGGCAATCTCGACAGGCGAAACGTGACGGATCAGCCCAAAATAGACCGCCATGCCGCCCCAGACGAGATGCGCCGCCACGCAAAACAGCGCGCCCTTCTGCGATTCCGACATGCCGGCAGAAGGGAGCGAGTGATCAAGGACGGACATTGGCGTTGTTTAACGGCCAGGCACCCACCCGGCAATCGAAAGGCTGGCATGGGAATCATGCCGCAAGCGCATATCGCTCAGTGGGCTGAAATTTCGAGCTTCATCAGCCGGTAGACGATCGAATCCGATAGCGCCTCGAACGACGCCTCGACAATGTTTGGAGATACGCCCACGGTAAACCAGCGCTCGGCGCCGGCCCGGCTTTCGATCAGAACGCGGGTAGTGGCTCCCGTTCCGCCATTGAGGATACGGACCTTATAGTCGACCAGTTCGAGGTCCTTGATGTAGGGCTGGAACTTGCCAAGGTCCTTGCGCAGCGCCACGTCAAGCGCGTTGACCGGGCCATTTCCCTCGCCGGCGTTGATATAGGTTTCGCCATCCACGCGAACCTTGACCACGGCCTCCGAGACTGTCTCGCGCGACCCATTGCCGTTGTGGCGGTCCTCGACGATGACCCGGAACGACAGGACATCGAAATAATGCGGCACTTCGCCCAGCGTACGGCGGGCCAGCAACTCGAAGGACGCATCGGCACCATCATAGGCATAGCCTTGCGACTCGCGCTGCTTGACCTCGCGCAACAACGCGTCGAGGCGCCGGTCATCTTTCGCGACGCTGAGGCCGATGCGCTGCAACTCAGCCAACAGATTGGATTTTCCGGCCTGATCGGATACCAGCATCCGGCGGCGATTGCCGACTGTTTCAGGTTTTACGTGCTCATAGGTCTCGGGCTCCTTGACGATAGCCGAAGCATGGATGCCTGCCTTGGTGGCAAATGCACTCTTCCCGACATAAGGGGCCTGGGCGTTGGGGCTCCGGTTCAACAACTCGTCGAAGGCACGTGAGACGGCGGTGAGTTCAGTCAGCGCAACGCCGGAAAGGCCAGTTGAAAAGCGATCTCTATAGGCATCCTTCAATATGAGTGTCGGGATGATCGACACCAGATTGGCGTTGCCACAGCGTTCGCCGATACCGTTCAGCGTACCCTGAATGTGACGAACTCCGGCATCCACCGCTGCGAGCGAATTTGCGACAGCCTGCTCCGTGTCATTGTGCGCATGAATGCCAAGCTGGCTGCCCGGAACCGATTTCGTCACGGTACGGACAATTTCCGAAATTTCCGCGGGCAATGTTCCGCCATTGGTATCGCAAAGTACCACCCAGCGCGCTCCGGCGTCGTAAGCCGTTCTGGCGCAGGCCAATGCATAGTCCGGGTTGGCCTTGTAGCCGTCGAAGAAGTGTTCGCAGTCGAGCAACGCTTCCTTTCCGGCGGCAATGGCGGCTTTCACCGATTCCTCGATTGACTTGAGATTTTCCTCATTGGTGCAGCCGAGGGCGACACGCACATGATAATCCCAGGTCTTTGCGACAAAGCAGATTGCCGGCGCTTTTGCCTGGAGCAATTGCTGCAGGCCAGGATCATTGGAGGCCGAGCGGCCGGCACGCTTGGTCATGCCGAATGCGGTAAATTTCGCCTTCAGGGGACGCGGCTCAGCGAAAAGAGCGGTGTCGTTCGGATTTGCTCCGGGATAACCACCTTCGACATAGTCGACACCGAGCCGGTCAAGCATCGCCATGATGACGAGCTTGTCGTCCAGAGAGAAGTCGACGCCGGGTGTCTGCTGGCCATCACGCAGAGTCGTGTCAAAAAGATAGAGGCGTTCCCTGCTCATCAGCGTTTGACTTCCCAGGAGGTGGTGCCGTCCTTGTTGTCCTTGATGGCGACACCCATGGCCGCAAGGTCGTTGCGGAGACGATCACTCTCCGCCCAATCCTTGGCGGCGCGAGCGATAAGGCGCTCATCAATTAAGTGTTGAATTTGCTTGAAAGTGTTGTTGTTGAAAAGTTGAAATTTAGGTGCAAAATCTTCAAATTTATGAGCTAGAGAATTTCTGAGATTTTTTGCTTGCTCGTACAATAGTTCGATGTCTTTGAATTGACTTTCAAGTTGTTCGATTTCCCGTTTGGTGTTCCTTAAGCTCGCAAGTTTTTTCCACAGCATTATGCTCACGCTAAACATCTCTGAGTGAGTTCGATCCTGTGTGGAGTTGGCTATTTCGTTCATTGCTATGGATGGCGGTCTTCCATCCAAAATTTTCTTCCAAAGGCTATTGAATTTTTCGCGCATTCTCCTGTTGTTGGAGTTTTTCCGCTTGAGGCCCAGAAAATTAAGAGAACCGGAGAGCCATTGATGGTTTTTGCTGTTAAGTGAACTCTCTCTTCGCAATGATTGCAGGAACGTTATTGCTTCGGGTGTGTTTAGATCATCAGACAATAGCTTGATAAGTTCGGGATGGGGCTTACGCAGTGTATTTTGAGGCGAAACACTTGTCGTAGATTCAAGTAAATCATCGAGAATGTCTGCAGAATTGTCCAACCCACATTCGGTCCAATCGATCGGCTGACGATAATGAGTCCGCAGCATGTTGAAACGCAGGACTTCTCCCGGCCAGTCGGCGAGGAGCTGATTGATGGTGATAAAGTTTCCCAGACTCTTCGACATCTTCTGGCCCTCGACCTGGAGGAAGCCATTGTGCATCCAGACATTGGCCATGACCTTGCGTCCGAAGGCGCAACGGCTCTGGGCAATTTCATTTTCATGATGCGGAAAGATCAGATCGATGCCGCCACCGTGAATATCGAAAGTCTCTCCGAGATGCTTCCAACTCATGGCCGAGCATTCGATATGCCAGCCCGGGCGGCCGCGGCCCCAGGGGCTTTCCCAGCCCGGGGTTTCACTATCGGAGGGTTTCCACAATACGAAATCCATGGCATCGCGCTTGTAGGGCGCGACATCGACCCGGGCGCCGGCAATCATTTCATCGAGCGGGCGGCGCGACAGGCCACCATAATCCTTCATGCTCGGCACATTGAACAGCACGTGTCCTTCGGCCGCGTAGGCATGGCCCGAGGCGATCAGCCTTTCAATGAGAGTGATCATCTCGGGGATCGAGTCGGTGGCCCGGGGCTCATGGGTTGGCTGGAGTACGCCAAGTGCTGCAATGTCCTTGTGGAATTGCGCTGTAGTGCGGTTCGTCAGTTCACGAATATCGGTGCCTTCTTCCCTGGCACGCGCGTTGATCTTGTCGTCGATGTCGGTGATGTTGCGCACGTAGGTGACGTGGCCGGCCCCATAGAGATGACGGAGCAAGCGGAATAACACATCGAAGACGATGACCGGGCGGGCATTGCCGATATGGGCATAGTCATAGACCGTGGGTCCGCACACATAGAGCCGCACATTGCGGGAATCGAGCGGAACAAACTCCTCCCTGGTGCGCGTCAGCGTGTTGTAAAGTCTCAGCGTCATCTATCCTGGCCTGCTGGCCCGGAGCGCTTCAGTCTTGATTTCAGGAAAGCGGCGCCCAGCCAGCGATTGTTAGCTAGCTGCAAATAATAATGCCGCAAAAGTTAACGGCATGGTTGGGGGCGGTGTTCATGGCGGCGCACCATGGCGGAAGGGCTGCTTTGCGTCAAGATGCATGGTTTATTTGAGGCCCAAGGGTTTTGCCGGGCGGTGAACAAGCTCCTAATGTTCCGCAGGGCATGGCGGGAATCAGACGTGGCGGGACAATCGGTCGGGCAAGCGGCAATGTGGATGGCGGGCTGGCTTGCCGCCACGCTCGGCATGACGGTCGCCGGTCGCGAGCTTGGCCACGATGTGCCGATATTCGTGCTGATGATGTTACGCAGCCTGTTTGCCACAATGCTTCTGGCGCCCGCCGTTTGGTGGAGTGGCAACTTTCAATCCCGCATGTCAAACTTCCGGCTGCACATCGTCCGGAACCTGGTTCACTACGCGGCGCAATACGCATGGTTTTCAGCGCTGCTGCTGATCCCGCTGGCACAGGTCATCTCCATCGAATTTACCCTGCCGGTGTGGGTGGCGCTGCTGGCAGCAGCGTTCCTTTCAGAAAAGCTGACACGGGCCAAGGTTCTTGCCGTTGCCCTCGGTTTTGCAGGTATTCTGGTGATCGTCAGGCCCGGCAGTGCAACGCTTGAAGCTGGGCACCTCTGGGCTCTGGCAGCAGCACTCGGTTTCTCGGTCTCGGTCACCCTGACCAAATACATCACCCGCAGCGACAGCGCGCTCACCGTGATATTCATGATGTTCGCCATCCAGACGGTGATCGGAGCGATCCCGGCCCTGATGGTTTGGCAGTGGCCGCAGCCCGAGAACTGGAAATGGGTGGCCGTCGTGGTGATTGCCGGCACATTCTCGCACTATTGCCTTTCCAGGGCGATTTCGCTGGCCGATGCTTCCGTTGTCATGCCGATGGACTTCCTGCGCGTGCCTCTCAGCGCGGTGCTGGGCTGGCTGGTCTATAGCGAGACGATTGCTCCCGCCACGGCGCTCGGGGCAGCGCTCATTCTTGCTGCCAACACGTTGAACCTGTTGAAAGCAAGGAAGAACGATGGTGCATGATGGCCAGCCATCGCAGGGACGGCGACGCACAATTTTCTACTTATAGGTGTATATTGGTTCTTTTCTTGACGCGGCGTTTGGCTTTTTTGAAATGCCCAGCCTGCAAGGAATTTTCGCGCCAGCAAATATTTCAATTACCGCGATGACATGCATTATTTGCCTTATTTTTTGATCTTTTTCGGAATTGAACGAAGGATCAATGCGCTCGATAGGACTTTCGAGGCGGCATTTTCAGCTTGTTTACCATGCTTGCCAAATTCAATTTTTAAGACCGGCAATCGTAAATCCAACAACCCCCGGTAAGGTGCGATTCATTTCTATCAGGCATTTCATTTGGGCGAACACCATACCCAAGGTTGGATTTACCCCATGGATATCGCACTCTCAAATGGAATGGTCCTCACGACGTGGACCACTTCGCTGTCGTCAACCGGTTCTTCATGGGCAGATAGTTCCCCGGATCTCCGCGGGCAATTGTTCACGTCCGACGGCACAGCTTCGGGCGGGACTTTCGCCATCAATGTCAAACAGCAGGTTATGTCCGACGTCGTCTCGGCACATTGCCTTTCGGATGACCGCGTGGTCATCGTCTGGTCAACCAGCGACGGCGATCATGGCGAAGACGTCTTTGCCCGCGTCATTAGCATGGACGGCACATCGCTGGGCAGTGATCTGGTCGTCGCGAACGGTCCGGGCGGCATCGAAAACCTGCTGATTTCACTCGATATCAACGATTTGTTGACGGCAAGCTGGACCAACATTGCCGACGGCGGCGAACCGCTCGGGCCAGGCGCCACAGCAATCAATCTGCAGGCCAGTCAGATGCCCGAACTGGGCGGCAGCGATATCGCTACGTTCACGATCGACCCATCCTTCACCGGAAGCCTGATCGATTTTACCGCGGTCGACGACAGTGGTGACACCGAGAATGGCGGCGGGCTCACCTACAGCATCACCAAGGGCAACACCGGCGGGTATCTCGCCATAGACGCATCGACCGGCGAACTTTCCGTGGTGAAACTACCCAGCGCGGCGGCCTCGTGGGCTGAAGCGGTCAATGGAGTGATCGTTCGCGTAACAGACAGTGATAGCAATTACGACGAAAAGCGCATCGAAATCCGCTTGGCCGATGCAGCAGACAAGTCCCTCCTCTCAACCCATGGCCGGTGGAGCGATGCAGCCGCGCTCACCCTCGTCGACGACATGGGCACCAAGGGCAGCATCAAGGCCGGCGACATCCTGGTGGAACACACCGCGACAGGACACACCCCATTGCATCTTGGCGGTGACGACGCTGGTTCGTTTGAAATTGTCGATGGCCCAGATGGCCCAGAGCTCTGGTATTCGGGCGGCGACCTGGACAGCACCTTACAGTCACAATTCTCAGTGAGCGTGATCCAGGGCGATGAAACAGATGCATCGACCACTGAAAACACATCCTGGTTCACACTTCATGTGAGCGACGCAGTCAGCGCCGGCACGACAGGGAACGATGATTTCCTCTCAACGGCACTTGCGGAGATATTCAGTGGCTCGGCCGGCATCGACTCCGTCAGCTATGAGCAGGCTTCAGCCGGAGTATCGGCCAATCTGGACAATCCGTCGGAGAACTCCGGCGGGGCCCTGGGCGATGTCTACCTCTCGGTCGAAAATCTCAAGGGATCGCAGTACGCGGATCATCTTGTTGGCAACAGCCTCAACAATGTCATCAGCGGCGCTGGCGGTGCCGACAGCATGAATGGCGGCTATGGCAACGATACATTCGGAATCAACTGCTTCGGCGATACCGTATCGGACGCCAGCAAATTTGACGATGACTGGGTCACATCCTTCTCGCTTCACCTGAACTTGACGAGGGACAAGCTCAAGAATGTCGAGAATGCGCGGCTCTTTGGCGAAAATGACCTGAACCTGACTGGCAATGCGAGCGGCAACGAACTCATCGGCAATCGAGGCGACAACCGGGTTTGCGGTGGCGATGGCCAGGATATTCTCACCGGCGGCCAGGGTGCAGATACATTCACGTTCAAAGCAATCAGCAAAGGCGGCGCTTCCTATGACCGCGACCGCATCACCGATTTCAAGCACGGCGTCGACACTCTCGATTTCTCTGCGATAGACGCCAATGGCGGGGCGGAAGGCAACACCGCCTTCCATCTGACGGGTGCGCAATCAAACGAATTCAGCGGGGCGCGCGGCGAGCTGATCTGGCAGCAGGCCGGCAACCTCACCATGATCATGGCGGACGTGAACGGCGACAAAAAAGCCGATCTTCTGATATGGCTCGATGGCACACATCAGCTTGATGCAAACGATTTCATTCTCTGAGGCAGACACCCCAACGCGTCGCGTCGAACTCGATGAGCGCAGATTGCCTCGGGAAACCCGCAGCGGAAGCGGATTACTCGGCGGCTTCCGCAGACTCGTCGTCGTCGTATTTCCGCGGCCGGAGTGACTGCTCCTTCTTGAGTTCCTCGGCCACAAGGAACGCCAGTTCAAGCGACTGGGCGGCGTTGAGGCGCGGGTCGCAGAAGGTGTGGTAGCGGTCGTTCAGATCCTGATCCGACAGGGCGCGGAGACCACCCGTGCATTCAGTGACGTCCTTGCCGGTCATTTCGACGTGGATGCCGCCGGCATGGGTGCCTTCGGCCTGGTGGATGGCCATGAAACGGCGCACCTCGGTCATCACCGCGTCGAAGGGCCGGGTCTTGTAGCCGGATGTGGCCTTGATGGTGTTGCCGTGCATGGGATCACAGGACCAGACGACAAGGCGGCCTTCGCGTTTCACCGCACGGATCAGGTCCGGAAGGTGTTTTTCAACCTTGTCAGCGCCGAAGCGGGCGATAAGCGTCAGGCGGCCCGCTTCATTGTCGGGATTGAGAATGTCGATCAGCCGGATCAACTCGTCGGGCGTCAATGTGGGCCCGCATTTAAGGCCAATGGGGTTCTTGATGCCGCGGCAGAATTCGACATGGGCATGATCTGGCTGGCGGGTGCGGTCGCCAATCCACAGCATATGGCCCGATGTGGCATACCAGTCACCGCTGGTTGAATCTACGCGGGTCAGCGCCTCCTCGTAGCCCAACAGCAATGCCTCGTGGCTGGTGAAGAAATCAGTCTGACGGAGCTGCGGTGCTGTATCCGCGTTGATGCCACAGGCGCGCATGAAGCCAAGCGCCTCAGATATCCGGGTGGAAATTTCCTCATACCGGGCCCAGGCCGGTGAATCTTTCAGGAAACCCAGCGTCCACTTGTGCACATGCTCCAGGTTTGCATAGCCACCCTGGGCGAAGGCGCGCAGCAGGTTGAGAGTCGCCGCCGATTGCCGATAGGCCATGATCTGGCGCTCGGGATCGGGCTTTCTTGCCTCAAGCGTCGGCGCGGTATCATTGACAATGTCGCCACGGTAGATCGGCAATTCCACGCCGTCGATCTTCTCGGTGGGCGATGAGCGCGGCTTGGCGAACTGGCCGGCAATGCGGCCAACTTTCACCACCGGCTGGCCGCCGGCGAAGGTCAGCACCACTGACATCTGCAGGAAGACGCGGAAGAAATCGCGAATATTGTCGGCCGAATGTTCGGCGAAGCTTTCGGCGCAATCGCCGCCCTGGAGCAGGAAACCCTTGCCCTCGGATACACGCGCCAGCTTGCGCTTCAGCTTGCGGGCCTCACCGGCAAAAACCAGCGGAGGAAACCCGGCGAGGCGCTTTTCGACGGTCGCCAGCCTGGCGGCATCGTCATATTCAGGGACCTGAACGACGGGCAATTTGCGCCAGCTTTCGGGACTCCAATCGGCGGTCATATCATCTACTCCAACAGCGATCAGCCCTGCGGTTACACTGGCAGGGCGGCTTTCTCAAGACATGGTTTTCTGGCTTTGCGGGTCAACAGCAGGAGGAATGGCCCATTGGCCTGCCTGCGGTGCCAGCGGGGGTTTCATACACGGCATTCCGTCCAAATGCCAGTTCCGGTTTGTGCAAAGGCTTTTTTAAGAAACCGGGCCTAAAATCTCCGCGATTTGCTGCAACCGTTTGACCGGACGGTGGAGGCCCATACATGAATGACTTGTTCTTGCATGCCCGCTGGGGTGAGCTTTATGCGTTCTTCTCGCAGGGCAATCCGCCGCTTGCCTTCCAGATCCTTGCGCTCAACACCATATTCTTCGTGCTGTGGATATTGCGGCGCATGCGCGATGCCCCGGCACTCCGGGCGAAGACCGCCAATATCGTTCAGGGCTTGCTGATCGGGGCAAATATCATGATCATCTTCCAACGCGATATCCTGTCATTGCTCAAACTTTACGGCTGAGCGGTCAGCGGCCGAGATGCCTGCGAAAGGCCACTTCGGCCGAAGCGTAGGGTTCCTGACGGGCGACATTCCAGTATCGTAACTTGTCGAGCCTGATCGGCTGCCCGGTCACAGCGCAACGCACAAATTCGCCCTCCTGCAGGACCTGGAAATCGGCGTCGAGATAGCGCAACTTGGCTTCGCGGCCCGCGGGGAGAACTTTGTCCATCCGGTTCATGCGCGCAAATTAGCGCAGGGCGAAGGCAATTTGAAGAAGGGATTTCGAGCGGCGGTCAGGAACTGGCCTTGTCCTCAGCCAAATGCTGGAACAACCGGTCGGCACGTTTGGCAAGAAGTGCCTTGCCGTCGCGCTGGCTCCAGTCATAAACACCCTTACCCGACTTGAGGCCAAAATTGCCATCCCTCACCAGAGCGGCCACGGCCTGCGGCGGGCTCTTGCTGGTATCAAGATCGGGCTGAAGGAACTCGGCAAATTTGTGCATGATGTCGAGGCCGCCCAGTTCAGCCGATTCAATCGGGCCGGTGATGGAATAGCGGCGGCCCAGCGACATCCTGAAGGATGCATCGATTGCCTCGGCCGATGCGACGCCGTTGGCCCACATCGACCAGGCCTCACGCAACACCGCAAATTGCAGCCGGTTGATGATGAAACCATCGACTTCCTTGTTCATCAGGGCCGGCGTCTGGCCCACGTGCTTCAGCACATCGCAGGCCCAGGCCACCACCCCGGGTGCGGTTTGCGGACCGCCGCAAACTTCGACGATGGGAATAAGCTGGGCAGGATAAATGAAGTGCATGGCGACGGCGCGTTCCGGGTGCTTCATGCGGCCGGTCATCAGGCTGATCGGCTGGCCGCTGGTGGACCCAAGGACCATTGCGGGATCGCAGATCTCATCAAGTTGGCCAAACACTTCAAGCTGAAGCTCGCGCACGGCGGGGACAGCCTCGATGACATGATCGACACGGCCGGCATCCTTCATGCCGGTACTCGTCATGATGCGGGCCAGCGCGGCCCTGGCCTCATCCGCGCTCGTCTGGCCACGACCGACAAATGCTTCAAAATTGGCCTTGATCGCTAATTGTGCCTTGGCGAGACTGTCAGGGTTCCGGCCAATCAGGCGGACAGTCTTTCCGGCCCGGGCAAAGACCTGGGAGATGCCCTGCCCCATCAGTCCATTGCCGATCACCGCGATCGATGTGATTTCGTCAGCTGGTTTCATTGTGAACTTCCCATGCAATGGAGACTAGAAAAGCGAGCCCTGTCCGGATGGACGGGGTTTGGATTTTGCAGTTGTGGCGCCGTCCGCATGGGCTCCGACGCGGCCATCGGTGAATTCAATCGCAATCCTCTGCCCTGGTTTAACAGCAGCCGCTGCATGAACCGGAACTCCGGCGTCATCGCGAACCAAAGCAAAACCACGCTGCAGGACGGATTTGTAAGATAGTGAAGCCAGGAGCTTCGACTGGGCCGTGAGGGTGCGGCGATGCCGGTCAAACATCGTGGCGATCGCGCGCGTGGCGGACCGAGACTGACGTTCAAGCGTTTCGCGGTCATGTGCCATCTTTTGGCGTACCGGGCGCAGCGACAGGCGGCCGCCCAGGCTTACAAGCCTGGCCCGGTGAATCTGGGTATTGGCGCGCAGCGCCTGGGCGAGGCGGCCGGCCGCCGTATCATGGCGCTGGCGGGCAAGGGCCAGGATTTCATCGGGTTTCGGCAGGGCGCGGGCCGCGGCGCGCAAGCGGTTGCGGCGCTCATCCATCAGGCGGATGCTGCCGCGCTGGTGACGGGCCGCAAGCGAGGCAATCGCCGCCAGAAGTTCGCTCCGCACCGGCACGGCCATCTCCGCCGCCGCAGTCGGCGTTGGCGCGCGGCGGTCGGACACAAAATCGATCAGCGTGGTATCGGTTTCATGACCGACGGCGGAGATCAGCGGAATTTCGCTTTCGGCGGCGGCCCGCACCACGATCTCCTCGTTGAAACTCCAGAGGTCCTCCAGAGAACCGCCGCCCCGCGCGACAATGAGCAGATCGGGGCGATTTGCCATCGCATTGAATCCCCTGATCGCTGCCGCAACTTCGGCGGCTGACGTTTCACCTTGCACGCGCACCGGCCAAACAAGAACGTGGCGGGGGAAACGGTCACTGAGGCGATGCAGGATATCGCGAATGACAGCGCCGGTCGGCGAAGTGATGACGCCAATGACACGCGGCAGATAGGGCAATTCCTGTTTTCGCGATGCATCGAACAGCCCCTCGGCGGCAAGCATCTTCTTGCGCTCCTCGAGCAGCGCCATGAGGGCACCGACACCGGCCGGTTCGATGTTTTCGACAATGATCTGGTAGGACGACTTGCCGGGGTAAGAGGTGATCTTGCCCGTGGCAATGACTTCGAGCCCTTCCTGCAGCTTGCTGCGCAACTTGCCGAATTGCCCGCGCCACACCACTGCATCGAGCCTGGCGCCTTCATCCTTGATCGAAAAGTAGCAGTGCCCGGACGAGTGAGGACCGCGAAAGCCGGATATTTCGCCACGCACGCGGACATGGCCAAAGCGATCCTCAAGGGTTCGCTTCAGGGATTGTGCCAGTTCCGATACGGTGACTTCCGCCAGATTGCCCGGCGGCGCATCGGCGATTTCCCCTGTTTCGGGATCGAATGTCCAGTCAGTCTGCAAATCATTAAACCAAATGTTGTAGCTGAGACGCACAGTTCTCCGCGCATGGATGCCTGTCAACCTCCATAGCCACCCGCCCCGGAATCAACGCTGGAATTGCTGCCGGAATCCCGTCATACGGGCCATTCCGGCAGCACTTTTCCAGAGGATTCCAGTGGCGCTGATCAATGTTCTTCTTATCGGCTCCGGCGGGCGCGAACATGCCCTTGCCTGGGCGATTTCGGCCAGCCCGCTTCTGGGAAAGCTCTACTGCGCGCCGGGAAATCCCGGTATCGCGGAAGTCGCAGAAGTCGTCTCCGTTGATACCCATGACCATGAAGCGGTGGCACAGTTTTGCAAGGTGATGGGCGTTGGCTTGGCCGTCATTGGTCCGGAAGCACCACTTGTTGCCGGGATCGCCGATGATCTTGGACGGCACGGGATCAAGGTCTTCGGCTGTTCGAAATTCGCGGCCCAGCTTGAAGGTTCAAAGGGCTTCACCAAGGATATCTGCGCCAAGTACGATATTCCGACCGCCGCCTATGGACGCTTCAGCGATGAATCGCGCGCGCGCGCCTATCTTCGAGAGAGGGGCGTACCAATTGTCATCAAGGCAGATGGCCTTGCTGCCGGAAAAGGTGTCACGGTCGCCACGACCATGGCCGAAGCCGAAGCTGCACTCGACGATATTTTCTATTCCGGCAAGTTCGGGTCTGCTGAATGCGTCATCGAGGAATTTCTGGAGGGCGAAGAGGCCAGTTTCTTCGTCCTTTCGGATGGCGAACATGCCCTGCCGCTTGCCACCGCCCAGGATCACAAGCGGGTGGGTGACGGCGATACCGGGCCGAATACCGGCGGCATGGGGGCCTATTCTCCTGCCCCGATCATGACCGAAGCGCTTTGTGCAGAAGCCCTTGTCAAGATCGTCATACCAACGATCCGTGCACTGAAGGATATGGGGCATCCCTACAAGGGCGTCCTCTATGCCGGATTGATGATCACCAGTGAGGGGCCAAAACTCATCGAATACAACGCGCGTTTTGGCGACCCGGAGACCCAGGTTCTAGTGATGCGCCTTAAAGACGATATCCTCACGCTGATGTTGGCCACGGTCGATGGCACGCTTGACAAGGTTTCAGTGCGCTGGCGGGACGATGTCGCGCTGACAGTGGTGATGGCGGCCAAAGGCTATCCGGGCGATGTCATCAAGGGAAGCGAGATCAGGGGATTGAAGGCCGCGGCTTCCGACGGCGCCGAAATCTTTCATGCCGGGACGGCACTGAAGGATGGCAAACTGCTGGCAAATGGTGGCCGCGTGCTCAATGTCACCGCCATTGGCAAAACTGTTACCGAGGCCCGGGCGCGGGCCTACGCAGCAGTTGACCGGATCGATTGGCCGGAGGGCTTCTGCCGCCGCGACATCGGCTGGCGCGCTATCCAACAGTCGTAGACACCTGCGCCAGGGCCGCGCGCAGCCGTGGTGTGGCAAAATCGATGAAGGCGCGGAGTTTACCGGGCAATTGCGGCATGCCCGTGTGAATCAGGCTGACCGGAAGAGGCTCCGGTTCGTAAGGCTGGAGAGCGCGCACCAGTTTCCCCTCTTTCAACAATCGGGTGGCCTGGTAGGAAAGAACGCGCGTCAGGCCCACTCCAGCTTCTGCCGCATCAAGCGCAGCGTCGGCCGTATTGACGGTCAGCCGCGACCTGACCGGAACCGTCATCAGTGTCTTGCCCGAACCGAAGGTCCAGCGGTTTGGCGCGTTCATGCCTTCGAAATTGACGCACTGAAGGTCAATCAGTTCACGCGGATGAAGCGGCGTACCATGCTGTTCCAGATAGGCAGGACTTGCGCAGACGATGCGGCGGATCAATCCCATCCGGCTGGCGACAAGACTGCTATCCGGGAGAATGCCGATGCGAAGTGCAACATCGATATACTCTTCCATCAAGTTGACGATGCGATCGGCAAGGATCAGCCGTATATCGATATCCGGATAGGTGCGGATGAATTCCGTGATGACCGGCAGCATGTGAAGCCGGCCAAACACGACGGGGGCAGTAATGATGAGTTCGCCCTTCGGAGAGACGTATTCACCCGCAGCCTGGCGCTCGGCCTCGGCGATCTGTTCGAGGATTCCGCGGCAGGTGGCAAGATAGGCGGTTCCGGCCTCGGTCAACTGCAGCCTGCGGCTGGTGCGCGTAACAAGGGTGGTGCGAAGGTGAGTTTCCAGTTCCGCAACCTTGCGGCTGACCGTGGCCAGAGGCATTCCCAGCTTCCGCGCCCCGGCGGACAGGCTTCCTGCCTCGGCCGCCGCCTGAAACACAGCCATGGCCTCGAATTTATCCATATCTTCCTCTCGATTTCCGGAAGGAAGAGTATCAGAAATGCCGTCTGGTGAACAATATTGGAAAGTCCTACGTGTAGCCCGGTCGCAAAGGCGGAGACAAACATGCAGCACGCCAGTGAAAGTCAGCAGGATGGTTTTTCCAGCGATGTCGCATTCACGCCCACGGTGAAATCGATCCAGATGCGCAAGGGTTCGCGCGCCGGTTACCACGGCATGGAACTCAAGGGGGCATGGCAGACCACGATTACGCCCGATCTCGCAGCATTCATTGGCGCTCAAACCAGTGTGTTCCTCGCCACCGCAAATGCGGCCGGCCAACCCTACATCCAGCATCGCGGCGGTCCGCCCGGCTTCCTACGGGTCCTGGACGAGAAGATCATCGGGTTCACCGATTTTGCCGGCAACCGGCAATACATCACCCAGGGAAACCTGGCAGAAAATCCCAAATCCTACCTGTTCCTGATCGACTATGTGAACCAGCGGCGGGTCAAGATCTGGGGTGAGGCGAGGGTTGTCGAGGGAGACGATGATCTCGCCCGGCAATTGATGCCGAAGGACTACAAGGCCCGCGCCGAACAGGTCATCCTGTTTAAGGTTTCAGCCTGGGACAGCAATTGTCCGCAACATATTCCACAGCGCTTTGAAGCAGCCGATGTCGCGGCGGCGCTGGCCGAGCGCGACGATCGCATTGCCGTGCTCGAAGCCGAACTCAAGGCGTTGCGCAGCGTGTAATCACTGGGGCAGCGCCATCATGCCGGGCGCGAGAATATGCCAGGTGCGCTCAAGCCGGGCGGCCGCCTTGTCAGGGTACGAAATGGCGAATGGCGTCGTCATCATGTGGGCATCCAGACCTTTGCGGATCTCTTGCAAGCTGGCTCCGCTCGCCGCGAAACCCTGCAAGATCCCGCGGAGCGACGCTTTGAAATCCTCGGCCCCGTACTGATTATCGACATCGACATAGTACAACAGCATGATCTGGTGGATGGGATTGCCGGCATCGAGAAATGGCAGGCTGGCGCGGGCGCGGGTCAGTGCATCGGTTTCGAGCCACTTGATATATTCGCGGGTTATGACGTCCTGGCCGTCTGGCGACTGGAGTGCCGCATTTACATCATCCGCGATCATCAGCAGGCTTTGCAGGTCGCCGGTGGAAAAGCGGCGCACGCTTTTGAAGTATCTTGACGGATTGGGCAGCCTCGCATTGAGCGAAGGCATCGCCGCGATCTTCCGAAAGATGCGCTGCCCGTCCGCATTGATACCGATATCCCACTGATGCGGGCCAAAACTGATGCCGCTGTCGCCAAGCACGGCATCCCATATCTGAAACGGCGAAATGGTCGCCGATTCATTGGCGATGATGAGGCGATGCAATGCAAGTGTCACGGGATCGGAAATGCGCGCCGTGATCGCAGCATTGAGGGTATCGTGGTGGCTGCGGCGGCTGGCGTCGGGCCAGAAAGCCTGATGGCGGATTTCATCGGAAAAGACGCGTTCGGAATAGTTGAGGAACTGATATTCGCAATCCTGCCCGGTCTCGCCGAGACGGCAGGTGAAACGGGCCAGCCTTCCGCGCAAAAAGTGGAAGCGGTCGATGGCGCGATTGCCGCGGGAATTCTCACCCACCACATAGAACAGTCCCGCATTGCCAGCCAGATTGAGCACGCGGCCCTCGGCATCGATGCGTAGAACCGCACTGACGCCCGGCGGTTCGATGCGTGTCGTCATCTGGAGCAGATAGTCCGCACCTGACCTCACGAAGGACAGCACGCAGGCCACGCGGACCTTGTGTTTCAAGGTGTTTTCCTCACCCTGCTTGTCAGTAATCATCAGGGGCAGGATGCGGCGCCTTACGCCGGAAAAATCCAGGGTCAGGATGGCATTGTCAAAGTTGTTATAGATTTTGGTCTCGGCACTGCCGTCGCGATGGATGCCGCAACGCGTATCGGGCGCCCTGAACTTCTCCCAGGCCCTTGCTCCTACGCCGTCAAGGCGGCGCAGCTCGGCGATATCGATGGGCGGCCTTGCCCACACCACGGCATGGCCCAGGCACATCAGGACAAGGCCCATCAGGATAAGGCGGAGCATGGTTTCCTTCTAGCCGAACCCGGTTATTGAGCGCAGGGCCAAGCAGTCTTAAGGTTAGCACATGAGCAAGCTGTTTCCCCATACGTCGGAACACTGGACCCGCACGCCGGGCGCGGAGATTTTCGCGCGGATCGGCGGTACCGGGCCGCCGCTTCTCCTTATTCACGGGTTTCCGCAAACCCATGCCATGTGGCACCGCGTGGCACCGCAATTGATGCAGCGTTTCAGCGTGGTGATGCCGGATATCCGGGGCTACGGGTTCTCCTCCTGCCCTGAAAACGATACAGGGAACCTGGCATACTCGAAGCGCGCCATGGCTCGGGATCTGGTTGCCCTGATGGACACGCTTGGCCACCGGAATTTCATGGTGGCCGGCCATGACCGTGGCGGCCGCGTCGCCTACCGGATGGCGCTCGATTCGCCTGACAGGGTGAAAGCGCTGGCGGTGCTCGATATCGTTCCAACTTTCGACATGTGGAGCAATTTCACCGTCAAGATGGCTATGAAGACCTATCACTGGCTGTTTTTGGCGCAACCTAACCCGCTGCCGGAAATGCTGATCGAACGCGCTCCCATCGCCTTTCTCGATTACACGCTGGCAAGCTGGACCAAGGCCCGCGATCTCTCCGCCTTCAGTGAAGACGCGCTGGCAGAATACCGCCTGCATTATGCAACGCCCGAACACATCCATGCCACCTGCAACGACTATCGGGCCGGCCAGACCTGCGACCTCCAGGCCGACAGCGAGGATCGCGCTCAAGGCCGACGGATCACCTGCCCGGTGCTCAATCTGTGGGGAAAAGCCGGCATCCCGGGCGAGACAGACGGGCCCATGGAGATCTGGCGAAACTGGTGCACCAATGTCCAGGGTGCCGCCATCGACAGCGGTCACTTTATTGCCGAAGAAAATCCGGCCGCGCTCCTCGCCCACCTGCTGCCCTTCCTCAAGACACATGCCCGTTAACCGGCAAGCGGATTTTTCCGGCACACGGGAGGTTGCGGAAAGCCATCGCTTTGACGCGGAGGCGCTCGAAACCTACCTTGCCGATCACGTCGAGGGCTTTCGCGGGCCTGTGGATGTCGTGCAGTTCAAGGGTGGGCAATCGAACCCCACCTATCTGCTTACGGCACCTTCGGGCCGCTATGTGCTTCGGCGAAAGCCACCGGGCAAGCTGCTGGCTTCAGCCCATGCGGTCGAGCGCGAGTTCAGGGTCATCGCATCACTTCATGCCCAGGGCTTTCCGGTGGCAAAAGTTCATGCTCTGTGCACGGACGAAGCAGTGATCGGCACGGCGTTCTACGTGATGGATTTCGTCGAAGGCCGGGTGTTCTGGGAGCCCCATGCGCCTGGTCTTTCCGGCTCGGATCGTCGGGCGCTTTTCGGCTCACTCAACGCCACCATCGCCAAGCTTCACGGGATCGATCATGAAGCAGCGGGGCTCGGTGATTTTGGCCGGCCGCAAGGCTATGTAGCGCGGCAGATCAAGCGTTGGAGCGAGCAATACCGGACCTCCCAGACCGAGCCGATCGAGGATATGGAGCGGCTCATGGCGTGGCTTCCGGACGCCTGCCCCACCCAGCAGCGCAGCAGCATCGTTCATGGCGACTTCCGCTTGGACAACTGCATCGTCCACCCAACGGAGCCCGGGATCATCGCGGTGCTTGACTGGGAGCTATCGACGCTGGGTGATCCGCTGGCCGACTTCACCTATCATCTCATGCAATGGTTCATGCCTGCTTCAAGTTCCGGCGGCGGGGTGGGAACGCTCGCGGGATATGAAACGGAAGATGGAATTCCTCCTTTGGATGACTATATCCAGTCCTATTGCCACGCCACGAAAATTGCATCGATTCCCGATCTCAATGTCTATCTCGCCTATAATTTCTTTCGTATCGCCGCCATCCTGCAGGGAATCGGCGGACGGGTGCGCGACGGCACCGCAGTCAATCCAAAGGCCGCCGACATGATGCGCGAGGTTCGCCCGCTCGCGGCCGTGGCCTGGCAATTCGCCCGAAAGGCCGGCGCATGAGCACGGCACGCATCGGTCTGGCACTTGGCGGCGGCGCTGCTCGCGGCCTCGCCCATATTCCCATGCTGGAAGTCTTTGACGAAATGGGGATCAAGCCGTCGATCATTGCCGGGTGCAGCATTGGGGCACTGATGGGTGCGGCCTATGCGTCGGGGATTCCGGCGAAGGATATGCGGGCACATGCCGAGAAATTGCTGGCAAATCGCCTGGACGCGGCACGCTATGTGTTTGGCGCCAAGCAGGCGCGGCTGCGCGATCTCCTGTCGCTCAAGAGTTTCGGCTCGGTCCAGATACAGGGTGAGCGGCTGGCGTCACTGGCCTTCCCCGATGGCGTGGCGCGGCGGGTCGAGGAAACCCAGATTCCCCTCCGGATCATCACCACCGATTTTGAACGGCGCGAGGAGCGCGTCATCAGCGAAGGTCCGATGGTCGCGGCGGTCGCCGCCTCGATGGCAATCCCCGGGCTCATCTCCGGGCCTAAATTTGACGGGCGTGTGCATGTCGATGGCGGCGTCACCAATCCGGTGCCGTTTGAGCATGTGCGGGAGGAATGCGATATCGTCGTCGCCATAGATGTCACCGGTAAACCACGTCCCTCGGGCCGAGTCCACGCCTCTAACATGGAACTGGCGGTGGGTTCCATGCTCATCATGTTCCACCAGATTGCAGAGCTGCGCCGCGCCTTGTCGCCGCCTGATATCTATATAGAGCCGCCGGTCCACCAATTCGCCGCAGGCGATTTCTTCCGCGCCAGCGAAATGTTCGAAGCCGCCTCGCAGGCCAAGGACCAGCTCAAGCGGGCACTCGAATTGCGAATCAATTCAGCGGGCTAGCGGCGCTCGTTGAAGAAAGACCTGAGCAGGTCACGGCCCCTTGTCTCACCGATCCCGCCATAGATCTCGGGCGCGTGATGGCAGGTCGGCTGGGTGAAGAAGCGCGGGCCGTTTTCGACAGCCCCCATCTTGGCATCGCTGGTTGCAAAGTAGAGCCGCCTGATCCGCGCAAAGGAAATTGCAGCAGCGCACATGGCGCAGGGTTCAAGCGTCACGAAGAGATCGCAGCCGTTCAGCCTTTCGCTGGCACGCTGGCGCGCCGCTTCACGAATGGCCAGTATCTCGGCATGGGCGGTCGGGTCGCTCAATTCGAGAGTGCGATTGCCGGCCGCTGCCACGATTGTGCCCGATGAATCGGCGATGACACAGCCAATGGGAACTTCGCCCCGCGCCCCTGCTGCTTCTGCTTCGGCAAATGCCCGCAACATGGGGTCTGGCGGTTCGGTTCGCATTGGTGCACATGAGCGCGAAAGCGAGGGCCTGGTCAAGATGAGTGAGTTCGAGGGCGAACGTGTTGCCAAGGTGATCGCGCGGGCCGGGGTCTGTTCGCGGCGCGATGCCGAAAGGCTGATCGAGGAAGGCCGGGTCACGCTGAACGGCAAGCGCATCGCAACCGCTGCCATCAACGTCACGGCGAAGGATCAGGTCCGGATCGATGGCGAATTGCTGCCGGTCAAGGACGAGCCCCGGCTGTGGCGGTATCACAAGCCGGGCGGGCTCGTGGTCAGCCACAAGGACCCCAAGGGGCGGCCCACCGTCTTCGAGAAACTGCGCGAGCAATTGCCGCGCGTGGTTTCCATCGGGCGGCTCGACATCAATACCGAAGGTCTGCTGCTGCTCACCAATGACGGCGAGCTTGAGCGGCTGTTGGAACTCCCCGCCACCGGCTGGGTGCGGCGCTACCGGGTGAGGGCTTACGGGCGGGTGGATCCGCTGGCGCTCGCAAAGCTTGAGAACGGCACCGATATCGATGGCGTGCGCTATGGCCCGATCGAGGCCCGCATCGACAAGGAACAGGGCGACAATTGCTGGCTCACCTTCGCCATCCGCGAGGGCAAGAACCGGGAGGTTAAGAAGGTCTGCGAACACCTTGGGCTCAAGGTCAACCGGCTGATCCGGGTGGCCTTCGGGCCTTTCCAGCTTGGCGAGTTGCCGCGCGGCGGTATTGAAGAAGTGCCCCGAAAGGTGCTCAAAGACCAGCTTGGCGGGAGATTCACGGACCAGCATGCGGATCGTCGGGGGAAAGTTCAAAGGGCATAGTCTCGCTTCGCCTTCAGGCCAATCGACGCGGCCCACCTCCGACCGCACCCGCGAGGCCATTTTCAACATCCTGGCGCACGGCATTGACGGCCTCGATCTCGAAGGGACCCGGGTGCTCGATCTCTTTGCCGGCACGGGAGCGCTCGGTCTTGAGGCGCTGTCGCGCGGCGCAAAATTTGCCCAGTTCATCGACGAGAGTGCTGAAGCGCGCGGCCTGATCCGGCGCAATGCGGATTCACTTGGACTGATCGGCCAGTGCAAGATCTGGCGGCGCGATGCCACAAGGCTTGGCCCCTGCCCGCCACAACCGGTCTTCGATCTCGTCTTTGCCGACCCGCCCTATGGCAAGGGCCTGGGCGAAAAGGCGCTGAAGTCGCTCGTTGATGGCGGCTGGCTGGTTCCGGGCGCTGTGGTGGTGCTTGAGGAGGCAGTGAAGGCCGAGATCGCGGAGGTGGCCGGTCTCACGCAGATCGACCGGCGGGACTACGGCGATACCCAGGTGCGGATCTACCGGTCAGCATAATTCCCTTCGCCCCCTTCGGGAGGGAATTAAAATGCTCACTTCCGGCCGAACAATCTCTCGATGTCGGACAGCTTGAGTTCGATGAATGTCGGCCGGCCGTGATTGCACTGGCTGGCATTGGGGGTTTGCTCCATTTCGCGGAGCAGCGCGTTCATTTCCTCGGGGCGGAGCTTGCGGCCGGAGCGGACCGAGTGATGGCAGGCCATGGTGGCGAGGACGTGATTGACGCGTTCCTCGATGGCGGTCGAACTTCCGAGACCTGCCAGATCGTCCGCCACATCGCGCACCAGACCCCGGATATCGCCGCTGGCGAGGGCGGCGGGAACTTCGCGCACCAGGATCGCCGTCTCGCCAAAGCGTTCGAGCGACAGGCCGGACTGAGCCAGAATTTCACCCGCGGCGGCCAGCCGCTCGATTGATGCGGGATCGAGATCGATCACCTCGGGCACAAGTAGCGGCTGGGTGGCGATGCCCTGCCCGGCACGCTCGCGTTTGAGGCGCTCATAGACGAGGCGCTCGTGCGCCGCGTGCTGGTCGATAAGCATCATGCCTTCCGCCGTCTGGGTGACGATATAGTTGTCGTGAAGCTGGGCCCGCGCAGCGCCGAGCGGATAGGCCATCTGGCCGGGCTCCGGCTCGCTAAGAGCTGCGTCCAGCGGCATATTCATGTCGAAAGCGGCCTGGGGTGCTGCGAAGCCGGAGAAGGGCCGGGGTGGGGACGGCCTGAAACTTGCCAGCGTGGCGCGGCCGAGCGAGGTGTTGCCTTCGCCCGCACCCCGGCCCAGCGCATTGCGGATGGCGGAGACGATGGCGCTCCTCACCTGGCCTGAGTCACGGAAGCGCACCTCGGCCTTGGCAGGATGCACGTTGACATCGACGCGGCCCGGGGGACAGGTCAGGAACAGCACGATTGCCGGATAACGGGCGCCCGCCATCAGGTCGGCATAGGCGCCACGAATGGCGCCGCCCATGAGCTTGTCGCGCACCGGGCGGCCATTGACGAACATGTACTGCATGTTGCTCTGGGCCCGGGTGAAGGTCGGAAGGCCGGCATAGCCCTCGATCGCGACATCCTCCACCTCTGCGCGGATCGGCCTGGCGTTCTCGATGAAGTCGGCGCCGACAATGCGCCTGATGCGCTGCTCCAGCGTTTCACCCTTCGGCACATCGACAAGGCGGCGCTCTTCTGTCGCAAACGAGAAGGCGGCTTGGGGATGGGCGAGCGCCAGGCGGCGCACCACGTCGGCGGCCTCGGCGGTTTCGGCGCGGTCGCTTTTCAAGAATTTCAGGCGGGCCGGCACGGCAAAGAACAGGTCGCTGACCGTCACTTCGGTTCCGGCATTGCGCGCCGCCGGGCGAAGTGGGGATACCGCGCCACCCTGCACCGCGATTTCATGGGCAGCGCCATCACCGCTGCGGGAAACGATGGCGAGCCTGCTCACCGCGCCGATGGAGGGCAGTGCTTCACCACGGAAGCCAAGGGTGCGGATGTCGACCAGATCCTCGTCGGACAATTTGGAAGTGGCGTGGCGCTCGATTGATAGCGCGAGGTCTTGCGGCGGCATGCCGCTGCCATCGTCGCTGACGCGGATCAGCGCCTTGCCGCCACCGCGAAACACCACATCGACCGATTGCGCACCAGCATCGAGGGCGTTTTCGACAAGCTCCTTGACCACGCTCGCGGGGCGCTCGATGACTTCGCCCGCGGCAATGCGGTTTACGGTTGCTTCGGCCAGCCGACGGATGGACATGGCGCGGAGATTAGCAGATTCGCGAGCCTATCCAGCGGTTCCCGGCGCCTGCACGCCAACCGGGCGGCCAACGATGGTGATGTTCATCTCATCGGGCCTGACGAGGCGTTTGGCCTGCGCCCTGGCCTGATCCAGCGTCACGGCCTCGATCAGGTCATTGCGGGTGTTGATATAGCCGAGCCCCAAATCGTCCTGCTGGATGCCGAGAAGCTGGCTGGCGATCTTGGCATTCGAGTCAAAGCGGAGCGCATAGGAACCGGTGAGATAGGTCTTGGCGTCGGCCAGTTCGTCAGCGGTCGGGCCTTCCTCGGCATAGCGGCGCATGACGTCCTTGGTGACGTCGATGGCTTCCTTGGCCTTCTCGTTGCGGGTGCCGACCGAGCCCAGGAACAGGCCGGCGTGATCAAGCGGATAGAGTCCGGCGCCGATGCCATAGGTCAGGCCGCGCTTTTCACGAATTTCCGTCGTCAGGCGCGAGCCGAAGCCGCCGCCACCCAGAATGAAGCTCATCACATAGGCGGGGATGAAGTCCTTGTCGGAGCGGAGAATGCCATCATGGCCGAACATGATGATGCTCTGGGGAATGTCGCGGTCGATGATCTTGAGGCTCGGTCCCTTGGCGAAGATTGCGGCAGCGGGCGGCGCAACCGGATCGGTATCGGGGAGTTCGCCGAAGGATTCATCGAGCAGGCGGGACAGGGTTTCGGCATCGATATCGCCCACCACCGAAAGCCTCAGTGACTTGCGCGTGAACAATGCCTTGTGCAGCGCCTTGAGATCGTCCGTCGTAATGGCCGCGATCGATTCAGGCGTTCCCTCGCTGTCGCGGGCATAGGGGTGATCGTTGAAACCCGCCATCATCCAGGCATTGGAGGCAATGCGGTCGGGATCTTCGCGATTCTGCTGTGCGCCGATCAGGAACTGGCCGCGCACCCGTTCCATCGGTGCCTTGTCGAAATGCGGATAGGTGAGCGCGAGCTTCAGCAGGCCGAAAGCGGCATCGCGGTTGCGGCTGAGGGTCTGGAAGGTGCCCTCAAAGTGATCGAGGCTCGATTCGAACGAGAGCTTCATGGCGAGTTCGTCGCGCTTGGCCTGGAAGGCCTGCGAGTCGAGCGGGCCTGCCCCTTCGTCGAGCATGCCGGTCAGGAAGTGGGCCAGGCCTTCCTTGCCCTTGGGATCGTGGGCGCCGCCGCCGCTGAAGGAGAAACTCATGGCGATCAGCGGAATGGTGTGATCCTCGACCAGCCAGGCGGTCACGCCCTTCGCACTTTTCACTTCCTTGATGTCGAGAGCAAAGGCCGGCGTCAGTCCGGCGACGAAAACCAGCAATACCGCAATGAGCCTGTAGACAGAACGCATGATCATCTTCTCCATGGCTCAGTTCACGCTCGATTCCGGTGCAACCGGCTGGGGCGGCTCGCCCGAAGTGGCGGTTATGGTAGGTGTCATCACGCCGGTCACCGACCTTCGCATGTCGATCACCTTGATGGCGGCGGCCTTGATATCGTCGGCTGTTACGGCTTCGACTTCCTTGTCCCAGCCGAGCACGTCCGCAACGGTGGACCCAGTCGTCAGGGCAGCGCCAAACATGCGCGCCAGCGAAGACTGGCTATCGAGGGCATAGACCGTATCAGCGAGCAGCTTGTTCTTGGCGCGCTCGATCTCGCCCGTTGTAACGCCGTTCTTGAGGACGTCGGCCAGAACCTCGTCGATCCCGGCCTCAACCTTTGCCACGTCGCCGCCCGGCACCGGTGTGCCGTAAACGCCGAAGGTGCCACTGTCGAGATGATCGCCGGAGAACCATGCAGCAGTATATGAGGCGGTCTGATCCTGGATCACGAGCTTCCTGTAGAGCCGGCTGGTGGCGCCGCCGCCCAGGATTTCGGCCAGGATGTCGAGGGCTTCGGCCTCGCGCGGCAGGGCCTTCGAGTAGGATGGGCCAAGATAGCTCCGCTGCACGGCCGGATTGGCAGCACGCGGATCGGACATGATCACGCGCCTCGCCGCGATTGGTTCGGGTTCGGCGGCACGGGCCCGGGCCTTCGGTTCAAAGGTATTCTTCAGCTTGCCGTAATACTCGTTGGCGAGTTTTTCGATTTCGTCGCGGCTCACGTCGCCGGCCACGACGAGCACGGCGTTGGCTGGCGTGTAATGCTTCCGGTAAAAGCTGATGGCGTCTTCCTTGCTCAGCTGTTCCATCTGGTTGCGCCAGCCGATCACCGGCTTGCCATAAGGATGAGCCGTGTACATTGCGGCATCGAGCTGCTCGCCGAGCAGGCTCTGCGGATCGTTGTCGGTGCGCTCGCGGCGCTCTTCGAGGATCACGTCACGCTCTGGCAGAACCTCCTTGTCGGTGAGGATCAGGTTCTGCATGCGGTCGGATTCCATCTGCATCATGAGCGGCAGGCGCTCCTTGGCGATGTGCTGGAAGTAAGCCGTGTAATCCTGGTCGGTGAAGGCGTTCTCCTCGCCGCCGTTCTTGCGCACCACCTGGCTGAACTGGCCGGCGGGGAATGTCGGAGTACCCTTGAAAAGCAAATGTTCCAGGAAGTGAGCGACGCCGGCCTCGCCCTCAGGCTCGTCGGCCGCGCCGGCGCGATACCAGACCATGTGCGTCACCACGGGGGCGCGATGATCCGGGATCACCACAACCTGCATTCCGTTGGCCAGCGTGAAGGTCGAGACATCGACGTTCAAGGCCTTCGCGGCGGTGGCTGGCCACGGCATCAAGAGCGCGGCGGAGAGAAATGCCGCCTTCAGAAAACGCATGCGTCACTCCAGTTCAACTGTTGTACTGTTCAAATCGATATGTGTGGCATTGAAGCGGCAGGCAGAAATCAATTCTGGGTCATCAGCCGTCTTTGAATAGATCACCGATGTTGTAGATGGTGCCGTAGTTCGGGTTGGCGCGCTGCTTTTCAGCCTTCTGG
This sequence comes from Hyphomicrobiales bacterium, assembly GCA_031373255.1. Classification (GTDB taxonomy): domain Bacteria; phylum Pseudomonadota; class Alphaproteobacteria; order Rhizobiales; family Aestuariivirgaceae; genus JANMMJ01. Next base: position 34,218 of record JANMMJ010000193.1, read on the forward strand.
GCGGCCCAAAGTTCGGTGTTGAGCGTGGCCTGGCTCTTGGCGGTGCCATCCGGATTGGTCTTGGAGATGCCGTAGCGGGTGTAAATGTCGTCGGCCGGGGTAGGCCGTGCGACGGCCGCGGCCTGGGTCTGCGGGGCAACGGGCTGGCTTGCCTCGGCGGTTGCCGAAACAGTGTTGTCGCTGGGCGGAACGGTTGCGGCACCGGCAACGGACGTGCTGGTCAGCTGGCCATCTTCCTCGGCCACCGTGGTGGCGGGGGCAGGCAATTGCAGATCGGGCGGCATCGACAGCGACTGGGTCGTGCGGATCTGGGTTTCGTCCGGAGTGCCCTTGGAATTGATCAGGTTGGTCATGCCGGTGGTGCTGCAGCCCTGGATCAGGGCGGCCAGGCTGGCTATCGCTGCGACATTGCTAAATCGGGTCATTGGCAAATCTTTCCACTCCGATGGCCGCAATAATAGTGGTTTGCGGCAAAAGCGGGGCTCAGGTCCGGTTGCGGCCTTCCGTGAAGGATTCATACAGCAGCAGTCCCACCCCGGCAACGATTGCTACATCGGCCAGGTTAAAGACATACCAACTGAAATTCCTGACGTGGAAGTGGAACATGTCCACCACGGCGCCATAAATGGCGCGATCGACCACGTTGGCCAGTGCGGCACCGATGATCAGGCCCAGTGCCGTTGCCGTCACCGGATGCCGGGTCCGCGCCAGCCAGCGCCACAGAACGGCGCTGATCACCAGGCTCACCGCAATGAGCACCCAGCGGGCACTTTCCGCGTGGCTGGCAAACCAGCCGTAGGAGATGCCATAGTTCCATACCAGGATGAGGTCGAAGCCGGGCACCAGCTCAACCGGTTGTTTCGATGCGATGCCGTAGATGGCCAGGAGCCACCATTTGTGGGCCTGATCCAGCCCAAAGGTAAAAATCGCGATGACAAGGCCAAGGGCAGAAAGCGGTCCCCACATCATCCTTCTCCCTTCGCCAACGCGGGGCGTTGACGCTAGACCGTCCTGCCGAAGCGGGTTTGCCATTCGCGCACGGCTTCGGCGTCCCTCGGCGTGATGTCGGGGAAATCGGCGTCGCTGCCCACATCCGGCGTGATTTTCCACGACCTGGCGCATTTCCGGCCCTGTGCGGGCTTGAACACCACGGCGACGCCCTTGACCGTATCGAGCCGGAAGGCATCGGCTGGGCCTTCGCCCTCGACTAGCACTGCCCCAGACGTGATGGCGATTTCGGCCAGATCGACACCATTCAGCGCATCCACGAATTCGGCACTCGACACGTAAACCTCGGGTGCGGCCTCCAGCGCCGAACCAATGGTTTTCTTGACCTGCCGTTCAATTTCAAGGGCACCGGTGATGACCGAGCGCACGTCGCGGATCTTGTCCCACTTGGCGGCAATCTCGGGAGCGGCCCATTCTGAAGGCGCCTTGGCGAAAGGCATCAGGTGCACCGAGGAGCCTTCGCCGCCAAAGCGAGACAGCCAGGCTTCTTCTGTGGTGAAACACAGGATGGGCGCCAGCCAGGTGGTGAGGCAATGAAACAACTGGTCCAGAACGGTCCGGCATGAACGGCGGCGCAGGCTCGACCACGGATCGCAATAGAGCGAGTCCTTGCGGATATCGAAGTAGAAGGCCGAGAGATCGACATTCATGAAATTGCCGAGCAGCGTGTGGACGCGGCGGTAGTCGAAGTTCTGGTAGGCATCGCGCACTTCGCCGTCGAGTTCGTACAGCCTGTGCAGCACGTAGCGCTCGAGTTCCGGCATGTCGAGGCAATAGACCTGCTCCCAGTCCTTCAAGCCTTCCACCGCGCCGAGGATGTAGCGCATGGTGTTGCGGAGCTTGCGGTAGCCTTCGGAATTGGCCTTGAGGATTTCAGGGCCGATGCGCTGGTCGTCGGAATAGTCGGTCGAGGCCACCCAAAGGCGGAGAATGTCGGCGCCCGATTGCTTGATCACGTCCTGCGGAAAGGTCTGGTTGCCGAGCGACTTCGACATCTTGCGGCCGTCTTCGGCCATGGTGAAGCCATGGGTCACCACAGTATTGTAGGGAGCCCTGCCCCTTGTACCGCAAGCTTCAAGCAGCGAGGAATGGAACCAGCCGCGATGCTGGTCCGATCCTTCGAGATAGACATCGGCCGGCCATTTGAGATCGGGCCGCTGCTCAAGGCAGAAGGCATGGGACGAGCCGGAGTCAAACCACACGTCCACGATATCCTTCACCATTTCCCAATCGGCGGGATCGTAGTCGGGGCGGAGATAGCGCGCCGCCGCTTCGTCCTTGAACCAGGCGTCGGCTCCTTCCTCAGAAAATGAATCGGCAATCCGCTTGTTCACATTGGAATCATTGAGGATTTTTCCGGTCGCCTTGTTGACGAACACGGTGATCGGAACGCCCCAGGCGCGCTGCCTGGAGATGACCCAGTCGGGCCGCTGCTCGATCATGCCGCGCAGGCGGTTCTGCCCGGCCGCCGGCACGAAGCGCGTCTCGTCGATTGCCTTCAGGGCGATATCGCGCAGGCCTTTCTCCGACATGGAGATGAACCATTGCGGTGTGTTGCGGAAGATGATCGGCTTCTTCGAACGCCAGGAATGCGGGTATTGGTGCTTGAGGCGGCCACGCGCGATCAGCGCATTGGCGGCAATCAGCGCCTTGATCACCGCCTCATTGGCATCGCCCTTGTCGCCCTTGTCGGTGATAACCTGCTTTCCTTCAAAGCCTGGTGCATCCTTGGTGAAGTAACCTCCGGCATCGACGGTGAAGGGGATAGTCGTGTCGATCCCCATGTCCTTCAGCTTCGCTTCGCTTGCCGTCCAGATATTGTAGTCGTCAGCGCCATGGCCGGGTGCGGTATGCACGAACCCCGTGCCTGCATCGTCGGTAACGTGATCGCCTTCGAGAAGGGGCACTTTAAATTTGTAGCCAACGGCTGCAAGGGGATGAGAACAGCACATGTCGTAACTTGAGAAGAACGAGGATAAGACATCAAATTTTCTGATGTACCCGCCTTGTTCAATACGGGCCGCTTTCATTACTTCATCGATCAGATTGTCAGCGACTATTAGCCTTTCGCCAGTTTGGACCCAATTGTCCTTCGGTGCCGACGTAATCTCGTACAACCCGTAGGAAATCTTGGAAGAATAGCTGATCGCGCGATTACCCGGAATCGTCCATGGTGTTGTGGTCCAAATAACAATACTCGCTTGCAGAAGGTCGTGGAACTCCGCCTCAACAACACCATCTCCCCAAGCTGCATGCGAGCCAGGGATTTTTATTGGAAACTTCACGTAGATCGCATCGCTGGTGTAATCCTGATACTCGATCTCGGCTTCGGCGAGCGCCGTTTTCTCGACGACTGACCACATCACCGGCTTCGAGCCGCGATAGAGTTGGCCGCTTTCGGCAAACTTCATCAGTTCACGGGCAATCTGCGCCTCGGCTGAAAAAGCCATGGTGGTGTAGGGGTTCTTCCAATCACCGAACACACCGAGACGCTGGAACTCCGCGCTCTGGATGGACATCCATTTCTGCGCGAAGGCGCGGCATTCCTGGCGGAATTCGTTGATCGGTATCGCGTCCTTGTTCTTGCCCCTGGCGCGATACTCCTCTTCGATCTTCCATTCGATGGGCAGGCCATGGCAATCCCAGCCGGGCACATAGTTCGCGTCGAAACCCAGCATCTGGTGCGAGCGGACGATGAAATCCTTGAGGATCTTGTTGAGGGCATGGCCGATATGGATGTTGCCGTTGGCATAGGGCGGGCCATCGTGAAGGATGAACTTCTCACGGCCCTTCGACGTTTCGCGCAGCTTCTCGTACATGCCCATGGCATTCCAGCGCCCGATCAGTTCCGGCTCCTTCACCGGAAGGCCGGCCCGCATGGCAAAACTGGTCTGGGGCAGGAACACGGTATCGCGGTAGCGGTCGTTTTTCTGGGGCTTGTCGTCCATGGAACAGGTCAATCCGGAAATGATGTGTCGGGGGCTTCTAGCAGCGTTGTGCACGGCAATAAAGCGCCGCATCGCGGCGGCGCTGGGCAGGTGAGATTTCGGGGAATAGCCAATTTGCTACCACACAGCGCGCGCTCGGTCAAGGAATATTTTACTAGGTTGGGTCGCGGGAACCCGATTTCAGGCGCAGCGCCTTGGCTTGGCGGCGCAGGCTGATTGCAGTGGCATAGGTCCAATTGATGCCCCTGATCCAGCGGCTTTCGCGCGAGATCCGCTTTGTGGTTTTTTCCAGCAAGGTCTGGACTTTGGGAACAACGAGAAGCGCCTCCGTATCGTAGTGCGCCCACTGCACCGGACCTGCCGGATAGAGATGGTCTGTTTCGGCCTTCGGAAAAATATTCTTTCCAAACTGGCGGATGATCGTCCTTTCGATCTGCCTGAGTCCGCTCGATTCTCGTTCGACAATCAATAAACGTCTCGCACTGACAGCATCATGCTGCATTGCCTCAACAATCTCGCGGCGCTCACGTTCGCGCAGCAGATAGTCCGCGGCATTGCCAATCTCGATCTTGCCAAGGCCCCTCTCCAGTCGCGCCACCGGATTCAGCACACGGATGAATTCCGTCAGCTCAATTGGAAACCGGCTGTTGCGGCTGCTGTCGGCAACTGGTGAAATGCCTTCCATCTTCAACACCTCAGCCGCGAAAACAGAGAAGATATCCAGTTTCTGATCGACGATGGTCTCGTAGTTGAGGAGAGTGAGTTTTGCGTCCAGTTGCCGGGCCAATGGCCTGAAGACAAGCATTGGGTTCAGCAGCCTGGACGCTTCCGGCTTGCCGAAGTGACGCTCATGGAGCTGCTGAAGTTCAATCGTTTCGCCGTTCTTGATCGCCTGGGCCCAATGCGAATAGAACAGTACGCATGGGTCGCGCAGGGCGTAGACGATATGCAGCTTCTCCTGCCGCAGGAAGTCCATGATCGCCCGGCAGTGAACCGGCTTCCAGCGTTGGAACCCCTCCGACGACAGAAGGATGTTGAGGCCCTGCTCCTCTGCCAGTTTTCCGATCTCCGTCAGTTCGCGGACGAACCGGCTTTCACCGCTCAGGATCAGGTCGCGGTCGTCGGAAATATCGTGGTGAGCAACCCTGACCCGCTCACCGGTCATGGGATAGAGCCAACCCTGCTTGCGGAGCAGGCCCCGGCTTTTATAGAAATTGTGCTGGAGATAGGTGGTCGCGGTCTTATGCGGACCGATGTGCATGACTAGCAAGCCGCGTCTCCTCGACTGCCGGGCGAAGTGCTGCATATAGCCGCTGATTGAAGGCGGTCAATGCCTGGCCTTGCTGTCGGCGATGACGCACAGCATTTCCCACATCAGGTTGGCCGCGGTAATGGCGGTTATGCCGGTTGGGTCAAAGCATGGCGCCACCTCGCAGATATCGCCGCCAATCAGGTGCTTGCCCTGCAGCGAGCGCAGAATCACCTGGGCATCGCGGGGCGAAAGGCCGCCGATTTCCGGAACGCCGGTTCCTGGCGCCCATGCGGGATCAATGCCGTCGATGTCGATGGTGATGTAAGTGTCGCCCTTGCCCGTCACGCGATCGATCTCCCTGATCACCTTGTCGCGGCCCATGGCTTCGAACATGTCATAGGTAATGCAGGTGAAACCCGCATCCTCGCCCCACTTGATATCGTCGGGAGAAAAGCGGCTGCCGCGCAAGCCGATCTGGATAACACGCTTCGGGTCGATCAGCCCCTCCTCGACAGCGCGGCGGAAGGTGGTCGCGTGATTGATCCGGGTGTCCGCCAGCGTGTCGAGCGTATCGGCGTGGCTGTCGATCTGCACGACACCCACCGGACCATCCTTGGCGATGGCGCGCAGGATCGGCAGCGGCACGGTATGGTCGCCGCCAATCGACAAGGGCACCGCACCCGCCTCGTGAATACGAGTGAAGAAATCTTCAATCAATGCGATGGACTTCGCCAGGTCGATGGGATTGACAGGTGCATCGCCAATGTCGGCGACATTGCAGATGTCATAGGGTGCTATACTGGATGACTGGTGGACGCGGCGGATCAGGCGGGAGGCTTCGCGAACCGCCGAAGGCCCCTGTCGCGATCCAGTGCGGTAGTTCACGCCGATATCGAAGGGCACGCCCACAAGCGCTATGTCGAGGTCCGGCGAAATGTCATGGCGCTGGGTTCGCATAAAGGTTGCAACACCTGAAAAACGCGGTGTTACGGCTGCATCGACGGGCTGAAATCGCGAATCTTTTTTCATGGTCGTTCTCCTGAAGCTTTCATGAAGATGATTTAAGGCGTACAGTCAAACTCGACCTAAAGGCGTTTATGAACGAGCTAATTGGAGGAACACGATGATCGACTGGATGATCCGGGGACCGGAAATTGCCACCTGCAACTGTGACTATGGCTGCCCCTGCCAATTCAATGCCTTGCCGACAAACGGCGACTGCCGGGCAGCAGTCGCCATGCGCATCGACAAGGGTCATTTTGGCGACATCAAGCTCGATGGCCTTCACTGGGCGGCGTTGGCGGCCTGGCCGGGGGCAATTCACGAAGGCAAGGGAGAGATTCAACCGATCGTCGATGCTCGCGCCAGCGAAAAGCAGCGGGATGCAATACTCGCCATCCTGTCGGGTCAGGAAACCGAACCCTTTGCGACGATCTTCTCGGTTTTCGCAGCGATGATCGATACGGTTCATCCGCCGATGTTCAAGGAAATCGCCTTCGATGCAGATGTTCAAAATGCCACCGGCAATTTCAGGATTGACGGCGTGGTTGATGGCAAGGTGACGCCGATCCGCAATCCGGTGACGAACGCCGTACATCACGCCAAGGTCGTGCTTCGCACTGGCTTCGAATACACCGAGGCGGAGTATGCGAGCGGCGATGTGACGTCGCAGGGCGCAATCGTGCTGGCCAATCATGGCAAGCACGCACATCTGGCCAATCTTCACCTGACCGGAGCCGGCCCCGTTCGCTGAGATGATTGCCGAACGTGCCGCCCGGAATGAACGGGTTGTAACTGTCGCAGCGCTTGGCGCGGTCGCGGTTGTTTCCCTGCTGGCGACAATCCGGACCGGTGACGCGCTGATGATGTCGCCGGCAAGCGCGCCAATCTCGATCTTCTATTTTTTCATGATGTTCGCCATGTGGTGGACCATGATGCTGGCGATGATGCTGCCTTCGGCGGCTCCTGCCATCCTGCTCTTTGGCGCGCTGACCCGCAAACGCGGCGGGCCTCAGGCATCCGCACGCATCGCCGCATTTTCTGCGGGCTACGCCGTTGTCTGGGCGGTGTTCAGCCTGGCCGCAGTCCTGCTGCATATCTCGCTTGACCGCTTCGCGCTGTTCGATGGCATGATGGAGTCCCAGAATATACGCCTCGGGGCATTGCTGCTCGGCCTGGCCGGGCTCTACCAGCTGACGCCCTGGAAGCAAGCCTGCCTCAATCGGTGTCAGTCGCCGGTGCAGTTTTTTGGCGGCAACTGGCGACAGGGCACCGTAGGCGCATTCCGCATGGGGCTGGATCACGGGCTGTTCTGCGTGGGCTGCTGCGCGGTCCTGATGGGCCTGCTGTTCTACGGCGGTGTCATGGACCTGTGGTGGATTGCCGGGCTTGCCATCTACGTTCTCGTTGAAAAGCTTCTGGTGCGCGGTCCGCTGCTTTCGAAGCTTTCGGGAATTGGCCTGATGATCTGGGGTGCCGCGGTTTTGTGGAGCACCGTCTAAACCGCTAAAACATGGTATTGGCGTGGGCGAGTTTTTCCGGAACTGTCTGGAGAACGTCCCAGTGCTCGACGATCTTGCCGTTGCTGTCGAAGCGGAAAATGTCGATGCCGGCATAGTCCGGCAGGCCCGGCCAAGTCTGGTGGCAATGCAGAACCACGTAATCACCTTCGGCAATGGCGCGCTTGAATTCAACGTGCTTGCCCGGATATTCCGCGGCCATGGCCAGAAAATAATCGATGAAGGCCTGCTTGCCGTCGGCCACTTCCGCGTTGTGCTGGATGTAGACTTCGCCGGCATAAGCGGCAATCGCCTCAGCCGGCCTGCACTGATTGAACATCAGGTCATAGAAGGCCATAGCATTTTGCTTGTTGACCGCCAGCCTGCCGTCTTGCCCGTCCATGCCATTCGCCCCTACAAGTCTCCAATGAGGAGATCACATGGGACAGAGACAATCAATACCGGCGCGCAGCGGAAAAGCGGCACGCGTCAGCAAGGGCCAATCGGTCAAGATCATCAACACGCATGGCAACCAGGTGGTGGACACGTGGGCCTTCAACGCCGCCGACCTCCGCGAATACATGGGCATGGAGCATTGCCGGGCGTTCTGGCCGAGGCTTTATCCGGTGGTTGGCGACAAGATGGTAACCAACCGGCGGCGGCCGATCCTGACGCTCACCGAGGACACTTCACCCGGACGTCACGACACGCTGATCGCACCTTGCGACAATGAACGCTACGGCCTCCTCGGCTGCACAGATTATCACGAGAATTGCCGCGACAACATGCATGCGGGGCTGGCGGAACTCGGTATCTACATTCCCTACTGCCCGCCATCGCTCAACACCTTCATGAACATCCCCTGGCGGCAGGACGGCACGCTTGAATGGGGCAACTGCCTGTGCAAGCCCGGAGACTATGTGGTGTTCGGCGCCGAAATGGATTCGATCGTGGTGTTCTCGGCCTGCCCGCAGGACATGCTGCCGATCAACAATGGCATTACAACGGAAGCACATTTCGAAGTAACGGACTGAAACGTCAGCCTTCGTTCTCGAACTTCTCGTAGATGGCGCGGGCGAGCGTCATCATGTCCGGCTCTGACATGTCGCCTGCCACGACCAGCCCCAGCTTGCCATCGCGCCAGTAGCAGGCGGTGAGGCTGTTACGATTTTCAACCCGGAACGATTGTTCATCGCTGTCCGGATAGGATGATACGTAAAGCGTGATGCGGCGCTTGCTGTGGGCTTCCTCGTACATCAACTGTGCCGCGGGTTTTTGACCGATGGCGAGCAGCCTGCCCCCAAGCAGCGTGTAACCCTGCTCGCTGAGATCGGGAATCCTGAAGGGCACGCCGACACGTTTCGACAGCCATGACTGGAGGTGATCCTTCTCGGCGGCCACCACCTCGACGGGGTGTCTGACTTCGGCACTGTAGATGCCATGGGCAGTAATCGCGCCGTCGGCCAAGGTCGAGCGTGATGCCTGATACGGCATCTGCGCCGCGAACCAGCCGGCCATTCCGCCCAACAGAAGGAGCAACAGGCTTGCCGCCACGGCTGTCAGATGGGACATGCGGCGCATCGGCTTGGCATGAAGCGCCTTCAACAGATGGCCCGGAACCGGCTCATCAAGAACCTTGTCGAAAGTGGCTTTCAAGGCGGCCTTCTGCTGTTGCCAGGCGAGAAGCTCAGCGCGCGCGGCCGGATTGTCTTCAACCAGCCGCTCGATCTCGGCGCGGCCCGAGGCGTCGAGCTCGCCATCGGCGTAGGCATGCAAGGCCCAGGATTCCAAAGTCTTCATAGCGGTTATTTCACCCGGCGCAGGACTGACTGTCCGCGCTCCTCAAGAATGTCTTTCAGCATGCTGCGGGCCCGCGACAGGCGCGACATGACCGTTCCAATGGGTACACCGGTGATTTCGGCGGCCTCGCGATAACTCATCTCCTCGAGCGTCACCAGCACCAGGACCTCGCGTTGCGCCGTGGGCAGACGATCCAAAGCCGTTGTGATTTCGGTGACGGAAAGCTGGTTCTCCTGCTCGGGCGGCGTCGCGCCCTCGCCGGCAAAGAGATTGTCGACGGATTTCACCACCGTGGATCTGGAATCGCGGCGAAGCCCGTTGATGTAGAGATTGCGCAGCATGGCATAGAGCCAGGCCCGCATGGGCCGGCTTGGGTCATAGAGCGCGTTCTTGATGAGGGCGCGTTCAATACAATCCTGCACCAGATCGTCGGCAAGTGCCGCATCGCCCGCCATGGCGCGGGCAAAGCGCCGCAAGTGCGGAAGTTCCGCCTGGAGCTGTACGCGAAAATCCATCAATGATCTCTCTGGACAATACTACGCCTTGAGGCGCGGATTATTCCATGGCAACTCAGCCCACCGAGCGGCGCCGCGGCTTTGCCGCTTCGGCAACAGCGACCGGCAGGACGACGCGGACAACCGTGCCCTTGCCGACATGGCTCTCAATCTGCAGGGCGCCGCCATGCAGTTCGACGAGAGATTTGGAGATGGCGAGGCCAAGGCCGGAGCCACCCTTGGTCTTGGTAAACTGGTTTTCGACCTGTTCGAAGGGGCGCCCAAGCTTTTCAATGTCCGGCTTGGGAATGCCGATGCCGGTATCGGCAATCTGGATGGCCAGTTCTCCGGCGCGGCGGAGCACCGACACCGTTATGCTGCCGCCTTCGGGGGTAAACTTCACGGCATTGGCCAGGATGTTGATGATCACCTGCTTCATGGCGCGCTTGTCGACCTGCGCTTCGATTTTGGCATCAAGCTTGCTGATGATTTCGAGGCCGCCCTCGTTGGCGCGCGGGGTTACGATGCGCAGCGCTTCCTCGATCAGGCCGGCGAGGCTGGCCGTTTCAAGTTCGAGCTGCAGGCGGCCCGCCTCGATCTTCGACATATCGAGAATGTCGCTGATCACATCGAGCAGGAACTGGCCACTGCGATTGATGTCGTGGGCGTATTCAAGATATTTTTCAGAACCCAGTGTGCCGAACATCTGGCCCTGCATGACTTCGCTGAAACCGATAATGGCATTGAGCGGGGTCCGGAGTTCGTGGCTCATGTTGGCGAGGAATTCTGTCTTCGATCGGTTGGCGGCTTCGGCCCGGGTCTTTTCGCGGGCGTATTTGTCGGCGAGATCGGCGAGGCGCTGCGATTGCTGTTCGGCGAGCAGGCGCTCCTTCTGCAGATCGCGCACCGTCATCATCAGTTCGCGCTCGGATTGAAGCAGGCGCTCTTCCTGTTTCTTGAGGGCGGTAATGTCGGTTCCCACCGACACGAAGCCGCCATCCTTGGTGCGGCGTTCATTGATCTGAAGCCACCTGCTGTCGCCAAGCTGCACTTCGAAGGTCGAGCCTTCCGACATATCGGGGGTCTGCAATTTCATCCGCTGGCGGACGACCGGCTCCTTCGCCGTGCTGGCTACTGCATCATAGGGCGTGCCCGGAACGCACACGCTGGCGGGGAGCGAGTGGAACTGCTGGTATTTCGAATTGCACAGCACCAGCTTGTTGTCGGCATCCCAGAGCACGAAGGCTTCGGAAATATTTTCGATGGCATCCTTCAGGCGAAGCTCGGCTTCCTGGTTGAGCTTGTCGGCGATCTTCTGCTGGGTCACGTCAATGACAATGCCGACGAGATGCGGATCGCCGGTTTCGAGCCTGCCGGTCAGAGGATCGGGGGCGCGGGTGATCTCGGCGCGGGCGCGCAGCCAGACCCACTGGTCATTTTCATGGCGCATGCGAAACTCCTGGTCGAAAACGCCGCGCTGGCCCTGAAGCAATTGATCCACGACCTTGTCGATATCGGCATCAGCCGGATGGATGCGTTCGGCGACCTCGCCGAATGTGAGGAACTCGCCCTCCTCCTCGATCCCCAGGATGTCGTACATCGACTTCGACCAGAAAATCCGGCCGTTGGCGATGTCCCAGTCCCACAGGCCGCAGTGGCCGCGATCAAGTGCTGTATCGAGACGGGCGGTTGCCACGGCAAGGCTGAGATCGGCTTCGGCGGCCTTGGACGACTGCCAATGGAAGGCCGCACCCAGCATGACGAGAACGAGAAAGGTGACGATGAAGAGCACGGATATCTTGGCCGTGTTCGCCGTCCAGACCGCAAGGATGTCGGCCCGATCCTGAAACACCAGCAGCACGGCGGGCAATGGCGCGAGGTTGCGCATCACCACATGGGCATCGGTGCCATCGGCGAGCGTCAGGCGTGTTACGCGGGTATCATCAAGGCCAGCGCCTGTGACAAAGCTGCTGGATAAAAGGTCAACGACGCCCCTGCCCTCGAGCGCCGGATCGACGGGCACCGTCGCGCCGATCTCGCCAGTTGCGGAAACGATGATGAAGTGACGGCCGTTGTCCAGTGCACTGGGCAGCAGCGCATCCTGAAGATCGACCTGCGAGACATTGCGGGGCGTTCTTCCTGCTGCGAGTTCACCGCGCACCAACTGCCTGATGCTTGCGGCGGTGGCGTCAGCAAGCAGGATGGTCTCGCGGCCATGATCTTCGAGATAGGCACGGCGGCTGTTGATCATCTGGAGAACCAGCGCCAGGGCCAGCATCGCGAGGAAAGACGAGATCAGCCACATGATCAGCAAACGCAGGGCGCGTTCAGATATGCGGAGTTCTCCGATACCCGGAACATGCGTCGGTATGACGATCGATCGTTCTTTGAAGAACAACCCGCCTAATTGCGCTTTGCCCAAAACATTCCCCGTCGACACCCCGCCCCTGTGACTGAGGGTTTACGCGCACAAGTACTCACAGCGAATCAGCGCTATTGATTCGAAAACCGGGTGATTTGGCAAGACATGAGTTCAACGGGCCGGAAAGCCCTCAGGCGAGCGATTTGGACACGATCTCGAAAACATCCCGCGACAACTGGGGCGTTGCCAATATCCGCTGCAATTCGGCCTCGACCAGAGCGCGGCGATTTGACTCAAGCATGCGCCAGCTTCTGAACGAGGTGGCGATGCGCGCGGCCACCTGGGGGTTGCGGCCGTCGAGGGCGATCACGGTGTCGGCGAGCACGCGGTAACCCTCGCCTTCCCGCGCATTGAAGCCGCTGGGATTGGCCATGGCGAAGGTTCCAATGAGGCCACGGACGCGATTTGGCGTGGTCATGCGAAAATCGGGATGCGCCATGAGACGGCGGACGCGCGCCGCCGTGGCCTCCTCCGGAATCTGCGCCTGAAGCGAGAACCACTTGTCGACGAGAAGGTGATCGGCGCTGTGACGGACATAGAATTCATCAATCGCCTGCTCGCGCTCGGGGCAATCGACCGCCGACAAGGCGGTGAGTGCGCCCATCTCATCGGTCATGCTGGCGGGGCTTCGAAGCACGTCCATGGCAAGTGAAACGCCTTCCGCAGTCTTGCCGGCACAGATTGCGGCGAGAACAGCATAGCGGAGGCTGCGCCTTCCCGTGCCCGCCGGATCGGGATTATAGGCTGCATGGTCGTCAGTCTCACCCCACAGCTTCGTCAGCTCGCCCGAGAGGGCGCGGCCAGTCGCTCGGCGCACCCGCTCGCGGGCTTCATGGATCATTCCCGGATCGATGTCCTTGCCAATGGCAGAGGCAATTTCCTGCTCGCCCGGCAAGGCCAGCATGGCCGCCTTAAACGCATCGTCAAGCTCCGGTGCCGTCAGAACCTGTTTCAGCGCATCGGTGTAGCCAGCAAGCGAGGGCATCTTGCCGGCGCCGCTCACCGCCTTCGTCGCCGCGATCACCAGGCTGGTTCCAGCCTTCTGGCCTGCTTCCCAGCGATTGAAGGGATCGCTGTCATTGGCCATGAGGAACAGCCGGTCCTTGAGGGATGCGCCGCCCGAAATCCTGACCGGGGCGGTGAAGTTGCGGTTGAGCGACAGCACGGGCTTCTGGGCGACATTGCGGAACCGGAAGGTCTGGCTCTTTTCGGTCAACTCGATCTGCGGCACATTGAGAACCCCGACATCGGCCAAGTCGAGCGGCATATCTGTGCCGTCCGATCCGACCAGCCCCAATTGCAAGGGAATGACAAAGGGCTGCTTGTGCGGCTGGCCGGGTGTTGCCGCTGTGACCTGCCTGAGTGTCAGGTCATAGGTGAGGGCGTCGGGATCATACTTGCCCGATGCGATCACCTCGGGCGTTCCAGATTGTTCGTACCAGCGGAAAAACTGGCTCATGTCGCGGCCGGATGCATCGGCCATGCAGCGGACGAAATCCTCGACAGTGGCGGCTTCGCCATCGTGACGATCAAAGTAGAGATCCATCGCCTTGCGAAAGGCCTGCTCGCCAATCAGGCACTGCATCATGCGGCAGAGTTCAGCACCTTTTTCATAGACGGTTGCGGTGTAAAAATTGTTGATCTCGATATAGGACGTCGGGCGCACGGGATGGGCGAGAGGACCGCCATCTTCCGGGAATTGATCGGCACGCAGGCGCTTCACATCGGCAATGCGCTTGACGGGACGCGAGCGCACATCGGCGGTGAATTCCTGATCGCGGAAAACGGTCAGGCCTTCCTTCAGGCAAAGCTGGAACCAGTCGCGGCAGGTGATGCGGTTTCCAGTCCAGTTGTGGAAATATTCGTGGGCGATGATGGCTTCGATGTTGACGTAATCGACATCGGTCGCAGTATCGGGGAGCGCCAGGATGTATTTGTCGTTGAAGACATTGAGGCCCTTGTTCTCCATGGCGCCCATGTTGAAATCGGACACGGCGACAATGTTGAAGACGTCCAGATCATATTCGCGGCCGAAGGCGGTTTCATCCCAGCGCATCGAGGTCTTAAGCGCCTCCATGGCCCAGGCACAGCGATCCTGCTTACCCTTTTCGACATAGATGCCGAGTTCCACCTTGCGGCCCGACATGGTGCTGAAGCTGTCGCCGACATGGGCCAGGTCGCCGGCGACAAGCGCAAATAGGTATGAAGGCTTCGGGAAGGGATCGTCCCAGATGGCATAGTGACGATCCGTACCCGGAAGATCGCCATGCTCGCCCGGATTGCCATTCGACAACAGGACCGGGCATGAGGCCTTTGGTGCATCGACGCGAACCGTGAACCGCGACATCACGTCCGGCCGGTCATAGTAAAAGGTGATGCGGCGAAAGCCTTCGGCCTCGCATTGGGTGCAGAAAACGCCAGATGAGCGATAGAGACCGGAAAGCTGCGTGTTGGCGGTGGGATTGCAGTGGGTCACGATCTCCAGCGTGAATTCGCGCTGGGGAACCGCCGCGATGACCAGACCAGGGTCGGCAAGCTGGTATTCGGAGGGATCGAGCGCGCGGCCGTCAATGCTGAGGGATTCAAGGTCGATATCTTCGCCATCAAAGGCCAACGGAGCGTTGCCTGCATCGCCTACCGCATTGGGCCGCACGACGAGGCGGGCGTGCACCCGGGTATGCTCCGGGTCGAGGCTGAAATGCAGCGCGACCCGATCGATCAGATAAGGGACCGGCCTGTACTCAGAGAGATGAATTGTCCGGGGTGATGCCTCTGTCATGGCGTGCACTCGCTACTCCTGCTGCCCGTTCACGGCCGCCTTGTGCCGACAAAAGAAAAGTCCCCTTCCATTGTCAACCGGGAGGGGACTGATTTCAATCGCGCGGAACGATCAAAGCTGGTCGGTCCCGAAGGTATCGCACTGGCGAATGTCGGTTGCCTGGAAGCCGCGCTTGAACCAGGTCACGCGCTGTTCGGACGTGCCATGGGTAAAGGCATCCGGCACCACATAACCCTGACTGCGCTTCTGCAACCGGTCATCGCCAATGGCGGCGGCGGCATTCAGGCCTTCCTCGATATCGCCCTCCTCAAGGATGTTGCGCGATGCGTTGGCTTCCTTGGCCCAGATTCCGGCGAAGCAATCCGCCTGCAATTCCATTCGAACCGAAAGCGCGTTGCCTTCTGCTTCGGACACCCGCATGCGAGCCTCGGTCACCTTGTCGGCGATGCCGAAGAGGTTCTGGATATGATGGCCGACTTCGTGGGCAACCACATAGGCCTGGGCGAAATCACCGGGCGCGCCGAGCTTGTTCTTCATGTCCTGATAGAAGGACAGGTCGATATAAACTTTCTGGTCGCGCGGGCAATAGAACGGACCCATTGCGGACTGCGCCATGCCACATGCCGACTGCACCATGCCGTTGAACATCACGAGTGTTGGCTCGGTGTATTTCTGGCCCATGTTCTGGAAGATGCCGCCCCAGACGCGCTCGGTGGAACCCAGGACGCGGGACACGAAATCCTTGCCGGCATCGGTGGTCACATCGCTGGTGGTTACGCCACCTCCTGGATCGCTACCTTCGGCAACATCGGTCTTGCCTTCGGGAACCTGGTATTCCTCGCTCTGCTGCTGTTGCGGCTGCATGCCGCCGCCGGTGAACATATCGAGGAGATCGATGCCGAAAATGAACTTGATGGCAAAATAGGCGATGGCCAGCATGATGATGGTGGAAAGGCTGAAGCCGCCGCCGCGCCCACCCATCGGAATGTTGATGCGGCGCCCGCCGCCCCCGCCGGGAAACCGGAAGCCGCCGCCCTGACCGCGACGATCTTCTACGTTGGAGCTTGGACGTTCATTGTCGAGCCGCATGAATTAGCCTCCCTGGAGCGTTTAGCGCGGTTTACCAGCCCCCGGTGAGGCCTGGCAGCGGAATTTGGCGAGATCATAAACCAGTTTCAAGGCCGGTGTCTCGATATTCGCAATTTCCGCCAATTCAATGACAACACCGAGCAAGACATCAAGTTCCGTCGGCCTGCCGGCATCGACATCCTGCAGCATGGAGGAGCGATGAGCGCCAACTTTCGCGGTCATATCAATCCGCGCGGCAGGATCGACAGAGAACCTGACGCCGAGCGCCTCACCCACCTTGCGCGATTCGTCCATCATCGCCTGCAAAACGCGGCGGGTTCCCGGATCGGTGGCGAGTTGTTCCATCGTACCGCCGGTCAATACGCTCACCGGATTGAAACTGAGACTGCCCCAGAGCTTGAGCCAGATTTCATCGCGCAGCGCTGTGCGAACCGGGCTTTTCAATCCGGCATTCACCAGGAGCTGGCTCAAGCGCCTGACGCGCGGCGTTGCTTCGCCCGACGGCTCACCTACCGGCATGCGATCGCCATAGTGGTGGGCGATCACACCGGGCGCTTCGATCTCGGCAGCCGGCCACACGACGCAACCCAAAGCGCGCTCTGCCCCGAATCCATTCCAGATTTTTCCACCCGGATCGACGCTTTCGATGATGCGGCCATCATGGGGACCGCCGTGCCGGTAAAAATACCACCATGGAAGGCCGTTCTGGGCAAAGAGAATTGCCGTTTCCGGGCCCAGCAGAGGCTGCAATGTGTCGACAAGCCCGGTCAGCGCATAGGCCTTCACTGTGATGATGACGTAGTCCTGGACACCAATGCGGGCCGGATCGGAACTGAGGTTCGGCCGAACTGTGAAGACCTCTCCTCCCTGCTTCAGTATCAGGCCATTCTGCTCCATTGCGGCAAGATGAGCACCACGCGCAATGAGTGAAACTTCAGCCTCACCAGCCTGGGCAAGGCGCGCGCCGACATATCCGCCGATCGCGCCTGCGCCAAAAATGCAAATCCTGGTCATGGCGCTGTCATGCTGGGATTTCGCGTGGCCGTCAACGGCTTGCAATTGAAGAAGGCAGAGCCATGGGCTAAGAGGCGCGCATGACCGACAGACTTGTCATCGCCCTCGCCCAGCTCAATCCCACGGTTGGCGCCATCCAGTCCAATCTTGCCAAGGCCAGGCAGGCTTGCGCCGCTGCAAGTGGTTCGGACCTGATCCTGTTTCCCGAACTTTACATCTGCGGCTATCCGCCTGAGGACCTGGTGCTGCGCCCGTCCTTCGTCGCGGCGTGCAAGGCGGCTGTCGAAGAATTGGCGGTGGAATTCAAGAATGGCCCGGCAGTGCTGATCGGATTGCCATGGCGGGACGGCGAAAAGCTGCACAATGCGGTGGCCTTGCTGGAGAACGGCCGCATTGAGACGCTGCGCTTCAAGCATGACCTGCCGAATTACGGCGTCTTCGACGAGAAGCGTGTGTTCGATGCAGGCCCGGCGCCAGGGCCGATTGCATTCAAGGGTGTCAGGCTCGGGGTGCCCATCTGCGAAGATATCTGGACGGACGAGACGTGCGAGACGCTCGCCGAAACAGGTGCCGAAATCCTGCTGGTGCCGAATGGATCGCCCTTCGAGCAGAACAAGGATGATCTCCGGCTCAATCTCGTCGTCGCGCGGGTGACCGAGACCGGACTGCCCATGGCCTATCTCAACCAGATCGGCGGACAGGACGAACTGGTATTCGACGGCGCTTCGTTTGCAATCAATGCCGACCGTTCGCTGGCGCTGCAAATGCCGATGTTCGAGGAAGCGGTGGCGCTCACCGAATGGAAGCGCGGCGAGAACGGCTGGCGGATGAAGGCTGGCGAAATGACGCGGCTTCCCGAAAAGGAAGAAGAAACCTGGAAGGCCTGCGTGCTGGGCCTCAAGGACTATGTGGATAAGAACCGGTTTCCCGGCGTTGTGCTGGGGCTTTCGGGCGGCATCGATTCCGCCGTGGTGGCGGCAATGGCCGTCGATGCGCTCGGCAAGGAACGGGTTCATTGCGTGATGCTGCCCTATGCCTATACCAGCAAGGAAAGCCTGGTTGACGCGGAAGCCTGCGCGAAACTGCTCGGCGTGCGCTACGATGTGGTGCCGATCAAGGAGCCGGTGGAAGGATTTCTCTCGGCGCTGAAGCCGATGTTCGAGGGCACAAATCGCGACACATCGGAAGAAAACATCCAGTCGCGCACGCGCGGCACCATCCTGATGGCCATTTCCAACAAGTTCGGCTCCATGGTGCTGACCACCGGCAACAAGTCGGAAATGTCGGTCGGCTATGCGACGCTTTATGGCGACATGAATGGCGGCTTCAATCCGATCAAGGATATCTACAAGACGGATGTTTTCCGCATCGCGCGGTGGCGCAATACACAGGGACATGTGATCCCCGAGCGGATCATCACCAAGGCGCCATCGGCGGAACTCAAGGAAAACCAGACGGACCAGGATACGCTGCCGCCCTATGACGTTCTCGACGATATCCTGAAAGGGCTTGTCGAGGAGGAATTGCCGGTTGCCGAAATTGTCAGGCGCGGGCATGCGGAAGCGCTGGTGAAGCGGATCCAGCACATGCTCTATGTGGCGGAATACAAGCGCCGCCAGGCGGCACCCGGCGTCAAGACCACGCGGCGGAGTTTCGGCCGCGACCGGCGCTACCCGATCACCAACGGGTTCAGGGATAACCGCTGAATGACCATCGTCCGCTTTGCGCCCTCGCCCACCGGCCGCATCCATATCGGCAATGCGCGTACCGCCATTCTCAACTGGCTGTTTGCAAAGAAGAGCGGCGGGCAGTTCATCCTGCGCTATGACGATACCGATACGGCGCGCTCGACCGACGCCTTCGCACGCGGAATTGCCGAGGATCTGGAATGGCTGGGGATCACACCCGATCGGGTGGAATACCAATCGCGGCGCTTTGACCGCTACGCAGAGGTGACCGAGCGCCTCAAGGCGGAGGGCCGGCTTTATCCTTGCTATGAAACCGCAGGCGAACTTGACCGGCGGCGCAAACGCCAACTGGCGCGGGGACTGCCGCCGATCTACGACCGTGCGGCGCTGAAACTCACCAGCGAGGAGCTTGCGGCGTTCCAGGCCGAAGGACGGACACCGCACTGGCGCTTCAAGCTTGATGACCGCATGGTGGAATGGCACGACATGATCCGCGGGGCGCAGCATTTCGATACGGCTTCGCTGTCGGACCCCGTGCTGGTGCGCGGCGACGGCACCTGGCTCTACACACTGCCATCGGTCATCGACGATATCGATTTCGACGTGACGCACGTCATCCGCGGCGAGGACCATGTGGTGAATGCCGCGGTGCAGATTGAGATTACCAAGGCGCTGGGGGCCGAGCCGCCGCAGTATGCCCATCACAGCCTTCTCACCGGTGCGGATGGCAAGGGCCTGTCCAAACGGTTTGGGTCGCTTTCGATTGAATCGATGCGCCAGGCCGGCCTGGAAGCCATGGCCGTGGTCAGCCACGCGGCACTGCTCGGAACCTCCGACAATATTCATCCGTGTGCGGATTATGACGAACTGATCGCCGGCTTTGACCTCGGCAAGCTTTCGCGCGCGCCGGCGCGGTTCGACGAAGCCGAACTTATGCATCTCAATGCGCGGCTGTTGCATATGCTGCCATGGAGTGCAGTGAGCGACAGGCTGGGATATGGCTCCGAGGCGTTCTGGATGGCGATTCGCGGTAACATTGAAAAGCTATCTGAATCAGACGCTTGGCAAGATATCATCACAAAGAGAATCAATCCCGTGGTGAATGACGAAGACCGTGCATTCCTGAGCAGTGCGGCAAAGATCCTGCCCGCAGAGCCGTGGGACCATGCGACATGGAAGTCGTGGACTGAAGCAGTGAAGGCGGAGACAGGGCGGAAGGGCAAACCTTTGTTCATGCCGCTGCGCCTGGCCCTGACCGGTCTCGACCATGGCCCCGAACTCGCCGCCCTGCTGCCGCTGATCGGCAGGGAGAGAGCGGTGGAGCGGCTGTCAATTTAGTCAACAATTTTGTTGACAAGCCAAACAAGCGCATCTATATTTTTTGGCGTTCGGAAAGGAAGCCAAACGATGTCTATCGTTATGGAGAGACTGAATGCCCACATATCCGGAACTTCGCCGGTGGCTTGCCAAGCAAGGCTGCACTTTTGAAACCCATGAGGGTGGAAGCGGCCATATTACCGTGAGGTTGGGTGACAAGAAAACCCAACTTCCGGCACATGGCAAAGGGAAGGACCTGAAGAAGGGCTTGGTCCAGAAAATCAAGAAAGATCTGGGTTTGAGATGATTTCGTATCGCGTTAAATTGGAAGATGATGAAGGGACAGTCTTGGTGACATCGCCGGACTTTCCAGAATTGACGACTTTCGGCGACGACGAAGCGGACGCACTTTCCTACGCAGTCGGTGCGTTCGAAGAAGCTATCGCGGCAAGAATTTCGGATCGCCAAGAGATTCCCGCTCCGTTAAAGGATGGTGCGTCTTCTCCGCGAACCCGGGGCAAAAAAGAAAGTTCGGCTTCTGCCAAAACATCAATCCGGTGGGTTACGCTGCCCATTCAGGCCGCAGTCAAGGTTTTGCTCTATCAGCAAATGTGGAAGTCCGGCGTTCGCAAATCTGATCTGGCGCGCAAGATGGATTTACACCGGCAGGAAATAGACCGGCTCCTTGACCTTGGACACGCGACCAGTATAGCCAAAATTGAAAGGGCATTCGCAGTGCTCGGAAAGACGCTCGACATCGAGGTCGTGGACGCGCCATAATCGGGCGCATGATCCTGGTCGGACAATTTGACTCGCCGTTCGTGCGCCGCGTCGCGGTGACGCTCAATTTTTATCACATGCCATTCAAGCGGAACCCGCTTTCGGTGTTCGGCGATGTCAAGGACATGCAGAAGATCAACCCGCTGGTGCGGGTGCCCTCTCTGGTTCTGGAAAACGGCGAGACGTTGATCGATTCAATTGCGATCATCGACCATCTCGACGAGGTGGCGGGTCCGGCGCGGGCCCTGACGCCGGCGCACGGACCGGAACGGCGAAAGGTTTTGCAGGCCGTGGCCCTGGCGATGGGTGCTGCAGAAAAGGTCGTGGCGACGTTCTTCGAGCGGCACTTCCATGGTCCGAAAGCGATCAGCAAGGTTTGGGAGAAACGCTGCCTTTCACAACTGCATGCGGCGCTGGACAAGCTTGAGCATGACTGTGGCATGCCGTGGTTCATCGACAGCCACATGAGCCAGGCCGATGTGACCATCGGCTGCCTGATCGGTTACATGAAGCTGCGGCTGCCCGAGGCTTTTCCCGCCAACAAATACCCCAAGCTTCATGCACTTTCCTCGCATTGCGAAATGCGTGACGAGTTCGTGCTGGCGCGGCCATCGCCGGACGAAACGGTGCCGAGCCGCAGCTAAGCGGGTAGCGGAATTTCAGCAGCAGCGTCAGGAACCTTGTAGCCCTTCTGCACCGCGGGCCTTGCCACATTCGCCAGATACCAGCGCTTCACATGGGGGAAGTGATTGAGATCGATACGCTGCCATTGGAAGCGGGCGATCCAGGGAAATGTGGCAATATCGACAATCGAATAATCGCCGCACATCCACTCCGTTGTTTCGAGCCGTTTGTCCAGAACGCCATAGATGCGTTTCGCCTCGGTTTCGAACCAGTCCTCGGCGAAGGGCGCCTTGCCGGGATTGTATTTGAGAAAGTAATGGGCGCGGCCCAGAAAGGGCCCGACAGTCGACATCTGCCACATGAGCCATTCGTGAATGCGCAGGCGCTGTGCCTGACCGGCGGGGTAAAATTTCCCGGTCTTGTCGCCGAGATACATCAGGATGGCGCCAGATTCGAAAACCGGCGTGCCAGTCTCGCGGTCGATAATCGCCGGGATCTTGTTGTTGGGCGAAATCGCAAGGAACTCGGGGCGAAACTGTTCGTCCTTGCCGATGTTCACGGGATGAACCGCATAGGCCAAATCCATTTCCTCCAGCGCGATGGAAATCTTGCGGCCGTTCGGCGTACTCCACGTATAAAGATCAATCATAAAGCCTGAGCCCTCCAGCCTGCTGCATCGCCGTTTCAAGGTCGGTGATACGGCCGTAGGCTCCGGGTTCCAGTATCGAATAGCCAGTCAAGAAGAGTTGATCGCGCGCTTTTTGCAAGGCTGGGTCGACGAAAACCTGGGCAAGGGCCTGCCTGATGACACCCGTGTCGCAGGCGATCGTGATATAGGGCAGCGAAGGCACCATGGGCGAGCGGGCAATTTCCACGAGACCTTCGAGATAGTCCGGCCGGTAACGCCTTGCCATTGCCGCGCAGACCGCATCGACGGCGCAGACATCCGCTGCGCCATCACGCACGGCAATAAGCGAATTGACATGGCCACCCGTTTTAAGCACCGAGCCAAAGAAAGTTCCCTCTGTTGCGAACGGCGCAAACACAAGCTGGAGTGCGAGCATGCCCGACATCGAGTCCGGGTTGTTGAAAGCGGCACTGCTGCCACGATACTGTTCGAGCGGCCTCTTTTCGCGGGCAAACACGATGCTCTGGTAATTCGGACCATCGCAACCGTCGACCGCGTAGTGTGGCGTCGCCACGTAAATGAGCCTGCCGCGAAACTCGTGGGTAAAAGGATAGCCGCAGGTCTGGCTGAAGCACAGGTCCGGGCTGCGCCAGACCATGGTGTGGTCAGCTTGGCGGAGCAGCGGCCCGGAGAGACCCATGAGCTGTGACATGCCGGACCACAATGCGTCGGTTGCGTCGCGCACTTCCGGCCAATCATACATGGGGAGTGAAGCTGTCATTCTGTGCCCCTGAGCTGCCGTCTGATGAACTCCGCCGTTTCATTGGGCTGGACGACGGCGTGGCGGATGAGGCTTTCGAAATGCGCTGTCAGTTCGCGGATATGCTCGGTCGAGGTAAAGACGAAATACATCGAGCCCAGATAAAGAGCGGCGCGCTTGTTGCCGAAGACCGTGTAGGGCGAGGCGAAGCGTTCGCGCGCATCAAAGAGAAACCAGCGATAGGCGGGGTAAAGCTCCTCGACAACAGCCGCCATATGCTCAAGCTGGCGGCGGCGCTCGCGCGCGGCAAGGCTGCGCCAGATGCCCTCGCCACGGGCAAACATTTCCAGCGACTGGCGTGACGAGCAGACTTCAACTTCACTCCCGGCGCGGCGGGCATGGTCAATGCGGGCATGGGTACTTTCCGACATCGCACCGGCTGCGGCCATGGTCAGCTTGACATTTTCGAAGCGGATTATCGCCTCGGTCTTGACCTGATCGGGCAGCGACGAGGGCACATAGCGAACCTTGGCGCCGCGCGCGTCCTCATGCCAGCGCTTCAACTCCTCATTGTACGGATCATCGGCATTGGGCTGGACTACGGGCTGCGAGACGATATCGGCGGTGATCTGGTCCTGCTGCGAAAGGCCAAGCAGCCAGTCGATCGAGACTGAATGTCGGGCCGCAATGCGCGAAATGGTTTCAGCGCGCGGAAGGCGCATATTCTTATCGGAAAGCAGCTGCGACAGGGTGGAGCGATCAAGACCAGCCTTCGCGGCAAAACGGGCCTGCGTGTATCCATTCCTCCCGATCAACTCAGAGAGGCGGGTCTGAAAAATCTCGACGGTTTGACGCTTCTGCATTGTCAATTGTGTTTACAATCGTCAACACTATGTGCATTTGTGGGCGATCGTCAACAGTTTCGCAGCGATTTTCCGGGTAAGATGCAAACATCTTAACAATTCAAAAGTTGCGAAATCCTGGCTTTCCTCGTGGTGCAATTCCTGTCTTCGGTCGCCCCTGCAACCCATGGGTTGCGGCCTGATCGTGTATTGCGAGGCGCACCGAAGTGATTGCAACCGGCAGGACGTTTCGCGGAGTCGAATGGCCCACGGCGGGTGTTATCGTGCTTACCTACGCCATTCTGGGAACGCTCGTGTGGTTTCACGCCGTTCTGCCATGGTGGATCATCCTGGCGATCGGCAGCTATTTCACAGCGCTCCACGTTTCGCTGCAGCACGAAGTCCTGCATGGCCATCCCACCTGCAGCCGCTCGCTTAATGAAGCGCTGGTGTTCGTGACCCCGCATTTCTGGATTCCCTTTGTCCGTTACCGGCAAACCCACCTCAGCCATCACAATGATGCGCACCTGACCGATCCCAGTCTTGATCCCGAGTCCTATTATCTGCTTCCGGAAAGCTGGGCGGCGATGCCCGGGCTGAAGCGCCGCCTCTATGCGGCCAACAACACACTGGCGGTGCGCATGCTGCTTGGCCCCGCGATCAGCGTGGCAAGGTTCTGGTCGGCGGAGTTTACCGATATGGCGCGGGGCGACCTCGGGAAAGCCAGGGCATGGGCGCTGCATGGCATTTCGTCGGCGATTACCATCTTCTTTGTCGCCTGGGTGTGCGCCATGCCCTTGTGGCAATATGTGCTGCTCATCGCCTATCCGGGCATTTCGCTGTCGCTGGTGCGTTCATTCTGCGAGCATCAGGCAGCGGAGGACGTGGGCGAGCGCACCATCATCGTCGAAGCCTCACCGTTCTGGTCGCTGCTGTTTCTCTATAACAACCTGCACGTGGCGCACCATTCGCGGCCCAGCCTGGCCTGGTACAAAATTCCGGCCTATTACAGGGCCGAGCGCGAGCGCCTTCTCGCCAAAAACCACGGCTACACGATGAATGGCTATGGTGAGATTTTCCGGCGCTACCTGTTCAAGCCAAAGGAACCGGTTGCTTACCCCGAAATGAGCTGGCTCGACCGATCCTTGACGAACTGAGCCCCGCGCCTGATCCTCAGCCGATTGCATTGCGTAACGGACGTAGAAGGATCTCCACTCTTGTTCTCCGTCATCATACCGACCCGCGACCGGCCACAGTATCTGCTGGAGGCCGTGCAAAGCGTATTGCGGCAAACCCTCCCCGGCAACGAGATCATCGTGGTGAATGATGGCGAAGGTCCTCTTCCGGCACTTGATGGCTTGCCGGTGCGGGTGCTCGACAATCAGCAGCGGGGGCCGGTCGCGGCGCGAATCCTCGGCGTTGCTTCAGCCATCCGCGAGAATATCGCCTTTCTCGACGACGACGATCAATGGATCGATGAAGGACACCTGAGCACGGCAGCAGAGCGGTTGGCGTCGGATGCACATTTCTGCTTTGCCGACGGGGTTCTGACTTTCGAGCCCGATGACCAGGGCCGGAAGCCAGCCAGCTTTCCCTATTCGCACGGAGCCGACCGGCACACACTGGCGGCGGATAACACCATCCTGATCTCCGCCGTGTGTTACCGGCGAGCCCTTCACGACCAGCTTGGGCCGTTCGACATGGCGCTTCCCTATTACTGGGACTGGGACTGGTACCTGCGGGTGGCACGGGCCGGCTTTGCGCTTGCCCATATTGAACGGCCCGCAGTCAGCATCCGCGTGCATCAGGAAAATATGTCGGGAGCAGCCATGGCAGACGCACGACAGGCCAATCTTGAAGCGCTGGCACGGAAGCATGAGATGAAACTTCCAGCACTGAAGAACCACCTTTCGCTGGCGCTGGAACGGCTGGAAACCAGCTGAATGCATCGTGGCACTGCGTTTGATTCGCCGGAATTTGCGCTGAAATCACCCGCGGGACCGCCGGAAACGGCTTTTCAAGCGACAAAAATGTTACAGCTCCGGCGCATTGGGAATTCCGCGCTTTCATGCCTCAAAGTTCATCCAAATCATTGAATTTCATAGGTTAATTTACCCGCCCAATTCGTTAACAAGAGGTTAACCGCTATTTTAAAGGGTTTTTCCGGCGTCCGAATCAAATAACACCGGGAAAATAAGGGTTTTCACGAATCGGCGCATCGGCTAGGCGTGCTGCATCAACAACCCAAGGAGCAAAAATATCATGGCTGATGAAAAGGTTCTTACAGTCCCGATGTCAAAGGTCGGCGCGGAGCTGGCAGAGAAGCAAGAGATGTCGAAAAAGTCGGTCAACGAGCTTCTTGGTGCGTTTGTCGAACTCACCGTGAAGCACCTCAAGAAGGGCAACAAGGTCCGCATCACCGGCCTTGGCATCCTGCAGGTGCGCAAGCGCCCGGCGCGCATGGGCCGCAATCCGGCCACCGGCGAGCAGATCAAGATCAAGGCTTCGAAGAAAGTCGCCTTCCGCGCCGCCAAGGAACTCAAGGACGCGATCTGAGCTCTTTCCGAGTTCAGGTTTCAAGCTTTCACGGCCCCGCAGATGCGGGGCCGTTTCGTTTTCGGCCCATCGATTGCCGCTCTTGCTTGCACTGGGCGAGCCCCTGACCCTATGATCGATCTTCAAGAAGCCAAAATGGCCGATGGGGATGGAAATGCTGATACTCGCCGCGCGCCGGATAGCGTCCATGATCCTGATCATGCTGGTGATCTCGGTCCTGCTGTTTGTCTTTTTCGAAGGTGACAAGCTCAATCTCGCGATGCGGGTCCTGGGCCCGTACTCGCCCCCGGAAGGCCGCCTCCAGTGGCTTGCGGAGAATGGCTATAACCGGCCCCTCCTCGTGCGCTATTTCGCCTGGCTCGGTGGATTTCTTACCGGCAACTGGAACGAGTCCGCCCAGTTCAGCGCGCCAGTCTACGATTTCCTGCTGCCACGGCTGAAGAACACGGCGATACTCGGCGGACTGGTGTTTCTCTTCACGGTCTCCATCGCCCTGGTGCTGGGCGTGCTTTCCGGCATCAGCGAGGCGAGCCTGCGCGACCGCAGCATCAGCGTTCTTTCGATCCTGACCACGTCCATTCCGGAATTTGCATCCGCAACCTTCCTCGCGGCGATCTTCGTGTTCTGGCTCAACTGGCTGCCAGGGTCGTCATCATTCTCCAACGGTTTTTCGTGGGTGGAACTGGTCCTGCCGGTGCTGACGCTGGTGATCTATAATTTCGGCTACTACACGCGCATGACGCGGGCTTCGATGGCCGAGGTGATGTCATCGCAGTATGTGCGGACTGCGGTTCTCAAGGGCCTGCCCTACAAGCGCGTGGTGCTGCGCCATGCGCTGCGCAACGCGCTGATCGCACCCTTCACGGTGATGATCCTGCAGCTGAACTACCTGCTTTCGGGCGTGGTGGTGACGGAGGTGTTCTTCGCTTATGACGGTTACGGCAAGGCGCTCTACGACGCCGCCATGTTTGGCGATGTCTATCTCATCCTGGCAGGTGCGATGATCGCGGTGGTGGTCGCCGTCATGTCGCAATTCATCTCGGATATCGGCTACACCTATCTCAATCCGCGCATCAGGTTCGCCTGAGGAGAATGACATGACAGACATCGCGGCCTCTCCTCCACGCGCTTCCCGCCTTTGGCGCATCTTCAAGTCCGTCGGATTGCTGCGCGAGTCGCGCATCGGAATGTTCGGTATATTCCTGGTGCTGTTCTGGATCTTCATGGCGGTCTTTGCCGATCTGCTGCCGATCCGCGATCCGCTGGCGCAATCGGGGCCGGACCTTCTCAAGCCGTGGTTCTCGATTGGAGCCGATGGCGGCAATTACTGGCTGGGCACGGACGACAAGGGGCGCGATATTCTTTCGCGCCTCATCTTCGGTTCAAGGCTGGTGCTGTTCTGGTCGGCATTTGCGACGATCGTTGCCTACGCCGTCGGCATGATGATGGGCGTGGCCGCCGGCTACCGGGGCGGCTGGTGGGACGAGATCATCTCGTTCATCGGCAATATCTTTTTGGCCTTCCCGCAGATGGTTCTCTACATCGTGATCCTGTCACAGCTCGGGCCGCAGTCGCCGGTCGGGGAATTGCTTGCGGCGCAGGGGTTCGATGCGGTCTGGGTCAAGGGCCTGACAATCGTGCTCGCCGTCATGTTCGCCACGGCGCCGCAAGTGGCGCGCATCGTGCGCGGCATCGTGCTGGACCTCAAGACGCGGGACTATGTCGCTGCGGCAGAGGTGCGGGGCGAGAGCCCGCTCTACATCATGATCGTCGAGCTTCTGCCGAATGCGCGGGGGCCGCTGATCGTCGATGCCTGCCTGCGATTGGGTTATGTGACTATCGCCATCGCGGCGCTGGGCTTCCTGGGGCTCGGCCTGCCGCCGCCCGATCCCGACTGGGGCAAGATGATCTCCGAGGTGCGCGGTTATGGCGCCCAGGCCTCAAACGCAATGATCTGGCCGGCCATCGCGATCTCGTCGCTGGTGCTCGGGCTCAATCTGCTGGCCGATGCACTCCGCGAAATTTCATTGAGGGATTGAGCCATGGTGACGCCGGTTCTCGAATGCAAGGACGTCTCGATCTCCTACTACACCCGCGCCGGAGAGATCCCTGCCGTCTATGATTTCAACCTGACGGTCAACCCCGGAGAGGCTGTCGGCATCGTCGGCGAGTCGGGCTGCGGCAAGTCGACCGTGGCACTCGCCATCATGCAGTACATGGGCAAGAACGGTGCCATCACCAGCGGTGAAATCAAATTTCTCGGCCGCAACATGCGCGACATGACGGAGGAGGAACTGCGCAAGATCCGCGGATCGCAGATCGCCATGGTGTACCAGGAGCCGATGGCGTCGCTCAATCCTTCCATGCTGGTGCGCGACCAGTTGATCGAAGTGCCGATGATCCATGAAGGGATCGATGAGGCCGCAGCCACCAAGCGGGCCATCGAAATCCTCGACGCCGTCCGCCTTCCCGATCCGCAACGCATTCTCGCCTCGTACCCGCACCAGCTTTCCGGCGGGCAACAACAGCGCGTGGTGATCGCCATGGCGCTGCTTTCCAATCCCAAACTCCTGCTGCTCGATGAGCCGACGACGGCGCTCGATGTGACGGTCGAGGCGGGTGTGGTCGAGCTGATCAAGGATATCGCCAAGCGCTTTGGCACTTCGATGATCTACATCTCGCACAATCTGGGGCTCATTCTCGAAACCTGCGACCGCATCTGCGTCATGTATTCGGGGCAGTCGGTGGAACTCGGGTCGGTGAAGCAGGTGTTCGATCACATGCGGCACCCGTATACGCGGGGGCTCTTCTCCTCGATCCCGCTGCCAGGGACCGACAGGTTTTCGCGGCCGCTCGTACCGATCCCCGGACAATTGCCGTTGCCGCGCGACAGGCCGACGGGCTGCACGTTCGGACCCAGATGCACCTTTTTCGAAGCCGGGCGCTGCGACCTGCCGCAGCAC
Source organism: Hyphomicrobiales bacterium (assembly GCA_031373255.1). Classification (GTDB taxonomy): domain Bacteria; phylum Pseudomonadota; class Alphaproteobacteria; order Rhizobiales; family Aestuariivirgaceae; genus JANMMJ01. Next base: position 63,680 of record JANMMJ010000193.1, read on the forward strand.
ATGGCGCCCGTTTCAGGTGACGCCGGGCATCAGGTGCGCTGCGTGCGCTACGATGAAATCGACTGGGCCGCGCACCGGCCGAAAGGCCTCACCAGCGAGCCGATGAAGCCTGGAAAAGTCGTGCTGCAAGTGCGCGACATGAAGAAATATTATGAAATCCGCGACAACTCGCTTGCCGCGATGATTTCCGGCAAGGGTGTGCGATACGTCAAGGCCAACGAGAAGATCGATTTCGAGGCGCGGGAAGCGGAGACGGTGGCGATTGTCGGGGAATCCGGCTGCGGCAAGTCGACTTTCGCCAAGGTGCTGATGGGGCTTGAAGGCTCGACGAGCGGCGAAGTCCTGATCAACGGCGTCGACGTTGGCAAACTGCCGGTCAGGCAGCGGCCGGCGGGTCTCATTTCAAGCCTGCAGATCGTCTTCCAGAATCCCTTCGAAACACTCAATCCCAGCCATTCGGTCGGATCGCAGATCGGCCGCGTGCTCAAGAAATTCGGCGTGGCGGAAACGCGCGACGAAATCGAGAAGAAGACATACGAGCTTCTCGACCTGGTGAAGCTGCCGCGCGAGTTCGCGTCGCGCAAGCCGCGCCAGCTTTCGGGCGGGCAGAAGCAGCGGATCGGTATTGCGCGGGCCTTTGGCGGCAATGCTTCCGTAGTCGTGGCGGATGAACCGGTCTCGGCGCTCGATGTTTCGGTGCAGGCGGCGGTCACCGGCCTTCTCACCGATATCCAGCGGGAAAAACGCACCACAATGGTTTTCATCAGCCATGATCTTTCCGTGGTGCGCTATCTCGCCGACCGGATCGTGGTGATGTATCTCGGGCGGATCATGGAACAGGGCACCACCGACCAGGTGTTCAGCCCGCCTTACCACCCCTATACCGAAGCGCTGCTTTCGGCTGTTCCGATCGCCGATACCTCGATCAAGAAGAAGCACATCGTGCTCAAGGGCGAGTTGCCATCGCCGATGAACCCGCCGCCTGGCTGTCCCTTCCAGACACGCTGTCCGCGCAAGATCGGCGCCATTTGCGAAGAGGAATTGCCGCCGGTGCAGGAACTGGCGCCGGGCCACAAGATCATGTGCCACCTGCCTGCGGAAGAACTCAAGGCGATGGAGCCGGTGTTCCAGATGGGAAGCCGGGCGGAAGTTGAGGCCGCGCCGTCTCCGCGCAAAGCCTCGAAAGCTCCTGCGAAAAAGACCGTCGCGCGCAAGGCCAAGAAGCCTCAGCGCTGAGAGGTGCGCGGCAAGGGCTCGATTTCGCGCAGCAACTTGCGGCGCATCGCATTGGCGAAATCCTCGTAGCTGTTGGCGATTTCAAGGAAGGAATCGCGCCCTGTCAGGACGTTATTGCGGTACCATTCGTCGAGATTGTCCTCGCTGCCAAGAATGGCGAGGCCATTCACCGTGACATTGCGATAATACGCCATCGACCTTGCCTGCGGCATGAGCACGACATAATCGCGGGGCGGCGTTTCCGAACCATCGCCTGAAATATCGACGACGAGCCGGGATGACTCGATTCGCGTATCCTCCAGCAGGCGCAGCGCCGCGGCGAGCCCCTCCCCCATGCCGGTGGCGCCATTGGCGGTTCTCCCGAGGCTCTGGACCGCCATGGCAAAGCGTTCGGCATCCGCTGCCGTGCCAATGGTGAACCAGCCGATATCGGTTTTGGGGACCTGATGCTCCGCCCATACGACAAGGTTGACGGCAATCCTGTGATTGGCTCCGCTCTCTATCGCATTCAGCACATCGGGATGGCGAAAGGCGCGGGCAATTCCACCCATTTGCAGTTCATATTCGCGTTCATCGACACTGCCGGAAGCATCGACAGCCAGCACCAATTTGAGATCGACAGCGGTCTGGGCGTGAAGCGGCGTGGCCGATATCAGCGCTGCAAGGGCCAAAGCCGTCTTTCGCATCGGTTAGATCCTGGCCTTGCGGGCTTCCGCGAGTTCCGATGAGATGAGAGCGGCGAGTCCAAGACCGGCAAAGCCCCCAACCAGCGGAATGAGCGTGCCGTCATAAATCTGGCCGATCAAGGTGCCGGTGACGAGCGAGACGAATGTGGTGATGGTGCCGATGATCGAGGCGGCCATGCCGGCGATCTCCCCCATTGGCTCCATGGCAAGCGCATTGTAATTGCCAAAAAGGATGCCGTTGCAGAAAAAATTGGCGAACATGTAGATCATGAAGACCGCGAGTGGAGGATGACCGCCAACGATGACACAATAGACGAAGAAAATCAGCGAAAGCAGCACCGAAGAACGGAGCGCCAGCTTGGACAGGGTGCGCATGCCAAAGCGCATGACGAGGCGGGAATTGAGAATGGAGGCCAAGCCAATGGCCACCGCCAACGAGCCAAAATACAAGGCGAAGAGATTTCCCTGGCCGTATTGCACGGAGAAGATCTGCTGCGAGGTGCCCAGATAGGTCACGAAGGCGCCGAAGACAAAGCCGGCAGCCAGCGTGTAGCCAATGGTGACCGGCGTGGTGACAACGCTCGCGGCAGCCCGCGCAAGCGCCCCGATGCGCATGGGCGCCCGATTTTCCAGGCTGAGTGTTTCGGGTTGGCGCAAGGTGAGCCAAAGGCCCGTGATCGCCGCGATCACCAGGAGCCCATAAAAAATGGCGCGCCAGCTCGCCACGAGCAAAACCAGCTGGCCGATGGCCGGAGCAATAATCGGTACGAGAATGAAGATGGACATCACAAGCGACATGACCTTGGCCATGCCGGCTCCCGCCTGACGGTCGCGCACCATGGCCATCGAGACAATGCGCGGCCCCGAGGCTCCAAAACCCTGAACGGCGCGGCCGATCAACATGGTTTCGAAGTTCGCGGCAAAAGCGCAAAGCACAGTGCCTACACCATAGATCGCCAATCCGGCCATGATGGCAGGCTTGCGGCCAATACTGTCCGACAGCGGACCATAAAGAAGCTGGCCAATGCAGAGACCGGCGAAAAGCGCTGTCAGCACATATTGCCGGCTGTTCTCCTGGCGCGCGCCAAGCTCCGTTGCGATTGTACCAAGGGCCGGCAGCATCGTGTCGATGGACATCGCCACCATGGCGGTCAGCAGCGCCACAAGTGCGATGAACTCGGCGTTCGATGGTTCCCTGATCGGCATTCGCGGATGTCAACTCGTTGGATGAACAGTTGAGGCACTTCTAGCTGCCCTTGATGGCAGGGGCGAGGCTGTTACAAGATGGCAGCCATGCAAATCAATGCCGCAAGCCGTTCCGTGGTTCTCGATCCGCGCGATCCGGATTTTTTCAATGATCCCTATCCTTCCTACGCGCAGCTGCATGAGAAGGTTCCCGCCTTCAAATGGGAAAACTACGGCTATTGGTGCTTTGCGCGGCACGAAGATGTGAGCGCGCTGCTGCGCGACCGGCGCTTCGGGCGGCAAATCCTGCATGTGACGACGCGGGAAGAATTGGGCTGGCCAGAAACGCCTGAACATCTTCGCGCCTTCTATTCCTTTGAAGCGCACTCGCTTCTGGAGCTTGAGCCACCGGTCCATACGCGATTGCGCGGTCTCGTCAGCCGGGCTTTCGTGTCCCGCCAGGTGGAGCGATTGCGGCCGGCAATCGCGAATCTTTCCAATGCGTTGATCGATTCATTTGAGAGAGAGGGCGAAGTCGACCTGCTCAAGCGTTTTGCCACGCCCATACCGGTCATCGTTATTTGCGATCTGCTTGGCGTGCCGCGCGCCATGGCGGATCAGTTCCTCGCCTGGTCGCATGACATGGTGGCGATGTATCAGGCGCGGCGGGACCGCGCGATCGAGGATGCAGCGGTCAAGGCCACCATCGCGTTTTCAGACTATATGCGCGGCTATGTGCGAGAGAGGCGGCGCGAACCCGGACTCGATCTGCTCTCGGAACTGATCCGGGCGGAAGAGGCCGGGCAGAACCTCAGCGAGGATGAACTCATCACCACTGCGATCCTGCTGCTCAATGCCGGGCATGAAGCGACAGTCCATGCCATCGGCAATGGTGTGAAGGCCTTGCTGGAGCGCGGCTTGCAGGCAACTCCCGATGCGGCCCTGGTCGAGGAAATATTGCGTTTCGATGCACCACTGCATCTGTTCACCCGCTATGCGCTGGAAGACGTCGAGTATGCCGGGATCCGGTTGCGGAAAGGCGAGGAAATCGGACTCATGCTGGGCGCTGCCAATCGCGACCCGTCGCGCTTTGCCGATCCCGGACAGTTTAATCCGCGGCGCTCGCCCAATCCGCATGTTAGCTTTGGTGCGGGGATCCATTTTTGCGTCGGGGCGTCGCTGGCACGGCTGGAGCTTGAGGTAGCCTTGCCGATCCTGTTCAAGCGCCTTCCGAAGCTGCATCTGGTGGAAAAACCCCGCTACCGCGACAGCTATCATTTTCACGGTCTGGAGGAATTGCGGGTTGGTTTCTAAAGGTCGTTTCCGCGCCATGGGCTGACGTTTCCGCCCGGCCCCGTGAACCGGTTGAGCGTAAAGACACTTACAGGTGAAATGATCTCAACAGGCCACACATGACTGACGTTCAACCTGTTCCTACCGGCCGGCGCGCCCGCGGTGGCGCCGAGGCACGGCGCGCGGCACGGACCACGACCACAGTCACGCAGGCCGGTTTCATCCGCCGCAATATTCCAGCCTATGAGCCGTTCAGCGAGGACCAGCTTGCGCTGATCGAAGCCAATGCCGAGCGTGTCCTGCAGGAAATCGGAATTGATTTTCGCGACGACGCGGAAGCGCTTGGCATGTGGAAAAATGCCGGGGCTGACGTCAAGGGCGACAGGGTGCGGTTCCCCAAGGGGCTGGTGCGCTCATTGATCAAGACGGCGCCGCGCGAATTCACCCAGTACGCCCGAAATCCGCTCAACAACGTGACAATTGGCGGCAAGAACACCGTTTTCGCACCGGTCTATGGCCCGCCTTTCATTCACAATCTCGACGAGGGCCGGCGCTATGCCACGATCGAGGATTTCCGCAATTTCGTGAAGCTGGCGTACATGACGCCATCGATGCACCATTCCGGCGGAACGGTGTGCGAACCGGTGGATATTCCGGTGGCCAAGCGGCACCTGGACATGGTCTACAGCCACATCCGCTATTCCGACAAACCCTTCATGGGGTCGGTGACGGCACCGGAACGCGCCGAAGATACGGTTACAATGGCGAAGATGGTGTTCGGCGACGATTTCGTCGATCAGAACTGCGTCACCATCAACCTGATCAACGCGAACTCGCCGCTGGTGTTTGATGGCACCATGGTCGGCGCACTCAAGGTCTATGCGCGGAACAACCAGGCAACGGTGATTTCGCCGTTCATTCTCGCCGGCGCCATGTCAGCGGTGACGGCGGTCGGCACCCTGACGCAGATTCTGGCCGAAGCGTCCGTCGGCATGGCCTTCGCGCAATTGTGCCGGCCGGGCGCCCCTGTGGTGTTCGGCACTTTCGCATCGTCCATTTCCATGCAATCGGGAGCGCCGACCTTCGGCACGCCGGAACCCGCCCATGTGCTTTTTGGCGCGGCCCAACTGGCGCGGCGCATCGGCGTTCCTTTCCGCTCCGGCGGCAGTCTTTGCGCATCAAAACTGCCCGACGCCCAGGCGGCGCATGAAAGCTCCAATACGTTGTGGCCGACGCTGCTGGGCGGGGTAAACTTCTGCCTGCATTCTGCCGGATGGCTGGAAGGCGGCCTGGCATCGGGTTATGAAAAGTTCATCATCGATGCCGACCAGCTTTCCATGTTCCAGCGCTTCGCGGAAGGTGTGGACTTCTCGGAAAATGGCCAGGCTCTCGATGCCATCGCCGAAGTGGGCCCGGGATCGCATTTTCTCGGCTGCGCCCATACCCAGGCCAATTTCGAGACGGCGTTCTGGCGCTCGCAGGTTGCCGATAACCGGCCCTACGAGCAATGGAACGCGGAAGGCGGCAAGGATGCCTCGCGGAGAGCAAACGAGACGTGGAAGCGGATGCTTCGCGAATATGACGGCCCTGCCCTCGATCCGGGGCTCGATGAAGCGCTGCAAGGCTTCATGGCCAAGCGCAAGGAAGTCCTGCCCGACAGCGTAAGCTGACGGCTACTCCCAGAACCTACGTGCCGCGCGCAGCTTCTTCCAGTTGCTGCGCGCATCGGTCCAGGTATCGCCGGCATGGGCGGTGTGCCAGCCAATCGCGTAACCAATCGCGCATTGCAGTTCCGGCGTGCGGTTCGCGGCAAGACGGCGGGCCATCACGACATCGTTCACGTAACCAAACAGTTCCTGTAGCAGCTGTAGCCGCTTTACAAAGCGCTTGACCTGCTTTTCCGGATAAAGCGGTGCGCAGCATTCAATGGTGTAACGCAGCGCCTTCAGATCCTTGCGCAATTCATGCCGCTCTTCGTCATTCAACTCATCGAAGCGGCGGCCCTGCTTCGCGACCTTCTTCCAGTTCGCCGCGAGAGCCCTGCCGGCAAATGCCTGGGCGGGTTGCAGCATACGCCTCTGCCGCTTCTTGCTGGCAGGATTTGAGGCGATGGCCGGCAGGAGCGCCAATTTCAACTGCAGCGCCACCAGTTCGGGCGTCGCGAGCCAGCGCCGCACTTCGGCACGATGGGCACTTGCCTGGGCCAACAGCACCTGGCGGATCGGTTCCAGCGAGGCAGGTTTATCTTCGTGCGCCTCCAATGGCTCGACAATATCCGTGGTGAGCACATCGGCGTCACGGATCTGGCTGACGCCCTTGGCCAGATCGCGGAGGCTTGTCTCCATTTCGTCAGCATAAGCGTTCTTGAGCAAGGGACGGAACAGTTGCAGGACGGCGCGCAGGCGGCGAAGGCCGACACGCATCTGATGTACAGCTTCGGGGTCGTCCGACACCAGCACGGCTTGCCAATTGTGCAGTACCAGATGCACGGCAGATCGGGATGCGACCTCGAGCGACTCGCCGCCATTGTCGCCACGGTTCATAGCCGATGGCTGGGCCTTTAGCGGTTCTGCTGCCGCAGCGACGGCGCCGGTGAGCAGCGCGTAACCGATTTCCGATTTGCTGCGGTCGCCAAGCTTGAGGTTCTCGCCAGAGAGCACCTCTCCCACTATGGCGAGAAGGCCTTGCGGGCCGCCAGACTTCAATTCAATTTCAGCTTCGCAGATGCAGGTGGACTGGCCGTTGGCGCGCGCCTCGCCCTGATCGAAGGCAAGTTCGACTTCGCTGCCGTTGTCGGTTTTCAAATGATGCTGGGTGCGCTTGATGACAGTTTCAAACATCGGCCCAAGGCTTTTTTCGCCAATCGCCCGGACCACCTGCCTGCGAACCGCACGGCTGGCAATTGCATCCAGATCCGGCTTGCGGCCGCGGAGGATAGTCTCGACTTCCAGGGGGTGGGAAACGCCGCCCCGCACGCCCGTTTCCGCCTTGACCGTCTGATACCAGGAACGGCCGACCTGGCGCACCCGGAGCGTAAGGCCCTGGCGATGCAAGGCGCAATCGGGCGTGTCATAATAGGTGGAGCGCAATATCCGGGTGATGGGCTTTGCCGTGGAAAGACCAAGCTGGGAAGGCCTTGCCTTCAGTCTTTCAAGCTGTTCGCTCGACAAGACAAATTTCAGTTCCAGCTCTCGCCCGGCTTTACGCATTCACTTGACCAACACACGTTAAGAAATAAGGCTAAACAGAAATAATTGTCACATACAACAACCTGAGCGATGTTCGAGCAATCAAACGTTGCTTCACGTCAGGGCTTGGCGCGCATGTCCAGCCAGGTGTGCAGGCCGATACCGCCAATGACGAGGAGCGTTCCCAACGCATCGACGGCAGTGAAGGTCTCACCAAGCACCATCACGGCCAGGGCAATGGTGACGACCGGCGAAATCGTCGAAATCATCGCCGTCGACTGCGGGCCGATGCGCGCGAGGCCGGCATTAACCAGGAAGTTTGGCAGCACTGTCGCGATCAATCCGGTGGCCGCAGAAAGAGCCCAGAAGTGCGGCGATGCGTGCAAGCTCAAGCCGCCGCTTGAAACAACGTAGTGAAGCACGCAGGCCACGGCAGCCCCGGAAAGTGCCACGCTGGTGAAGATGGTCGACCCCAGCCGCGCGATCAGTTTCTTGGCAAAGAGCTGATAGAGCGCAAAGGCGATGGCGGACAAGATGACGAGGCCAGCGCCAAAGGCCGTGGTCCAGCCATTGATGGCAAACCCCTGCCACAGAACGGCGGCGAGCCCGACATAGGTGATGGCGGCGGCACCCAGGCTCTTCGCCAACAGTTTTTCACCGAAAAATGCCCAGCCCAGCACAATCACAAAAATGGGATAGGTGAAAAGCACCAATCGCTCCATACCGGCGCTGATGTAGATCAGGCCTTCGAAGTCGAGGATCATGGCGACGTAGTAACCGATCAGACCGACGGCCAGCGTTGCCATCAGGTCGCGTCGGGACAGTGGCGGCAGGGCCGTCCTGTTGCGCCTGAAGTAAGCAAACAGGCCGATGCCGACAAAGAACGGCAACGAAATGATCATGCGGAAAGCCAGGACCTTGGGGGCGTCGGGGGCTTCGGCGTAAGCCAGCTTGATGAAGATCGCCTTTGATGAAAACAATGCGGCGCCGAATCCTACCAGCGCATAGCCCCAGAGTTTTTGCCGATCCATGACGTGCATGGCTGCGCTTAACATGACTGCGGCAAATCGCACCATTCGCGGTTGCCGCATGGCTCCATCAACGGCAACACAGGGCGCGGCGGGAGACTGTTGATTCCCCGGACGCTATGCTGTCATCTGGTCAAAACAGAAAGTCATCTCATGCCGCTTCCCCTCCATCTCAAGCCTGCCGTCGAGCTTGGCCGCCTGTTGCGGCAACGGAAGATTTCCGCGCGGGAACTGCTCGATCTTTGCACCGGGCAAGTAGAGCGGCACAATCCGGCGCTCAATGCCATCGTCTGTACGGATGTGGAGCGGGCGCGGAAATCAGCGGCAGCGGCTGACAGGCGGCTCAAGAAAGGAGCGCCACTCGGCCCGTTCGATGGCGTTCCCATGACCATCAAGGAAAGTTTCGACTGGATGGGCACGCCTTCCACCTGGGGCGTGCCGCTGCACCGCGGCAATATCGCAGGATCGGACGCCGTTGCGCTGACCCGGCTCACCACGGGCGGTGCCGTGATGCATGGCAAGACCAATGTTCCCTTCATGCTGGCCGACTGGCAAAGCTACAACGACATCTACGGCACGACAAACAACCCATGGGACCCTCAGCGCTCCCCCGGCGGCTCGTCTGGCGGTTCGGCGGTGGCACTGGCGACCGGCATGAGTGCATTGGAAGTCGGTTCCGATATCGGCGCATCGATCCGCAATCCGGCGCATTATTGCGGGGTCTACGGCCATAAGCCCACATTCGGGATCGTGCCAATGCGCGGGCACATGCTGCCCGGCCTGGTCAACCCTTCGGACATTTCCTGCGCGGGACCGCTGGCGCGTTCGGCGCGCGATCTCGAACCCATGCTGAAACTGCTGGCGGGGCCGGACCGGATCGAAGGACGGGCTCTGTCCCTGAAGCTGCCAGCCTCAGAGAAAAAGTCTCTGAAGGATTTTCGTGTGGCCGTGATGATCACCGATGAGCAAAGCGAGGTCGACCAGCCGCTGCAGGATCTCATCGGCAAGCTGGGCCAGTTCCTGACCCGCAAGGTGAAGAAGATTTCCTTCGAGGCCCGGCCGGCGTTTTCCACGAAGGAAGCCTTTGACGTCTACATCGCGCTTTTGCGCTCCGCGACCAGCCGCCGTCAAACCGATGCAGAATTTGCCGCCAACAGTGTCAAGGCCGCGGGCTTCGCTGCCGATGATGACAGCTACATGTCCAACATGCTGCGCGCCTATGTGTTGCCGCACCGCAACTGGCTGATGTGGAACGAGCGGCGGCATCAGATGCGGCTGCTGTGGGACCAGTTCTTTGACGGCTGGGACATCCTGCTGTGCCCGACGGCGGCCTCCGCCGCGTTCCCGCATGATCACGTGGGCGAACGCCACGAACGCTTGATCGACGTCAATGGCAAGCGGGTGCCTACCACCGACCAGCTTTTCTGGGCGGGCTATTCATGCGGCTATTACCTGCCATCCACCGTCGCTCCAATCGGGCTTACCTCCCATGGTCTACCAGGCGGCATCCAGATCGTGGCGCGGCAATACGAGGATCTCACCGCAATACGGTTCGCCCAGATGCTCGAGCGGGAATATTACAGCTTCCAGCCACCGCCCAATTTCTCCTAGAGCGAATGCACTTGCACGAATTCCGGCAATGGCGGCTCACCCTTCTCCCATCGGGAGAAGGTGCCCGGCAGGGCGGATGAGGGACTTAACGCGCGCCTCTATCATGCCCACACATCTCATCGCTCTCTAAAGCCGTCATTCCATCCAAGCGGCACGTAGTGCCGCGCGAGATGGAATCCAGCTCTCTTCGGCAAAGAGTCAGCCCATGAGAGGTGAAGCGGGGTTCCGGCTCGCGCGGCGCTAGGCCGGAATGACGAGAAAATGGGGGTTCCCTGTCTGGTCATTGCGGGCCAATCATGGCTCAGGCCATGGGTCTTGACATATGTTCCTATTATGTTCTAGTTGTCCTATAGAAGGAATCTTGACTAATAGATGGACTGGGACAGGGTCATCGCGCGCAACCAGGCAGCACTCACTCGTATCGTAGCGATGCTCATTGCGATGGTGGA
>JANMMJ010000194.1:0-14149 GCA_031373255.1 Hyphomicrobiales bacterium
GAGGACGGTTCGCTCGATGTCTTCGCCATGGGGCCGGTGCCGCTTGAACTTGTGGCGGTGGCCAAGGCTACCGCGCATTGGCTATCCACTTCGCTGCCCCTTGCCATTGCGGCACCGCTATTGGGGTTCCTGCTCAATTTGGCACCGGAGGCCATTGTGCCGCTGGCCCTGGCAATGATCGTGGGATCCATTGCGTTGTCCATGCTGGCGGCGCTGGGGGGCGCCATTACGGCTGGTTTGCGGCGGGGCGGGTTACTGGTGTCGTTGATCGTGCTTCCGCTCTATGTCCCGGTGCTTATCTTTGGCGTATCGGCAAGCGCGCCCAGCGGTTCCGGCCCCGATATTGCCACACCCTCTTTGTTGATCGTGGCGGCGCTGACGCTGGCAAGCCTGGTGCTGGCTCCCATCGGCGCTGCTGCGGCATTGCGGGCCTATCTAAGGTGAGATTTCAAGACTAAGCGACAGATCATGCAACAATTCGCCAATCCCGCCCGCTTCCTCGCCTTCAGCAACGCCATTCTCCCCTGGTGCTGGGCAATCACCATTGGGCTCCTGGCGGCCGGGCTGGTGCTGTCGCTTTACACTGCGCCGGCAGATTATCAGCAGGGCGAAACGGTCAGGATCATGTTTGTTCATGTTCCCGCCGCGTGGATGGCGTTGTTTGTCTATACGGTCATGGCGCTGGCGAGCGGCGTTGCCTTCGTGTTCCGCCATCCCCTGGCCGATGCAGCAGCCAAGGCAGCCGCACCCATTGGTGCCTGCTTCTGTTTTCTGGCGCTCGCCACCGGATCAATCTGGGGCAAGCCGATGTGGGGAACCTGGTGGGTATGGGATGCGCGGCTCACGTCGATGTTCGTTCTGTTCCTGCTGTATCTGGGTTACATGGCTGTCTGGCAGGCGCTTGAAGAACCGCATCGCGCCGCGCCCATTGCGCGGATCGTTGCCATTGCCGGCTTCATCAATATTCCGATCATCAAGTTCTCGGTCGACTGGTGGAATTCCCTGCATCAGCCGGCAAGCGTGTTTCGCATGGGCGGCCCCACCATTCATTCCTCGCTGCTCTGGCCACTGCTGATCATGGGACTGGCATACACATTTCTTTTTCTCAGCCTGCACCTGCAGGCCATTCGTGCCGAAATCGCCGAACGCAAACTCCGCCAGGCCCGACTCGCCGATATTGGAGGACATTAGTGGATTGGTCGGCTCCGCACAGCGGATTTGTGCTTGCATCTTACGCGCTGAGCTTTGTGGTTCTTGGCGGGTTGATCGCGTTCACTGTCCGGCGCGATCGGAAGCTGAAGCGCGATGTGGCGAAACTTGAACACAAGCGCCATGACCCTTGAATCCCGATCGTCATCGCGCCGGTTCGGACTGGCGCTTCTGCCAATCATTTTTTTCGGCGCGCTGGCGCTGTTGTTCTGGCGTGGATTGTCCGGGAAGCCGGCGGAAATTCCTTCGGCGCTGATAGGCAAACCGGTGCCGGAATTCGAACTGCCGGCGATTGAAGGAATGGGTGTTCCCGGTCTCAAGGCGGCGGACCTCCGGCAAGGCGGCGTTACCGTGGTCAATGTGTGGGCGTCATGGTGCGGGCCGTGCCGGGTGGAGCACCCGATGCTGATGGAACTCTCGAGGCGCAAGGATTTCAAGCTTACGGGAATCAACTACAAGGACGAACCCGAGAATGCCCGGCGATTTCTTGGCTCGCTGGGCCAGCCATTCCAGGCTGTTGGCGCAGATGAGAAAGGGCGATCGGCGGTTGACTGGGGTGTTTATGGAGTCCCTGAAACCTTCGTTGTCAACGGTGAAGGCGTGATCCGCTACAAGTGGATCGGGCCCTTAACTGAAGAGGCAATCGATACGGTCCTGATGAAGGAAATCGAAAAGGCAAAGGCAAACTAGGCCCGTTTGCGCGGCTTGATCTTGAGCAGGAGTTTCTTGCTGGTTTCACCCTCGATACGATCCATCTCGTCGGCGAGGATCGACAGGGCTTCGACGAATGGCTTGCGCAACGACGGCGCTATGGCATGCAACAATGTGCGGTCTGAATCGTCGGCGCCCGGCAGCGCGGCGCGAAGGATCTTCTTGCCCGCGGCGGTAATCCGTATCGAGTTGGTGCGGCCATCTTCCTTCGAGCGGCGGCGCTGCAGGTAGCCCTGGGCCAATAGCCTTGCCACCAGATCGGCCAGGGTCGAGCGGTCGATACCCGTCATTTTGACCAGGTCGGTCTGGCTTGCACCTTCGTATTCGTTTACTGCCGCCAGCACCGTGTACTGGCGCTGTGTCAGTCCAGACTTGCCAACCCTGTCCATATAAATTGTGGAAGCGTATTGTGCGGCGCGTTTCAGCAAATGGTGTGCTGAGCGCGTGAGTTGCTTCACGTCTTTGTTGCCCGTCATTAACCCCTACTCCTGTCACAGCCAGATGCACCTAGGTTCACCTGACTGCCTCATCCGTGACGGGCCTGGCCAATTCTCTACCCCCCGGTAGTTGTGGCTCTTACGTCCTGCCCGTCCGAAACGATGTCTCCTAGCCCATGCCAAAGGCAGCGGGCAAGCGAATTAAACGAGGTCCCGGAGACGAATGCAAGGTGTCTGTAGGATGAAATAGTCTGCCCACGGAAAGTAGCCCGGAATAGTGTCCCGCTATGGAACTTGCGTTCGGGGGAACGGGCAATTATTCAGAGGTTTCACAGAGGCAGGACCGCTCCATGACCAATCCGATTATCTGGCTTATCCTTACCGTTCTAGACATCTATTTCTGGATCCTCGTAGCGACCGTTATCCTTAGCTGGCTGATCGGTTTCAACGTGATCAATGGGCACAATCAGTACGTGAGACAGATACGATATGCGCTGATGCGGTTGACCGAGCCCGTGCTTGGACCGATCCGCCGGCTAATGCCCGACCTGGGCGGTCTCGATATTTCGCCCATCATTGCGGCGATCGGTATCCAGTTCATTCAATATGTTGTCGTTTACTACGGGTCGCGGCTCATTTGAGAACGGGTGTAGTCAGATACGCCACGGATGGGGCGTATCTGAGTATCAGGGTGACACCCAAATCCTCACAGGACTTGATTTCCGGATTTCACGTTGCTGCGGACGGCGCCATGTCGCTGGCAGTCAAGGTTTCGGCGGCTCCGGACATGGGCAGGGCCAACGGGGCCGTTGTTGAGGTGCTGGCAAAGGCGTTCAGGGTTCCAAAATCAAGAATCGCGATCGTCAGTGGTGAGACAAATCGCAACAAGATCGTCTTCGTTTCAGGTGATACAGCCGTTCTCGCGGCAGGCATCACGGAATTTCTGGAAGATCTCGGGAAAAAAGGCATTGAGGATGGCAAAGATCATTGACGGCAAGGCATATGCAGAAGCCCTGCGCGGGCGCATCGCGAAAGCCGTCTCGGAATTGAAGATACGGCATGGGCTGGTGCCGGGTCTGGCAGTGGTCCTGGTAGGCGAGGATCCGGCCAGCAAAGTCTATGTCGCCAACAAGGCGAAGCAGACCGTGGAGGTCGGCATGAATTCATGGGAACATCGCTTACCAGCCGATACCCCCGAGAAAGATGTTCTGGCCATCGTCGACAAGCTGAATAACGATCTTGCCTGCCACGGCATATTGGTGCAATTGCCTCTTCCCAAGCATATCGATTCAACCAAGGTGATCAATTCGATCAGTCCGGCCAAGGACGTCGATGGATTTCATGTGGTGAATGCCGGCCGGCTATCGACAGGCCAGGATTCACTGGTGCCTTGTACGCCGGTCGGCTCCGTCATGCTGGCCAAGGATGTCTTGGGCAAGCTTGACGGACTGGAAGCTGTCGTCATCGGCCGGTCCAACATTGTTGGCAAGCCGGTGGCACAATTGCTGCTCCAGGAAAACTGCACGGTCACGATCGCGCATTCGCGCACCAAGGACCTTCCGGGCGTGGTGCGGCGCGCCGATCTGGTGATTGCCGCGGTCGGACGGCCTGAGATGGTCAAAGGCGACTGGATCAAGCCGGGTGCCTGCGTCATCGACGTGGGCATCAATCGCATCGAGCGGGATGGCAAGGGCAAGCTTGTCGGTGATTGCGACTATGCATCATGCGAGAAGGTTGCCGGCGCCATCACGCCGGTTCCGGGCGGGGTTGGCCCCATGACAATCGCCTGCCTGTTGCACAACACCGTGCATGCCGCCTGCCAGCAAAAGGGCGTTCCCGTTCCGGAAATGTGATCAGGCCTTGGTGGCTTTTGCCCTCGCGATGCCTTCGAGGATCATCGTCTCGGCTTCGGCGGCATCGCCCCAGCCCAAAACCTTGACCCATTTGCCTTTTTCCAGATCCTTGTAGTGGACGAAGAAGTGCTCGATCTGCTGGCGGGTGATTTCCGGCAGGTCAGTATAGTTGTGAACACCCTCGTAGCGGCGTGTGAGCCGCGGCACTGGTACCGCTATGATCTTCTCATCACCACCGGCCTCGTCCTGCATTTTCATGACGCCAACCGGCCGACAGGCTACCACCGCACCTGGAATGATGCCGCGCTGATTGGCAATCAGCACGTCGCATGGGTCGCCGTCGCCGGAGAGCGTGTGGGGTATGAAGCCATAATTGCCGGGATAGCGCATGGACGTATAAAGGAAGCGATCAACGACAAGTGTGCCGGCCTCCTTATCCATTTCGTATTTAATCGGCTCGCCGCCAACCGGCACCTCCACCACGACATTTACTTCCTTGGGCGGATTCCTTCCAATCGAGATGGCGTCCAGGCGCATGGCTCTTCCTTTCACTGATATCGCGTGGCAGCCTTCTCGTCATGAGAACCACGGTAACGCTATTGATTTTAGGCATTTGGAGCTTGGCTGCTGCTGCTGGAGATATCAAGAGCGTCTATTCGGATCTCGACATCGAAAAATGCAAACTGACTGGACAGTCACAGGGTGAGGGTGACTGGGCAGAATGGGAATGCCCGGGGATCAATGGCATTCCTGTCCGGGTAAGCGAGGATGATCTCCGCTTTGCCGTGAGTTTTGGCGCCGATGCGGCGCATCAATGCGCAGCCCAGCAGACGTTCGGCAGTTTCAATTCGCTCGGTCCGAAAATCGAGTGGAGGATTTTGGACGGCAAAGTCTCTGCCACGATCCTGCGGTGGTATCTGAACAGTGACAATGTCAAATCCAGCTGGCTGGTGGTCACCAAGTTTGATGGCACTGACGCCTGCCACGCCGCCTATATCGTCGCCACACTACCTGACGCCAACCTTGTGGCGCGGCAGAAGGCGGATGAGCTATCTCCTGGGTTCCACTGTGCCAAAGACCAGCCGGAGATCGTCAGCTCAAATACGATTGAATTGGGAAAACTGGCAAGCGGGTGGCCGTGTCCGGTCGAATGAACCGGATCAGAGCTGGCGCTCGACCATCATTTTCTTGATTTCGGCGATGGCCTTGGCAGGATTGAGGCCCTTGGGGCAGGCCTTGGCGCAATTCATGATGGTGTGGCAGCGGTATAACCGGAACGGGTCTTCGAGATCGTCGAGGCGGTCACCCGTCGCCTCGTCGCGGGAGTCGATCAGCCAGCGATAGGCCTGGAGCAGTGCGGCAGGCCCCAAGTAGCGGTCGCCGTTCCACCAGTATGAGGGGCAGGATGTGGAGCAACAGGCGCACAGGATACATTCATAGAGACCGTCGAGCCTGGCGCGGTCATCATGGGACTGTTTCCACTCGGCCTGCGGCTCCGGCGTTTCGGTTTTCAGCCATGGCTCGATGGAGCGGTGTTGGGCATAGAACTGGGTGAGATCGGGGACCAGGTCCTTTACCACCGCAAGATGGGGCAGCGGATAGATTTTCACCGGTCCTTTCACATCGCCAGTCGCCTTGATACAGGCCAGCGTATTGGTGCCGTCGATGTTCATTGAGCACGAACCGCAGATACCTTCGCGGCATGACCGGCGGAACGTCAGCGTCGGATCCTGCTCGTTCTTTATCTTGATGAGAGCGTCGAGAACCATGGGGCCGCATTTGTCCATATCGACGTGATACGTATCGACCTGAGGATTTTTCCCGTCATCGGGATTCCAGCGATAGATGCGAAATTCGCGTGTGTTCCTTGCATCAGGCTTTGGCCATGCCTTGCCGGGCTGGATCTTCGAATTAGCGGGAAGGGCGAGTTCAACCATAGCTAAAAAAGTCCGAAAAATTTTTTCCGCTTAAGGCAGCTTTGCCGAAAGGGGTCGAATACGAAGTTCTCGGCTATATCAAGCTTTTCACACAAAGCTTCTCCACCTTCGTTCACGGCGTAAACAACTTCATCAGGCCAAATGGGAACAAGACTCATTAGACGAATCCGACGATCATCGTGCGTTGACACAAACAATCCATCCTGCCCAATCTGCAAAGGAGGCGCAAAAAGAAAGCCAACCATTCCTACGCCTTCTCCAATTGATTCCGCCGGGTCACCATTTGCAGCCGTATGAAACCAGGTGATGAACGACTTATATTCATGTGGCATTCGTGCATAGTGTTTGAGCCATCTAGCAACATACCAGCCCGGCGGTTCTCGATCATCACCGTCTTTTGAATCATCAAAGAAACCGTCAAGAGGCCAGTCTTCTGGAAGAAAGGCCACAAGTTCAGCCAGCTGATACTCATCGGCGGGATCAAGTCCCTCCGGCACATTCATTTCCAAATCGGACATTCCACTCGTTACGAGGGTAAGATATGGAACTTTCTCGTTTGGTTTGATGACGTGAATATCAACATGCACGGTATGAGACAGAATTTCGTGCAAGACGGTGTCGCATTCGCCAATATGTTGAGCGAGATGCCGCTCAATGTCTTCCAAATACCGTGCTTCATAGGATGCCATCTGAATGGGATCGGTTGGTTCATTGTGCCGAATGATCGGCACTCGGCCTTTCTCACTGCTTTTCATCGCCATCAATACACCCGAGCCTTGGGTTTTATGTATTCGATGTCGTTTGACATTGTGTAGGTGTGAACCGGACGATAGGTGAGGGTGACTTCGCGCTTGCCAACGCCGGTCCATGACAAGGTGTGCTTCATCCAGTTTTCGTCGTCCCTGGCAGGGAAGTCCTCACGCGCATGGGCGCCGCGGCTTTCCTGCCGGCTGAGCGCTCCTTCAATGGTCACAGCGGCCTGTGCAATGAGATTGTCATATTCCAGCGTTTCGATGAGGTCCGAATTCCAGATCAGCGAGCGGTCGGTGACGCGAATATCGTCGGTGGCTTTCCAGACTCCGGCAATGAGCTGCTTGCCCTCGCCAAGGACCTTGCCATCGCGGAACACGGCACAGTTGGATTGCATGGTTCTTTGCATGCGAAGCCTCAATTCGGCTGTGGGCGTGGCTCCGGCAGCGTGGCGGAAATGGTCAAGGCGGGCGATGGCTTTTTCGCCGGCATCGCCGGTGAGTTCGGCATGGGAAGAATTGGGCTCCAGTGTCTCGGCGCATTTGAGGCCGGCGGCGCGGCCGAAGACCACGAGATCGATAAGGGAATTGGAACCAAGGCGGTTGGCGCCATGCACGGAAACACATGCGGCTTCGCCGATGGCGAGGAGTCCAGGCACCGTCTTCTCGTGATCCTTCCTGTCTCCCGCCAGAACTTCACCATGATAGTTGGTTGGGATGCCGCCCATATTGTAGTGCACGGTCGGCAGGATCGGGATCGGTTCACGGGTGACGTCGACGCCGGCAAAGATTCTCGCCGATTCCGAGATGCCGGGCAGGCGTTCATGCAGCACTTTGGGGTCGAGATGTTCGAGGTGGAGATGGATATGGTCCTTGAGCGAACCGACGCCACGGCCTTCGTGAATCTCGATGGTGCAGGCCCGCGATACGACATCGCGTGAGGCGAGGTCCTTGGCCGAAGGCGCATAGCGCTCCATGAAGCGCTCTCCTTCCGAATTGGTGAGGTAGCCGCCTTCGCCGCGCGCACCTTCAGTTATCAGACAACCCGCGCCATAGATGCCCGTCGGGTGGAACTGCACGAATTCCATATCCTGTAGCGGCAGGCCAGCGCGGAGCACCATGGCATTGCCGTCGCCCGTGCATGTATGGGCAGAAGTCGCGGTGAAGTAGGCGCGTCCATAACCGCCTGTGGCAATAATGGTCTTGTGGGCGCGGAAGCGGTGAATGGAACCGTCCTCCATGTTGAGCGCCATCACGCCGCGGCAGGTTCCTTCATCCATGATCAGGTCGAGGGCAAAATACTCGATGAAAAACTCCGCCGCGTGACGCAGGCTCTGGCCGTAGAGCGTGTGCAGCATGGCGTGACCGGTGCGGTCGGCAGCAGCACAGGTGCGCTGGGCCGGCGGGCCGTCGCCGAAATTCATCATCATGCCGCCGAAGGGGCGCTGGTAGATCTTGCCGTCTTCGGTGCGCGAGAAGGGAAGGCCAAAATGCTCAAGCTCGTAAACGGCGGTCGGAGCGTTGCGGCAAAGATATTCGATGGCATCCTGGTCGCCCAGCCAGTCAGCGCCCTTGACAGTGTCGTACATGTGCCAGCGCCAATCATCCGGACCCATGTTGCCAAGCGAAGCGGCGATACCGCCCTGGGCTGCCACCGTGTGCGAGCGTGTGGGGAAAACCTTCGAGATGCATGCGGTCCGAAGTCCGGCCTGAGACGCTCCCAAAGTCGCCCGGAGACCGGCGCCGCCCGCACCCACCACAAGTACGTCGAAGGCATGATCGGTAATCGGGTAGGCGCGATTGCCGATGTTCACGCTGCGCGGGGCCTTGCCCGATTTTTGGGACTCGGCCATCAGGATGCAAAGCTCATCTTGAGAATAGCGAAGACGGCCATCACGCCCATCACAGCGGGAAAAAAGATATTGAGCATGATAAGCGCCAGCTTGGCGGCGTGGCCATGGACATAGTCCTCGATGATGATCTGCATGCCGAGACGCATGTGCCAGAGGATCGACAAAAGACCCAAAACAAGGCCAACGGCCACAATCGGGTTTTGAATGCTGGCAACGACCGATGCACGCTCCGCGCCAAGATGGCTGACGATGAAGTAGATCAAGAAAATCACCAGCGGGATGTTGGCGATCGCCGTCATGCGCTGAAACCAGAAATGCCTAGTGCCGGATCTGGCACTTCCCAGTCCGCGAACCTTGCCCAGGGGGGTCCGCATGCTCATGGCATCACTCCATAGCCTACGATCCAAAGCAGAATGGTGAGTGCAGCCGATGCCACTAGCGAGCCTTTGGCCAGCCACTCGATGAGCGTGAGGTTAAAGCCGCGGCCGGTATCCCAGACGAGATGTTTGATGCCGCCAAGCATGTGGTGCAGCAGGGCCCAGGTGAAGCCGAAAAGGACGAGACGGCCAAACCAATGACCAAAAAAGCCCTGCGCGGTGGCGAAGGAAGCGTCCGATGAAGCCGCTGCTGTCAGCCACCAAACGAACAGCACGGTGCCGAAGTAAAGTGCAGCACCTGTCACGCGGTGGACGATGGACATCATCATCGTCAGCATCGGCCGGTAAATCTGTAAATGCGGCGATAGCGGCCGAGCCCGCGCCTTCAAATCAGCCATGATCCCAATTCCGTGTGTTCCGGCAATTTCTACCCCGGCTTATGTTGCAGTGCAAATACGTCTATGGGCGAGCGCTGGATTGTCACGGGGTCCCGGGCATGTCCTCGATCATGTGCCTGGCCATAAACGGGCCTTGCGACAGAGCGAAGACGAGGGTGAGCGGCAAAAGTCCGAAAACCTTGAAATTGACCCAGGTTTCGGTCGATTGCGTGCGCCAGACAAATTCGTTCAGGATGGCGAGGGCAAAGAAGAATATTCCCCAGCGCAGGGTGAGGGTGCGCCAGGCCGGTTCGGTCATCTTGATGGCTTCGCCCATCACAAACTTGAGAAACGTCTGACCGAAAAACAATCCGCCGAGCAGGATGGCGCCAAACAGGCCATTGATCAGGGTCACCTTGATCTTGATGAAGGTATCGTCATGGAGCCAGAGGGTGAGGGCGCCGAAGAGGGCCACGAAGCCCGCGCCGATCAGGGGCACCATGGCGATTTTTCGCGTCAGCACCCATGACACAGTGAGTGCAATCGCCGTTGCCACCATGAATATGCCGGTGCCCCAGAAAATGCCGGCTTTCCAGTTGGCAATGAAGAAGGCCACCAATGGTCCTGCTTCGACCAGAAGTTTGACAGCGGGACTCATGCGTCCTCCAATCCGGCTATGGCACGCGAGAAAGCCTGCGCCTCGAAGGGTTGAAGATCATCAATCTGCTCCCCTACCCCAATCGCATGGATGGGGATCGCAAATTTCTCGGCGATGGCGACGAGAATGCCGCCTCTGGCGGTGCCATCGAGCTTGGTCATGATAAGTCCGGTCACGCCGGCCACCTTGGTGAACACTTCGGCCTGAATCATGGCGTTCTGGCCCGTGGTGGCGTCGAGCACCAGCAAGACCGCGTGCGGTGCTGCTTCATCCTGTTTCTTCAAGACACGGACAATCTTATCGAGTTCGTCCATCAGATAGGACTTGTTCTGAAGGCGTCCGGCAGTGTCGATGAAGAGAATGTCGGTGCTGTCATCGCGTGCGGCCTTGAGTGCGTCGAACGCCAATCCCGATGAGTCTGCTCCTGTCGGCCTCGAAATGGTTTTCGCGCCAATGCGCTGACCCCAGACCGTAAGCTGCTCTATTGCCGCGGCGCGAAAGGTGTCGCAGGCGGCAAACATGACCTTGTAGCCCTCGCGCGCGGCAATGGCGCCCAGCTTGCCGATTGTTGTGGTTTTGCCCGAACCGTTGACGCCCACGACCAGGATGACGAACGGCTTCTCGGATCCAAAGTTGAACGGTATCTCGACCGGCTTCAGAACCTTGGCCACTTCGGAGGCCAGTATCTGTTTTATTTCTTCAGGATCGATTTCCTTGTCATATCGCCCTGTCGATACGGCCTTGATGATGCGCTCGGTCGTGGGCAATCCCAGATCGGCCTGGATCAGCACATCTTCGAGTTCTTCAAGCGTTGACGCATCGAGCTTGCGCTTGGTGAAGATCGAAGTGATCGACGAAGTGATTGACTTCGAGGATTTGGAGAGACCCTCCTTCAGCCGTGAGAACCAGCCGCGGCGCTGTTCTGGCTCGGGAACAGGCTCTGGAACCGGAGAGGGCTCGTCAGGCTCCGGAATAAACGTCTCCGGTTCAAGCGGCGCTTCAGGTTCAGATAGCGGTGGCGGGAGTTCCTCGACGACAGGCTCGGGCAGGATGGGCCGAGGCTCCGGCGTGGGAACTGGCCGGGGCGTTGGCCTTTCTGCAACAGGCTCAGGCTTCTTGACCCTGGGCTTCGCCTCTTGTTTTGGAGGCGATGGCTTTGCGGCCGGCTCTGCCTTTTTAACTTCGGTCTTTGCCTTGGTCTTTGGCTCGGGCTTCTTTGGCTCGGGCTTCCTGGGTTCGGGCTTTTTTGGTTCCGGTTTTCGCGCCGCTGGCTTCTTTGACTCAGACTGCCGAGGCTCGGGCCTTTTCGGTTCTACTTTCTTCGCTTCGGCCTTCTTGGTCTCAACCCTGGCTTTCGGCGCAGTTTTCTTTGGTGCCTTCGTCCTCTCCGAATCCGGCTCTATGACCTTTGCGATCGGACTTTCTTTGACTTCAATGACCTGAACCGGCTCGGCTTCAAAAACGGGTTCAGGCTCTGGCGCGGGTTCTGGCGCAGGAAGAGCCTGCGGTTCGGGAACAACGGGAACTGGTTCTTCCTTTTTCCCGATGACGCGATTGAAGAGTTTCTTGAAGAAGCCGGTCATGCCGCGAGACTTGCTTCAAGATGACTGGAACCACGTCCAGTCATCCTGGCCCTGACGACAGCGCCCGGCGTCATTTCCGATACAAAATTCACTGGTGCGAAATGTTCGGTACGGCCAACTTTGCCAGTTTCGATCAACACCGAGCGCGTGGCGCCAACCTCGCGATCCAGAAATATTTCGAGGCGCTCTTTTCCCTTGAGGCGGAGACGCAGTGCGCGCTCCTTGATGATCGCCTTGTCGAGTTGCGGCATGCGGGCGGCGGGCGTGCCCGGACGTGGTGAAAATGGAAACACGTGAAGATATGTCAGTTCACACTCGTCGACGATGTTCAGCGAGTTCTCGAACATCGTTTCGGTTTCAGTCGGAAAGCCCGCAATGATGTCGGCGCCAAACACAACATCAGGACGGCGGGAACGCAGTTCACTACAAAACGCTATGGAATGATCGCGATTGTGACGGCGCTTCATGCGCTTGAGGATCATGTCATCGCCGGACTGGAGAGACAGGTGGATGTGGGGCATGAGCCGCTCTTCGCCTGCCATGACGTCCATGAGCTCAGGATCGGTCTCGATTGAATCAATCGACGACAACCGCAGCCGTTTCAGGCCGGGTACCAGCTTCAATATGCGGGCCACGAGATTGCCAAGCCTGGGGCTTCCCGGAAGGTCGGCGCCCCAGCTGGTAATATCGACGCCAGAGAGCACAACTTCGGCATAGCCATTTGCGGCCAGCCGGCGGATCTGCTCGACGACCTCGCCCGCAGCCACGGAGCGCGAGTTGCCCCGGCCAAAGGGGATGATGCAAAATGTGCAGCGGTGATCGCAGCCGTTCTGCACCTGCACGAAAGCACGGGTGCGATCGGCCAGGCCGTCGATCATGTGAAGTGCGGTTTCGCGCACCGACATGATGTCGTTCACTTGAACGCGCTCGCTTGCCGAAATGCCGAAATCGCGCGGCCGCCAACTCTCCGCCTTCATCTTCTCGCCATTGCCAAGAACGAGATCGACTTCCGGCATGGCGGCAAACATGGCGGGATCGGTCTGGGCAGCGCAGCCAGTCACGATGATCTGCGCTTCAGGGCGCTCCTTGCGGGCACGCCTGATGGCCTGCCGGGCCTGGCGGGTCGCCTCGGCGGTGACGGCGCATGTGTTAAAGACAATCGTATTTTCGAGACCTGCCGATTCAGACAGGCCGCGCATCACTTCCGATTCATAGGTGTTGAGGCGGCAGCCAAAAGTGACAAATTCGGGAGGCGGCACTGTTACACCGCCAATGGCGCTGGAAGCGTGCCTTCGAATTCATAAGTCACCGGACCGGTCATGAGGATATGGCCATCGGCTTCGCGCTGTTCCATGAGGAGATCGCCGCCGGGAAGGCTGACGCGACATTCGCGGTCGATCATTTTGAGGCGAAAACCTGCGGCCATCACCGCGCAAGCAGCCGTGCCGCAGGCGCGCGTCAGGCCAGCACCGCGCTCCCAGACCTTCAAGGTGATGTGGTCCCTTGCATCGACCCGCGCGAGACTGATGTTGGCGCGGTCCGGGAAGAGCGGATGATGCTCAAGCATCGGTCCAACCTTGCCGAGATCAACAACGTCGATATCCTTGACCCAGAAAATGCAATGGGGGTTTCCGACATTGACGACCGAAGGCGAATGAATAAGCGGCGCGTCGATGGGGCCAACCTGCAGCTCAATATGACGGGTGTCGTGAAACTTTTCGGACAGGGGAATGTCCTTCCAGTCGAAGCGTGGCGGGCCATTGTCGATGGTCACAAGCTTTTCGCCGCTCTTTGTGGCGGTGAGGAAGCCGCCACGTGTATCGATGGTCGCGGTGGTCACGCGGCGCTCTTCAAAGATCAGGTCTGCAATGCAGCGCGAGGCATTGCCGCAGCTTTCGACCTCAAAGCCCTCGTTGTTCCAGATGCGCATCTGCACATCGGCAATTTTCGAAGGTCCCAATACGATCAACTGGTCGCAGCCGATTCCGGTCTTGCGGTCAGCAATGGCGCGCGCCCAGGTGTCGTTGACGGCCAACGGCCGCGCACGGGCGTCAAGCACGACAAAATCATTGCCGAGCCCGTTCATCTTGCGGAAAGGAATGGTTGCTGCCGGTTCCATGGATTGAGGCTTATATGGGAAATCCCGCCGCAAAGGCTAGACCGGATTGCGTTTTTACGAAACCAACAGGTTCCCCGGCACCTGCGGGGGTTTTGTCCCCGAGCTCAAACAGCCTCATTCAGCGGGCAGCATTCGGGCGATGGCGATGGGTCTTGACATATGTTCCTATTATGTTCTAGTTGTCCTATAGAAGGAATCTTGACTAATAGATGGACTGGGACAGGGTCATCGCGCGCAACCAGGCAGCACTCACTCGTATCGTAGCGATGCTCATTGCGATGGTGGA
>JANMMJ010000207.1:0-35078 GCA_031373255.1 Hyphomicrobiales bacterium
TGATCCCACCAAGCCCACTGCAAAGCCGGTTCCCTATACAGGCGTTCAGTTTGTGGCCATTCCTGAATTTGCCGGTATTGGCACCAAGGTTGGTGAACTGTTTTCCGCAGCTTTGGCTGGTCAGATGACCGCTGAAGATGCGCTGGCACAGGCACAGGTCTACACTACCGATGAAATGACCAAGGCTGGTTATATCAAGTAAGGCGACAACGGCACCCTTCCGTCCCATGGCGGAAGGGTGCATTTTGTCAAAGCACCTTTGCCGCCATAAAGCGGAATACCGTTGTAATCATGCACAGGTATTTACGCGTGATCGGTCCGCCTTTGCAGCTACGATAACAGACAGGATGGACCTCATCCATGGCCACCAGACAATCACAAGCGGTCGCAAAGTGGGTGCTCGCACCCACAGTTGGAATTCTATCGGCCTTCGCCTTCATTCCGCTGGCGCTCGTCTTTTACTATGCCTTCCTGCGCTACAATCTGCAGGACCCAGAAGCTGTCCGCTGGTTCTCATGGAATAACTTTTACTACTTTATGAAGGACCCCTTCTTCCTGAAGAACTTGCTGAACACGCTGTTGCTGGTAGGTGGCGTGATTGTTGCAACGGTAACAGGTGGCATCGCACTTGCCATTTTACTTGATCAGCCATTCTGGGGCCGCGGTATCGTCCGTGTACTGATGATTTCACCGTTTTTCATCATGCCCACGGTGTCGTCGATGGTGTGGAAGAACCTCATCATGCATCCGGTGTTTGGCTTGTTTGCCGAAATACAACGATGGTTCGGCGTCACGCAGCCATTTGACTGGTTTGGCTCGATCCCTTTGTTCTCGGTCGGCATCATCGTCGCATGGCAATGGCTGCCCTTCGCCGCGCTCATCCTGCTCACTGCATTGCAGTCGCTCGATGAAGAACAGAAAGACGCCGCTGCCATGGATGGCGCAAAGTCCTGGGCTTACTTCTGGAACATCGTGCTTCCACATCTGGCACGGCCGATCACAGTGGTCATCCTGATCCAGACCATTTTCCTCATGAATACCTTTGCTGAAATCAAGGTCACCAGCGTGGGAGGCTTTGCTGGCAACCTTACATATCTGGTTTTCTCGCAACTCAACGATGCGAACGACGTTGGCGCAGCTGCCGCAGGTGGCATCCTTGCGGTCATTCTCGCAAACATCGTGTCGATCTTCCTCGTGCGCCTTGTTGGCAAGAATTTGGAGAACTGAGCCATGGCCATGAAAACCTCTGCCTCGCGCACACGGTTCTTCGGCATACTCGCCTGGGCAATTGGCATCCTGATGTTTTTCCCAATTCTGTGGACAGCCATTGCTGCTTTCAAGTCGGAGTCGGATGCCTATTCGCTGCCGCAAACGCTGTTCCTGACACCCTGGACTATGGAGAACTTTGCAGAAGTGCAACGCCGGTCGGACTATATGTCCTACCTCATCAACACGATCATCATTGCAGGCTTTTCGACGCTGCTGGGTTTAGTGTTCGCCGTTCCAGCTGCCTGGTCAATGGCCTTTGCGCCGCGTCATGAGAGCGCCAGCAAGCTGAATGGCATCACGTGGGCCGGGATTGTGCTCGGCACAATCGCTTTGGCCTTCACGATTCTTTACGCGCAGGGCTGGGTAGTCACCAACGCCTGGCTTGGCTTTGGCCTGCTTCTCATGGTGTGCATTCCGCCCACGATCTGGGTGTGGACACGTCGCACCCAGGATTCCCTGCTCTGGATTCTCTCTACGAAGATGATGCCGCCGGCCGGTGCTCTGGTGCCGATCTTCCTGATATTCAATCGCAATGGCCTGATCTTCAAGGACTGGGGCAATGGTCTCGATTTGCGTGACTACACCATCTTCGACAGCCATTGGGGCATGGTGCCCCTGATGATGCTGATCAACCTGCCGATCATGATCTGGATGCTTTACACTTATTTCAAGGAAATCCCCGGCGAGATTCTTGAGGCATCGCGCATGGATGGTGCCGGTCTGTGGGCGGAACTCACCAAGATCCTCACTCCCATGGCCATTCCCGGAATTGTATCGACCTGCCTGCTCAGCCTGATCCTGGCCTGGAACGAAGCCTTCTGGACATTGAACCTTACCACCAAGAATGCAGCCCCACTCAGCTTCCTGATATCTGAATACACCAACCCGCAAGGTCAATTCTGGGCCAAGCTTTCTGCCGCCTCGATAATGGCCATCACGCCGATCCTCATCATTGGCTGGTTCTCGCAACGCCAGCTTGTTCGGGGCCTCACATTTGGAGCAGTCAAGTAATGGGCCAGATCACTCTCAAGAAAGTCCGCAAGGCATTTGGCGATGCGGAGATTATTCCGGGCGCTGACCTCGAAATCCGGGAAGGTGAGTTCATCGTGTTTGTCGGCCCGTCGGGCTGCGGTAAGTCCACCCTGCTGCGCATGATAGCCGGGCTTGAGGATACGACCTCAGGCGAGATAGTCATTGACGGCAAAGACGTTTCGAACGTCGGGCCTTCTGAGCGTGGCCTCGCCATGGTGTTCCAGTCTTACGCGCTTTATCCGCACATGAGTGTCCGCAACAACATCTCCTTCCCGCTCAAGATGGCGAAGATGCCGCAAAGCGAAATTGATGCTAAAGTCAACTACGCCGCGAAGACCTTGAATCTTGCGGACTATCTCGAACGCAAGCCAGGGCAATTGTCCGGCGGCCAGCGCCAGCGTGTTGCCATTGGCCGTGCGATTGTGCGTGAACCTGCCGCCTTCCTGTTTGACGAACCACTGTCGAACCTTGATGCAGCTCTGCGCGTCAACATGCGCGTGTTCATCATGCAGCTGCACCAGAACCTGAAGACGACCATGATCTACGTCACCCACGATCAGGTTGAAGCCATGACCATGGCAGACCGGATTGTGGTTCTGAACAAGGGAAAAATCGAGCAGGTTGGTTCGCCGCTTGATCTCTACAACAAGCCGAACTCCCTGTTTGTTGCGGGCTTCATTGGATCGCCCAAGATGAACATTTTTGAGAACAACACGCTCGGTGTCAGGCCGGAGCATATCACGCTCTCGGAGAAGTCCGGGGAATGGGAAGGCACCGTCATGCTCGCCGAGCATCTCGGCTCCGATACTTTCCTGCATGTCGATGGCGGCAAGCGCGGCACCCTCACCGTCCGCACATCCGGCGAATTTCCGGCAGGGCCCGGCGGCAAGATCTGGATGACACCGGAAAAGGGCAGGCTGCATCGCTTTGATGCGCAGGGCAGGGCCATTCCAAAATGAGGCTGCAGGGCAAGGTCGCGATCATTACCGGCGCGGCCCGTGGCATTGGCGCAGCCTTGGCTGCAGGCTATGTGCGCGAGGGAGCGCGCGTTTGCGTGGCGGATATAGAGATCGAAGCCGCGAAGGAAACGGCGAAGCGAATTGGCGGCGGATCATTCGCATTTCAGCTTGACGTCACCCGGATGGAGTCCATCGAGTCCTGTGTTGCAGAAACGGAAAGGTTGGCGGGTGGCATAGATATTCTCGTCAACAGTGCCGCGATTTTCGACATGGGACCATTCGAGGAGACCTCGGAGAAGAGTTATGACAAGCAGTTTGCGGTCAATGTCAAAGGCACGTTGTTCATGATGACTGCCGTGGCGCGCTCGATGATCAAGCATGGCAAAGGCGGCAAGATCATCAACTTTGCTTCGCAGGCCGGCCGGCGCGGCGAAGCGCTGGTGGCGGTCTATTGCGCTTCGAAGGCAGCAGTGATTTCACTCACGCAGTCAGCAGGACTTGCCCTGATCAAACACAAGATCAACGTCAATGGAATAGCGCCTGGCGTTGTCGATACGCCCATGTGGGACGTCGTTGATGGGCTTTTCGCCAAGTATGAGAACCGTCCTTTGGGCGAAAAAAAACGTTTGGTCGGCGAAGGCGTTCCCTATGGCCGCATGGGCACGCCGGAAGATCACGTCGGTTGCGCCATCTTCCTGGCGTCGGACGAAAGCGATTACGTTGTCGCTCAGACGTTCAACGTCGATGGCGGCCAGTGGATGAGTTGAAAGGAAAACAATCATGTATCTCGAGAAACTGAAACTGGATGGCAAGGTTGCGGTCATCACTGGCGCAGGCCAGGGCATAGGAGCCGCCTGTGCCCGTGCGCTTGGCGAAGCAGGGGCCACCGTGATTGTCGCAGACTTCATGCCGGACCGTGTTGAATCGAGCGTCGCTGAGTTGAAAAAGCTCGGCATCAAGGCCCATGGCGCCACACTCGATGTCACCAAGTCCAAGGATGTCGATGCCGTCGCCGCCGATATCATCAAAACCCATGGCCGAGTCGATATTCTGGTCAATAATGCGGGTGTCGCCAAAAGCGATGTCAAGGCAGAGGATACGTCGGACGATCACTGGCGTCATCATATGGACGTCAATGTAGATGGCCTTTTCTGGTGCTGCCGCGCCTTCGGGCGTCAGATGCTGAAGCAGGGGTCCGGCGCCATCGTGAATATTGGTTCCATGTCGGGCTTCATCGTCAACAAGCCGCAGCCGCAGTCATTCTACAATGCTTCCAAGGCAGCCGTTCATCATCTCACCCGATCGCTTGCGGCCGAATGGGCCAAGCGCGGGGTCCGCGTCAATGCAGTGGCGCCAACCTATATCGAGACCCCGCTCACCTCGTTCGGCATCAAGGAAAGCCCGGAGATGTACAAGACCTGGCTCGAGATGACGCCGATGGGCCGCGTTGGCCAGCCTGACGAGATTGCCTCGGTTGTGCATTTCCTGTCATCCGATGCATCGAGCCTGATGACCGGAGCGATCGTCCTGGCTGACGGCGGCTACTGCTGCTGGTAAGTTGAGGCGGCGATGCCCGGCCTCGTCATCTTTGATCTGGATGGAGTGATCATTGATAGCGAGGCTGTAGCCGCCGCCGTTCTGGCGCGCCGCCTGACTGTTGCGGGCTATCCTGTATCCGTCGACGTGGTGGTTGAGCGCTTTATTGGCACCGGAGTTCCGGCGATCCTTGCCGCGATCACTGAAGAAACGGCGCTAGCCTGGCCGGCGGCATTTGCGGCCGATCTCGAGAGGGATGTAAGGCGGCATGTCTTTGCCGCCATCAAACCAACGGAAGGCATGAACGACTTGCTCTCTCTGGTGCCGCAGGAGAACTGGTGTGTGGCATCGAACAGCGATCCGGATCGCATAGAGGCTTGCCTCAGGCTTTCCGGGCTTGCCGCAAGATTTCAGCCGCGCGTTTTCAGCGCGTCGATGGTATCGATCGGCAAGCCGGCGCCCGATCTGTTCATTCTGGCGGCCCGCACCTGCGGCGTCTCGCCCGAAAACTGCATTGTCGTGGAAGATACGGCTGTTGGCGTGATCGCGGCGAAACGCGCCGGCATGCATGTCATCGGATTTCTCGGCGGCAGTCATCTTAAGGGACCGCATCATGGCGCACGCTTGCGGCAGGTCGGCGCCGCCGAGACTGCGCAAAATGCCGGTGAACTTGCCGCTCTGCTTCGCACCCATGGCGCCCTCGTCCAAGCCGCCGAAGTTTGAAATGGACAATCAGCCCTTGAGCAACGCCTTGAGCTGAACTGTTATGTCTGCAAGAGCAGCAGGGTCAGGGGCAGCACGCTTGGCGATCAGCATTTCGGACAGCCGCACGTCGCGGGCAATTGTGTTGCCTGGGCCGATGCCGCTTGCGCCGACAAGCACGCCATCTCCATTCAGATGGAACACAATAAAGGCCCCATCCTTTACGATACGGGTGACCGTCTGCGTGCCTTCACTCGGCATTCCGGCGATTTGCAGCGTGAGCTCATACTGATCCGACCAGAACCACGGAATGGCATCATAGACGCGGTTGCCGCCCACCATGTTTTCGGCGGCAACGGCAGCCTGGTCCTGTGCGCTGCGCCAGGCCTCCAGCCGCATGCGCTGCCCGCCGAAGACCGGGTGCGGAAACGAACAGCAATCTCCCGAAGCATAAATATCGGGATCGCTGGTGCGCAGGTAGCTGTCAACGGCGATGCCGTTCTCAATGGCAAGCCCGGCATCCTTTCCAAGCGTGATCTCCGGCGCGGCACCGATGCCGGCGATCACGATTTCAGCGCGAACCCGCTGGCCATCGGCCAGCACCACGGCGTCGCTGTCGATCCGGTCGATACTGACTCCAGTAAAGAGATGGACGCCGGCCTCTTGATGCCGTGATGCCACGACATCCGAGATGACCTGTGGCACGCCGCGCATCAGGACCCGCGGCTGCATTTCGATCACCGCGACTTCACATCCGCGCTTTCGCGCCGTCGATGCCAGCTCAAGCCCGATGAAACCCCCGCCGATGATGGCGACATGGCGTCCGGGCGTGAATTCGCGGCGAAGTCTCAGCGTGTCGCTGAAGTCGCGCAACATGATCGCCCGCTCCGCTCCTGCGATGGAAAGCTTGCGTGGCTTGGCGCCTGTTGCAATGAGCAGTTTTTGGTAGGCGATGACCTCGCCGTTCGCCAGCGTGATGGTCTTGACTTCGCGATTGATCCGGGTTGCCGCGGCATTGCTCCGCCACGTGGCATCAAGCGATTTCAGCATCTCCTCGTCAAGCAAATAAACCGGTTCGGGCTCGGCTTCTTCGCTGATCGCGGATTTGGAGAGGGGCGGCCTGTCGTAAGGCGCCAGCGCCTCCTCGCCGACCAGGATGATCGGTCCCGTCCAGCCATGCTCGCGCAATCCCACCACGGCCCGGGCGCCGGCTTTTCCAGCGCCTGCAATCACCATATTCGCGTCGGACATCGATCAGCCGATATCGATGAGGACCTTTCCGGCATCAACTTTTACCGGATAGGTCTTGAGATTGACGCAAACCGGCGCGCCCCTGGCTGCTCCGGTACGATAATCGAAACGGCCGTTGTGCTTCGGGCACTCGATGATGTTGTCCATCACCAGTCCATCCGCCAGATGCACCTTCTCGTGCGTGCACAGGCCATCGGTCGCGTAATATTGGTCGTCCGGCGAGCGATACACAGCGAACGTCCGGCCGCCATGGTCGAAACGCATCACGTCTTCCTCGTCGATATCGCCAGCCACGCAGGCCTCGATCCATTGCGCCATTATAAATCTCCTGAAGCTGTATTCTTATTCGGCGGGAGCCAGTTGTGCAACGTTTGCCGAAGTGTCCTTCGGCAACGCGCGCGTCACATAGTAGGCGGGATCTTTCGCCTGCTTCAGCAGGGCCGGGATGATTTCCCGATAGGCCGCGAAACAGCTGCGATAGGGCGGCGGGCAGTAGGCTTTGATTTCTTCATGCAGTTGCGGCAGCGCATGATACGGCACCATCGGAAACATGTGATGTTCGATATGATAGTTCATGTTCCAGTAGATGAAGCGCAGCACCGGATTCATGTAGACGGTGCGGCTGTTGAGCCGGTGGTCGAGCACGTCTTCGGCCAGTCCCGAATGCTGCGTCAGTCCTGTCATCACGTGAACCCACGCGCCATACATGGCGGGCAGCGGACCAACAAAAAGCATCGGCAGTATTGAACCCGTGTAGATTGCAAGGCCAACGACGCCGGCATGGATGGCCAGCCAGATGCGCGCCGTCCGGTATATTTTTGACCGCTCGCTTTCCGGCACGAAGGTTTCTTCTTCGGCGGTCATCCGCCCGGCCGCATGGCGCAGGATGCTCTTGCTTCCGGCGATGACCTGCGGCACTGCAAAGAACATCGAGACGACCTTGAGGATGACGGTCGGCCGCATTACCGCGATTTCCGGATCGCGGCCAACCACGATCGTATCGGTGTGATGGCGCGTATGGCTCCAGCGCCAGATTTCCGGCTCCCGCATCATCATGAAGCAGGCCGCGTGATAGACCGCGTCATTCATCCAGGTTGTCTTGAACGCCGTGCGGTGGCCGCATTCATGCCAGCGAGAGTCCGATGACGATCCGTAGAGCACGCCATAGGCAATGAAGAACGGCAGGGCCCACCACGTCGGCCAGAACGCATAGGCCAGTCCGCCGGTAACGAGAAACGCCGCAATCCAGATGATGGTGTCGCGAATTGCGGGGCCATCCTCGCGCTGCATGAGTTCCTTCATGCGCTTGCGCGGCACCGGTGCGCGGTACCATTCTGCCGAGGCAAGCCCAAGTTCCAGCGCCCGTTTGGCATCTGCGCCGACCAGGCTGTAGTCGCGGGGAGTAAACGGCTTCGTCATGGAATATCCTGCTCGCAGGGGCACGGTCATGCCTTCAAGTGGCCTGAACGCTAGTTTTCCAACCCGGCAAACGCAAGGCAATTGTGCTATAAGCTATCAAATTGCATCAGAATCTATCATGCGCTATAGAGGAGGAAATTGCAAAGAGTCCTCTTATGTCGAAGCGTCCTACCATTTCTGATCTGGCCAATGCCGCCGGTGTGAGCGTAGCAACGGTTGATCGCGTCCTGAACCGCAGGCTGCCTGTCAAAACCGCGACCGCCGAGCGCGTCGTCGCAGCAGCGGAGACCATTGGTTATCATGCCACCGGCCTGCTCAAACAGCGCCTCACTGAAATTCCGGCGCGCACCTTCGGTTTCCTCCTGCAGAAACGCAATGATGCGTTCTACCAGATGCTCGCCGCCGAGCTTTCGCGCGCCACCAAATCCGCCGAATTCGTCAGGGGCCGTCCGGTGGTTGAATTCATGGATGACATCGTTCCGGCCCTGATCGCCGGCCGCATTCGTGAGGTAGGTCCGAAAACCGATGCACTCGCCGTCGTTGCCGTCGATCATCCCCTTGTCAACGAGGCCATCGAAGAGCTTGCGGCGAAGGGCGTTCCTGTCTTCACGTTGCTTTCCGATGTCACCAGTCCGGCCCGCGCCGGGTGTTTGAGTACCGACTCAAGGCGGGCAGGCAGAACCGCCGCCTGGGCCATTTCACGCCTCGCCCGGCAGCCGGGAAAGGTCGGCATTTTGCTGGGCAGCCATCGCTATCTCAGCCAGGACCTCGCCGAAATCAGTTTTCGCAGTTACATGCGTGAAAACGCGCCGGCCTTTCAGCTTCTGGAGGCCCTGATCAATCTCGATGACGAACGTATTTCCTACGAAGGCGTGATCGACATGATCGCCAGCAATCCTGATCTTGTCGGCATCTATGCAGCCGGCGGCGGCACGGATGGCCTCATCCGCGCCCTCCGCGACGAGAAGGCGGTGGGCCGGGTGGTCGCTGTTTGCAATGAACTGGTGCCAAACTCCCGCGCCGCCTTGATTGACGGGACAATACAATTGGTATTGGCAACACCAATAGTACCCATGGCGCAGCGTCTCGTGGAAGCCATGGCAGCTGCTGCCGA
The DNA here is from genome assembly GCA_031373255.1 of Hyphomicrobiales bacterium. Classification (GTDB taxonomy): domain Bacteria; phylum Pseudomonadota; class Alphaproteobacteria; order Rhizobiales; family Aestuariivirgaceae; genus JANMMJ01. Next base: position 9,283 of record JANMMJ010000207.1, read on the forward strand.
GGGCGCGCTTCCCGAATGGGCCCGCCAGCTTCAATTTCCTGCCGAACTTTACATCAGTGAAAACATTTGATGTCTTTCGCAGCGGATGCCGCACCCGATGATGTTTTTTGATAGATTTTGCGATCTCGCGCTTCTGCGTGTTTGACTCCGTCCAATTTTGGAATAAATTATCCAAAAGATAACAGACGTTCCAAATATTCTATTTGTGGCGAACGGCGCAGATAAGCCCGGCCACGTGACAGGGAGGACAAGAATTGCGGCTGGCCGCATGCGAACCAATCACATTCACTGAATTTGTGCAGCCGGTCCCGCCGCTTGGGGCCAATCCGGCCAATCATGGAGTGCCGCCGGACACTCTCATCGGAGGAAATACGAATGAAAAAGTTGATTCTTGCCGCCGCCATGTCGGCCCTGATGTCTGGCACTTCGTTTGCCGCCACGAAAATCGGCGTCTCGATGGCGCTGTTCGACGATAACTTCCTGACGGTTCTGCGTAACGGCATTGAAGCTCAGTCCAAGAGCATGGACGCCGAAGTCCAGATCGAAGACGCCGGCAACGACGTGGCCAAGCAGCTTGACCAGATCAAGAACTTCGCCGCCTCGGGCGTGCAGGCGATCATCGTGAACCCGGTTGACACCTCCGCCACCCAGGCGATGTCCGATGCCGCCGCCGCCGCCAACATCCCGCTCGTCTATGTCAATCGCCAGCCGATCAACATTGACACGCTGCCGGACAACCAGGCATTCGTTGCCTCGAATGAAGTCGACTCGGGCACCCTTGAGACCATCGAAGTCTGCCGCCTCCTCAAGGAAGCTGGAAAGACCGAAGCCAATATCTACGTGATGATGGGCGAACTCTCGAACCAGGCCGCCGTCCAGCGCACCAAGGATATCCATGATGTCATGGGCGATGGCCGCTGCGCCGTGAAGCTCAACATCGTTGACGAGCAGACGGCCAACTGGTCGCGCGATCAAGCCCAGAGCCTGATGACCAACTGGATCTCGGCGGGCAAGCCCTATGACGCCGTGATCTCCAACAATGACGAAATGGCCATCGGCGCCATACAGGCCATGAAGGCCGCCGGCGTCGACATGAAGACCATGATCATCGGCGGCGTTGACGCCACCCAGGATGCGCTTGCCGCCATGCAGGCGGGCGACCTCGATGCCACCGTGTTCCAGGACGCGGCTGGCCAGGGTGCCGGCGCTCTCGATGCGGCCATCAAGCTCGCCAAGGGCGAGGCGGTCGAGCAGAAGGTTTGGATTCCCTTCCAACTCGTCACACCGGCCAACATCGACAATTTCCTGAAAAAGAACTGAGCCGGCCGGATCGGCGAAACCGGGGGCGGTGCCGCAAGCGCCGCTCCCTCTACTTGACAGGCCGGGGATTGCGGCCTGTTGTGGTACTGGAAGGCGGCACTGCGCGTTAATGCCGCGTCCCAGTGGCACAGCACCACTGCATGCTGGGGAGGCACGATTGGCAAAATCGGAAACAGGCGTTGGCGGACTGACCTACGATTCGTCGCGGCGTTCGTGGCCGCCGGAAATGAACATTTTCCTCGCGCTCCTCTTCATCGTCGTGGCCTTCGAAATCCTCGGCCGCCTGATCATCGGCGACAGTTTCCTCTTCAACACCCGCGAAAATGTCGACACGCTGTTCAACAACCAGCGCCTCACCATCATTATCCTGCAGGTCGCAACCGTTGGCATCATTGCCATAGGTGTGACCCAGGTCATCATCAATGGCGGCATCGACTTGAGCTCCGGCTCAGTGGTTGGCGCCACCGCCATGGTCGCCATGAGTTTCGCCCAGACGGCGCTGGTGAATGGCAACCCCAACCCGAAAGCCATATTTGGCGGCTGGGCCATGGATTTGCCCGTCATCGTGCCGCTGATCGTCGGGCTTGGCTGCGGGCTGATTGCAGGGCTTATCAACGGCTTGCTGATTGCCTACACGAAGATTCCACCCTTCATCGCCACCCTGGGAATGATGGTGTCGGCCCGCGGTTTTGCCCGCTGGTGGTCGACCGGAAATCCGATCTCGTTCCCGACGGAATCATATGCAGGCATTTCCAACGGCGATTTTGTCGGCTGGCTCAGTTTTGGCCTGTTGTCGTGGAAAGGCATCAATCCGGTGCTGATCTTCATCGGCCTCGCGATCCTGTTCCACCTGATTATGACCTACACGAAATACGGCAAGCACAGCTACGCCATCGGCTCGAATGAAGCGGCGGCGCGCATGTCGGGCATCAATGTTGACCGCCACAAGGTACTGGTCTACGTCATCGCCGCAATGCTCGCATCGCTTGCCGCCGTTGTCGTGTCCTCGAAGAATGTAACGGCCCAGGCCGCGATGGGCATGATGTATGAACTCGACGCCATCGCCATGGCGGTCATCGGCGGCGTTGCGCTGGCAGGCGGGCGCGGCTCGATTATCGGAACGGTGCTCGGCGCCCTCATCTTCGGCGTCATCATTTCCGGTTTCACGTTCCTCAAGCTTGACGCCTACTATCAGGAGATGGTGAAGGGCGCGATCATCGTCGGCGCCGTGGTGCTCGATCAATGGCGGCAGCGCCGCCGGGCCATGGGGGTTTGAACATGTCGGACGTCATCCTGAGAACCGAAGGCCTTACAAAATACTACGGCGGCGTTCACGCCCTCGAAAATGCCAACTTCGAGCTGCGTGAGGGTGAACACGTCGCCATCATGGGCGACAATGGTGCGGGCAAATCCACCTTCGTGCGCCAGATCACCGGCGTCGAAATCCCCACTCGTGGTAAGATCATTTTTCACGACAAGGAAATGGCCTTCAAGGGACCGCTCGACGCGCGCGAGGCGGGCATCGAAACCGTGTTCCAGAACCTCGCCTTGGCGGATGATCTCGACGTGCCATCGAACCTATTCCTTGGCCGCGAAAAGATCTGGCTCAATCTCGGGCCTTTCTCGATCCTCGATTTCAAGGGCATGCGGGCGGCAACCCAGAAGGCGCTTCTGCGCACGGCCGTCAAGATCCCGAACCTCGGCAACACCATCCGCAACATGTCGGGCGGCCAGCGCCAATGCGTTGCGATCGCCCGCACCGCCACCTTCGCGTCGAAACTCATCATCATGGATGAGCCGACCGCCGCCCTCGGCGTGCAGGAAACCGCGCAGGTTGAAAACATCGTGCGTACCTTGAAGAGCAATGGCGAGCCGCTGATCCTCATCTCGCATAACATGCGCCAGGTTTTCGACCTTGTGGATCGTATCGTCGTCTTCCGCCGCGGCCGGATCGTGGCCAACCTGCCCAAGCAGGAAACCAGCGGTCAGGATGTCGTTGCTTACATCACCGGCGCCAAGACCGGCGCGGAGTATGCCGACGCAGCCTGATTGCTGGTCAGCAGAATTTGTGCAAGCCGCTGCCTCAATTCCTGCATTACGTAGCGTTCGCCGCACAATTGTCCTTCACTGGTAGCGGTCCGGACTGAAATTCCGGTTTCTTCTCTTGTCTATCGGCCTTCCTCCCATGTAGCTTTTCGCCAGATGCATCCCAAACAGGAAAGAGGAAGCAGATGGTGAGGAAACGGAATTTTGGATTTGCCTTGTTGGGCATGGCCGCTCTGGCCGCGACTGCGCTGACGCCGCTACCGGCCAAAGCCGTCGAATCGAACGATCCGATCAAGATTGCGCTGTTTGATTGGACCAGCGTGAACATCAACGCCAAGATCCTTGGCGGAATAATGGAAAAGCTTGGCTACACCGTGGAATATCCCACCGGTGACTATCTCTCGAGCCTGACCACCAGCCTGACGACCGGCGATATCACGGTTGGCGTCGAATACTGGGATACCACGGCAGGCGAAGCCATGAAGGCTTCTGAAGCCACCGGACAGACCGAGCGGCTCGGCATGCTCGGCCCGAAGGCCAAGGAGGAATGGTGGTATCCGCTTTACATGAAAGAGAAGTGCCCGGGGCTGCCAAATTGGGAAGCCCTCAAGGACCCGAAATGCGCAGAAGCCTTTTCGACTGCTGAAACAGCGCCAAAAGGCCGATATGTCGGTGGCCCGGTAACCTGGGAAGGCTTTGACGACGAGCGCGTCGAGGCCCTTGGTCTGCCCTTTACTGTGATCCATGCCGGTACGGACGCGGCAATGTTCGCCGAGCTTGATTCGGCTTACCAGCGCAAGGCGCCGGTGATGCTGTGGGTCTATTCACCCCACTGGGCTCCGGCCAAGTATGAAGGCGAATGGATTGAGTTCCCTGCCTATACGCCCGAATGCTATACCGACCCCAAATGGGGATCGAACCCCGACAAGGCCTATGATTGCGGCAAGCCTTCCGGCGACATCTGGAAGTTCTCCTGGGGCGGCATGAAGGACAAATGGCCCGTCGCCTACAAGGTGGCTAAGAACTACCAGATCGACGTGAAGGAATTGAACGCCCTGTCCGGTCAGGTCGATCTTGATGGCAAGACCATTGAGGATGTGGCGGCCGCCTGGGTTACCGCCAACGAGGCAAAATGGAAAGCCTGGGCAGAGTGATCTGCCCCGGGAGGGAAGGCTTTGGCGCCATCCCTCCCATGCCTCGGCCGGAGTGCAGTGGATGAACACAGAAATGCGGGCCGATGCCAGTCATCGGCCCATAAAACTTTCATGCCGCAATGTCTGGAAAGTCTTCGGCGATGGTGCATCCGCTTTGCTTGCGGAGCGCGGCAACCGCATCACCAATCAGGATCTTGCCGCCGCCAGGCTCATTGCCGCCGTGCGCGATGTGTCGGTCGATGTCCATGAGGGTGAAATCTTCATCGTCATGGGCCTCTCCGGCTCCGGCAAGTCGACCCTGGTCCGCTGCATGTCGCGCCTCATCGAGCCGACCGCCGGTGCGATCGAGTTCGATGGCAGGGACCTGCTGAAGGCCACCGAATCCGAGCTTATCGAAATTCGCCGCCACAAGATGGGCATGGTGTTTCAGCATTTTGCCCTCTTACCGCACCTGTCGGTGCTTGAAAATGTTGCTTTCCCGCTTTTCATCCAGGGTGCCGATCCCGCCCGCCGTGATGCCCGCGCCCGCGAGATGGTCGAGCTAGTTGGCCTCAAGGGCCGCGAGCATCATTACCCGCGCGAACTTTCGGGCGGCCAGCAGCAGCGTGTCGGCATTGCCCGTTCGCTGGCGGTCGAGCCGCAGATCTGGTTTCTCGATGAACCGTTTTCCGCATTGGACCCGCTCATCCGCCGTGAAATGCAAAGTGAGCTGATGCGGCTGCAAAGCGTGCTCAAGAAGACCATCGTCTTCATTACCCACGATTTCGACGAAGCCATCCGCCTGGCGGACCGGATCGCCATCATGAAGGATGGTGAAATCATCCAGATTGGAACGCCAGAGGAGCTCGTCATTAATCCGGCGACCGCCTACGTCGCGGAGTTTACCAGTGACGTGAACCGCTCCAAGGTCATGTCGGCCAAAAGCCTTATGCAGCCCGCGCCGGCGAAGGCGAAATATGCGCGATCCGTCGCCGCCCACGCCAAGATTGCAAGTTTCGCCGCTGAAATCGTCGAAACAAAGGAACCGTTCGCAGTCACCACGGAGCAGGGCGCCATCATTGGCGAAGTCACCGCAAAGGCGGTAATCTCGTTGCTGGCCGGAGGCGACCGGGCAGGAAAGGCATGACCGACCGCGCACTTACATCCGGCAGGGTAACGCTCCCGGGACGTCCCGCGCTGATGCTGTGGGTGGGTGGCGCGGCTTTGTTGCTCCTCTTGTTCCTGCTGCGCGATCTACTGCCGCAGGCCGCCAAATATCCCGACGCATGGATCATTCCGGTCAAGGATTGGATTGCCGCAGTCATCCAGTGGATGAAGGTCTACATGTTCGGATTGACCCGCCTGGTGGCGGGCATCATCGATATTCCGCTGCGCTTTGCCTTCAGTCTCCTCGCCAAGGGTTTCAAGTTTGGCCACGGGGAAACCGCCTTTATCTTCCCCCGCCTGTCATGGATCGGTGTCTGCTTCGTCATGGCGCTGCTGGGCTGGATCTACGGTGGCGTCCGCCTCGCGGCACTATGCGGTCTGAGCTTTCTGGCGCTGGCTGTGTTCCGGGTGTGGGACAACGCCATGCTCACCCTCGCCCTCATTGTCATTTGCGTGCCGTTCTGCGCGATTACCGGCCTTCTTGTCGGCATTTGGGGCTATCGCTCACCAGCCGCGAACCGCATGTTCATTTCGCCTGCGCTTGACCTGATGCAGACCATGCCGACCTTCGCCTATCTCATTCCCATGCTTATCCTGTTTGGCGCCAGCCCGGTTTCCGCGCTTCTGGCAACCGGCCTGTTTGCGACACCGCCGATGGTTCGCGCCACCATTCTGGGGCTCACCAAGGTCCCCCAGGAGATCAAGGACTTTGCCGACATGGTTGGCTGCACGCCGGCGCAAAAGCTTTGGCGCGTGCTGATCCCGGCCGCCAAGCCATCGCTCATGCTCGGTGTCAACCAGGTCATCATGCTGGCGCTCAACATGGTCATCATCTCGTCCATGATCGGCGCTGGCGGATTGGGTTATGACGTGTTGCTCGCCCTGCGCGCCCTTAAGGTCGGCCAGGCCATGGAGGCAGGGCTCGCCATCGTCATCATTGCCATTGTGCTTGACCGGCTGAGCCAGGCCATCGCCCAGAAACGCACCGACACATCGGAATCCCGCGCCACGGCTTGGGCGGCGGGCCATGGCAACCTCATTCTGGCGCTCGTCGTTCTTGTCGCCACAACCCTGGCAAGTCTGGTGTTCCCTGTTTTCAACAAGGTTCCGGAAGCGCTGACTTTCACCACTGCACCCTGGTGGAAGGCCGGAGTGGACTGGATGACCGTCAACCTGTTTGACGTGATCGAGGTGATGCGCACCACGCTGCTGATCTACGTGCTCAATCCGGTGCGAACCCTGTTCGAGGGCCTGCCCTGGCTCGGAATCACCCTGATGATTGCCGCTGGCGGCTGGCGGCTCGGCGGCCAGGGACTGGGGCTGACGCTTGCGGCCCTGTGTGCATTCTGCGCTGTCACCGGGCTATGGGTGCCGGCCATGCAGACCCTCTATCTCTGCGGAATTTCGGCCCTGTTCGCGGCAATGCTCGGCATTCCCATCGGCATGTGGGCCTCGCGCAGCGACCGTGTTTCGGCGATTGTTACCCCCATCATCGATACATTGCAGACCATTCCCTCCTTCTGCTTCATCATTCCCGTGGTCATGCTGTTTCGCGTCGGCGACGTCACCGCCATGATCGCCACCGTTGCCTTCGCGATCGTGCCGGCCGTTCGCTACACCAACCACGGCCTGCGCCAGGTCCCGCAGCAGTTGATCGAGGCCGGCATCGTTTCAGGCTGCACGAAATGGCAGCTATTCCGCCGCGTGCAGTTGCCTGTGGCAATGCCGGAAATCATGCTGGGCATTAACCAGACGATCCTGCTGGCGCTCAGCATGATCATCATTTGCGCCATGATCGGAACCCGCGATCTTGGTCAGGAAGTGTTCAAGGCGCTGTCCAAGGCGGATGCCGGAAGGGGCATCGTGGCGGGACTGGCGATCGCTTTCATCGGCATCATCGCCGACCGGCTGATCACCGCATGGGTTAACCGTTTGAAGGAATCCCGCGGCGTCGCCTGAGAAAAAGCCCACTTTTGCTCGGTGGATAGGTAGCGCTGCCTATTTCCAGATTCGCGCGCAAGGCCCAATATGTAGTCACTCGCCGAGCTCCCGTTCCCCTCATCTAGAGCTCTGCGGACATGGGCTGCACGCCACTTCCCCCCGATCCCCGCATGATGGTGTGTGGCCCATGTCACCTCTCCCAGGGTTTTAAGCTCACGTTCCGATTTGCAGGATCAGCCGGATCAGGTGCGGAACGCTTGTCGCCCGCATCTTGGCCAGGATATTCGCCCGGTGATGATCGACGGTGCGGACACTGATTGACAGGATGGCCGCAATGGCGGCACTCGAGTGCCCTTCGGCCACCAGGCTCGCCACCATTTTTTCGCGGTTCGTCAGGCGGCTGTAGCGCTCGGTGAGGGCGGCAACGCTCGTCTGCCGCTTTTCCCTGGCGGCGCGTTCTTCAATCGCCACGGCAATCGCGCGCTCCAGCAACTGGTCGTCAATGGGCTTTTCAATGAAGTCCTGGGCGCCTGTCTTCATTGCCTTGACCGCCATGCTGATATCGCCATGCCCGGTGATCATGATGACGGGAACATGCGGTGCAATCCGCCGGATGCGCTGCAGCGCCGTAAGCCCATCCACTTCCGGCATGCGGACATCCATCAGGACGCAATCGGGCTTGTCGTCGAACAGGGCTTCGATGGCCGAATTGGCGTCGCCATAAGCCACGACCTCGAAACTGTAGGTCTCAAGGACGGCCTTGAGCGACAGCCGCACCGCCTCTGAATCGTCAATCACCATGATCTTCTTCATGCCGGCTCCAGCTGGTGAAACCGCAGGGTGAATACAAATCGAGTCCGGGCCTCGCTGGTCTCGTCGAACCACAGCTCGCCGCCATGCGCCGCAACAATGCTGCTGCACAGCGACAGCCCAAGGCCCAGCCCTTCCTCTTTTGAGGTCTGGAACGGCCTGAACAGATGCGGCCGGATTTCCTCGGTGATGCCGGGTCCGCTGTCGCTGACCGCGATTTCGGCAAATCCCGGCCGGCCGCGCGTGGAAACCGATATGCCGATCTCGCGCAAGTTGGCGCCGGAGTCATCGATGCTGTCCTTGCCGTTGCGCAAAAGATTGACGATCACCTGCTGCACCTGGATGACGTTGGCGCTGACCGGAGGGATATATTCCGGCAGGTCCATGTTGAGGGCGATCGACGATTTGCTCAGTTCCGGTTTTACCAGTTCGATGCTCGACATGATGATTTGCCGGAGGTCGGCCCGTTCAAGCGGAATTTCCCCGCGCCGCAGGAATCGCCGCGTCTGCTGGATGAGCGCGCTGGCGCTGTCGATTTGCACCACGGCGTGACCGATCACCTCGCGCATGCGTTGCCGGTCGAGCTTTGGCTTGTCCAGCATGCGCTGGATGGCACGCACGTAGTTCCGGACCGACGACAGGGGCTGATTTAGCTCATGCGCCAGTGCAGTTGCCATTTCACTCACCAGGAACACCCGCGAGGCATGCACCAGCGCCAACTGACTTTCGCGCAGTTTGTCGTGGCTTTTCACCAGTTCCGATGAGAGGCGCCGCCGCTCATTCACGACGCTGCCGAGGATCAGGGCCGTAACCGCCAGCGAGACCATCAGGATCTGCAATTCGGTGGCCGTTGTCGGCGTAAAATCCCGCCCGGCGATGATGCTCATCATGGCGAGGTCGCTGGCAATGACCCCCAGTGCCGCGCCATTCAGGCCGAATTTCATCGCCAGGTAGATCAGCGGCAGGAACAACACGTAGAAATACCGGAACTCGTTGGTGTTCTCGAGACCGAACACGACGAAGGCGATCAGCGCGATGCCGATCACGGTCAGCACGATCGCAATCGGGTTCTGCAAGGTCAGCGTGACGATATTGTTTCTGCGGTCCGCCATTAACAAGAGCGGTGTGACTGTAAGAATGCCTATGAGGTCGCCGACCGCGCGCGTCACGCTATAGCCTGCAAGCTGGCTGAGCGACAGGCTCTGGTTGCGCGGCGCGATGCCGGCGTGAATGATTGCCGCGATGATCGAGAGCGTCAGGGAAAGCGCCAGGAACTTTGCAAGGAATCGGGTAGATTGCGCGCCATCCTTCCGCCTGACGCTTTCGAACAGCGATGCCCCGCCGGCAAACAGCAGGGCATAGGCGAGCGCATAGGGTGCCAGGATGGCGATGCCCATTCCGGGCTTGGTGAGCAGCGATCCGGCAAGATTGGCCGCGAAGGCAAAAGGTATGCAGTACCAGCCGAGAAACACACCCGCAGCAACTGTCAGCCCGGTTTCCGGGTTCCATGGCGTGGCGCGGAGCGGCGAGAATTCGCCGAAATATGTTGCCCAATGGACGAAGACATAGGCCAGCGCAAACAGCCCGCATAACGCCAGCCGCAACCATCGCCCCTCGGCAATCTGCTTGGAAATGGACCGGGACCGGCTTGGTCTCTGCGCGGTTTGCACCTTGGGCAACCTGGTTATTTAATCTTGCTGTAGGCAGCCAGCGTCAGGAATGGCTCGAACGTCTTCGAAGTCGCCAGTGCCTTGAAGATGGCCGTCGCCTCCTTGAAGCGCCCCGCCTTGTAGGCTGCTTCGCCGGTCTCCTGCTTGATCTGCTTCAATTCCTCACTGAGGCAGCTATCGAAAAACGCTGGCGTCGCCTTTACGCCCGTATCGAGCTTGGCGCCAAACTTGATCCACTGCCAGATCTGCGACCGCGAGATTTCCGCTGTCGCTGCATCTTCCATGAGATTGTAGAGGGGAACTGCCCCGCGGCCGCCAAGCCATGCTTCGAGATATTGTACCCCCACCCGGATATTCTCGCGAAAACCGGCTTCCGTCCGGCTCCCGGAATGCACGTCGAGCAGCTTCTTTTGCCCGACCTCGATCCCATCGTGCTTGACATAAAGCTGGTTCGCCGTGGGCATGAAATCATTGAAAATCTTCATCGCCACGGGCACCAGGTCGGGGTGCGCCACCCACGTGCCGTCATGCCCGTTGCGGGCCTCGCGCTCCTTGTCGGCTTTCACTTTCGCAAGTGCGCGCCTGTTGACCTCCGCATCCTTGCGGCTTGGGATCTGAGCTGCCATGCCCCCCATGGCAAAGGCGCCCCGCCTGTGGCAGGTCTTGATCAGGAGCGTGGAATAGGCCGCGAGAAAGGCCTCGGACATCACCAGCCGTGCACGATCCGGCAGCAGGTAGTTCTTGTTATTGGCAAAAGTCTTGATGAACGAGAAGATATAATCCCACCTGCCGCAATTGAGTCCCGCCATGTGTTCGCGAAGCTCGAAGATGATCTCATCCATTTCGAAGGCGGCCGGAAGAGTTTCGATCAGCACGGTCGCCTTGATCGTGCCAAGCGGAAGGCCAAGCAGGCTCTGCGCCAGGATGAAAACCTGGTTCCATAGCCGTGCTTCGAGATGGCTTTCGATCTTCGGAAGATAGAAATAGGGCCCCGATCCTTGCGCCAGTGCCGCCTTGGCATTGTGAAAGGCATAGAGCCCGAAATCGAAGAGCGAGGCGGAGACCGGCGCGCCATCGACACGCATGTGGTCTTCCACGAGATGCCAGCCGCGCGGCCGCACCATAAGCACCGCGGGCTTCTTGCCGAGCGCGTATTTCTTGCGCGTTGAGGGATCGGTGTAGTCGAGCTTGCCGGCCCAGCGGTCCATCAGGTTGACCTGCCCTTGGACCATGTTGTCCCAGGTGGGCGCGTTCGAATCCTCGAAATCCGCCATGAAAACCCGGGCTCCGGCATTGAGGCCATTGATCAGCATCTTGCGGTCGGTAGGCCCGGTAATCTCCACCCGCCGGTCAACGAGATCCCTGGGCAGCGGCGAAATCTGCCAGTCTCCGGCGCGAATCGATGCGGTTTCGGCCAGAAAGTCGGGAAGTTCCCCTTTGTCGAAGGATTTTTGCCGTTCAGCCCGAAGCGACAGCAGCCGTTTCCGCTCGGCGTCGAAAGCCCGGTGCAACTCGGCGACAAAACCCGCCGCCTCGGGCGTCAGCACACGGCCGTAGGATGCCGTGATCTTGGCTGTGAATGTGACGCCCTTCGGCAGTTTGGCCATTTCTTGTTTTTCCCATCACGCATGATTTGCAAAGGCATCAGGTGGCACTATTGTTTCCCTAACAGAAATGCAATGCAGGGGAAATGTCGATGCAGGGTGGCGGGCAATATCCGCGCGATATGAAAGGCTACGGCCGCGCCATTCCCGATCCGCGATGGCCCAGCGGTGCCTATGTCGCCGTGCAGTTTGTACTGAACTATGAAGAGGGCGGTGAAAACAACATTCTCCACGGAGATGCTGCCTCGGAAGCCTTTCTATCGGAGATCGTGGGCGCCGCACCCTGGCCCGGCCAGCGCCACTGGAATATGGAATCGATCTATGAATATGGCGGACGGGCCGGTTTCTGGCGCCTCTGGCGCCTGTTCACGGGCCGCCGCGTGCCGCTCACCATCTACGGTGTCGCAACCGCCTTGATGCGTTCGCCCGGCCAGGTTGAGGCCATGAAGGAGGCGGATTGGGAGATCGCCAGCCATGGGCTCAAATGGGTCGAGCACAAGGATATGCCGGAGGTGGATGAGCGCCAGTCGATCCGCGATGCCATTCGCATCCACACCGAAGTGACTGGAGAACGTCCGCTCGGCTGGTACACCGGCCGCTGCTCGATGAACACCACCAGGCTCGTCATGGAGGAGGGTGGCTTCCTTTACTCCTCCGATGACTACTCCGATGACCTGCCTTTCTGGATCGAGCGCCCCCAGGGTGGGCGTCACCTGATCATTCCCTATACGCTCGATGCCAACGACATGCGCTTTGCCACGCCTCAAGGCTTCAATACCGGGGAGCACTTCTACCAGTATCTGAAGGACAGCTTTGACTGCCTCTACGCCGAGGGAAAACGCGGCTCGCCCAAGATGATGTCGGTTGGCCTGCACTGCCGCCTGGCGGGAAGGCCCGGCCGCGCCCTTGGGCTCGAAAAATTCATCGACTATATCCTGTCGCACGAAAAGGTGTGGATTCCGCGGCGCATCGATATCGCCCGGCACTGGCATGCGAACTTCGCCAATTGAATTGACGCTGCCCCGGCCGCACTTCAATGTGGACCAAATCGCGGGAGGACTCTCATGGGGCAAGCTGAAATCGGATTGATCGGGCTCGGCGTGATGGGGGCGAATCTCTCGCTCAACATTGCGGAAAAGGGCTTTCCCATTGCGGTCTATAACCGCACGGCTGCCACCACCACGAAATTTCACGAAAGTGCCGGTAACCTGGCTGCGAAAGTCGTGCCATGCGCGACACTGCAGGAGCTGGTTGCGAGCATTCGCCCGCCACGCCCCATCATCATCATGGTCAAGGCGGGTGACCCGGTTGACCAGCAGATTGCAGCACTACGAACCCTGCTCGCGAAGGACGACATCATCATTGATGCCGGCAATGCCAACTTCCGCGACACCATGCGCCGGTTTTCCGAGCTTGAGGGATCGGGCCTGACCTTTATCGGCATGGGTGTGTCGGGTGGCGAGGAAGGCGCACGCCATGGGCCATCCATCATGGTGGGTGGCGCCGAGCAATCCTATAGGCGTGTCGAGAAGTTGCTTCTCGCCATTGCCGCGAAGTACAAGGAAGATCCGTGCTGCGCCTGGCTGGGTCCAAATGGTGCCGGCCATTTCGTCAAGACCATTCACAATGGCATTGAGTACGGCGATATGCAGATGATTGCCGAAATCTACGGCATCTTCCGCGATGGCCTGGGCATGGGCGCCAAGGAAATCGGTGAAATCTTCGCGCGCTGGAACAAGGGCAGGCTGAATTCCTACCTGATCGAGATCACTGCTGCGGTACTTGCCGCCGATGACGCGAAGACCGGCAAGCCTGTCGTTGATATCATCCTCGACCGCGCCGGCCAGAAGGGAACCGGCCGCTGGTCGGTGATCGAGGCGCAGAACATGGGCGTTCCGGCAACCACGATCGAAGCAGCGGTCGCGGCGCGAAGCCTGTCGGCAATGAAATCCGAGCGCGAAAAGGCAGAGGCCGCTTACGGCATCTCGAACGCAAAACTGTCAGCCGGGGACAGGAAGGCCCTCGTTGATCGCCTTGAACTGGCACTCTTTGCCGGAAAGGTGGCAGCCTATGCGCAAGGCTTCGCCGTGATGGAGGTGGCTTCCAGGGAATTCTCGTGGAATCTGCCGATGACGACAATTGCCCGCATCTGGCGGGCCGGTTGCATCATCCGCTCGCAGTTTCTGGACACGATCTCCTCGGCGTTCTCGCAATCGGCTCACCTGTCCAATCTGCTGATGGCGCCCGAATTCATTAAATTGATGAAAGAAGCCCATCCCGCACTCCGTCAGGTGGTGTCCGATGCGGCCCTTTCGGGTTCACCAGCACCTGCACTGTCAGCGGCACTGGCTTATTTTGACAGCTATCGCCAAGGACGCGGCACGGCCAATCTCATTCAAGCGCAACGCGATTTCTTTGGCGCCCACAGCTTCGAGAGAATCGGCGAAGAAGGGGCACACCACGGCCCCTGGTCGGCAGGTTAGGCTGGGTTACCGGCCCCGCCGAAGGACAGGCTGAGAAAATCCTGCAGTGTTTTCGTGGCCGGTGATTGTGGCCGGCTGCGGCTCCATGCAACGCCCACGTCCATTGTCGGAATATCGGCCAGCACATTGCGTTGTTCAATCCGCTGGCCTTCCAGCGACCATGGCCGGTACACCATGTCGGAGAGGATGGTGATGCCGATCCCGTCCGCCACCATGCTGCGCACAGCTTCCACCGATGAGGTGCTGAAGACGATATTGGGTTTGAGGCCGGTGGGCTTCCAGTATTTGACCACGCTCTGATTGGCCTCATCGACCGAAAGCATCACATATGGCTGGCGCGCGACGTCCTCGAGCGTGATCTGTTCATGGGCCAGGAGCGGATGTTCGACCGGCAGCCACAACCGCCGCCTTGACCGCAACAGGGTCTCGTGGGCAATGCGCTTGTGATCGCTCAGGTTCGAAACCAGCATGACGGCGAGATCAAGCGAACCGTCCCTGAGGCCGCTCTCAATGGCGCTTCGTGGCAGTTCACTGAGTTCGACCCTGATGCCGGGATAGCTGCGGCAAAACCGGGCGTAGTGGCGGGGCAGGAAATAACCGGCTACCGTGTAGCTCACCCCGATCCGGACCGTACCCGCGAGAGCCATATCCGCCGTGAGCGGCGCGTGCTCGGCGGCATTGACTGCCGCCATGATATTGCGCGCATGCTGGAGGAAGCGCGCCCCTTCCGCTGTCAGTGCAACGCCGGATGGGTGGCGTGCGAACAATGTGACACCCAGATCCTCCTCAAGTTGCTTCAGCGCCGCCGTGACTGTCGATTGCGACACGCTCAATTCGATTGCCGCCTGGCTGACCTGGCCGGCATTGGCCGTGGCAATGAAATAACGGACTTGCTTGATCGATAGCGTCATTATCGGTTTTTTCGATATGCATGAACAGTTTTTCCAATTTTACAATATCGCCCACGCACCGCAAGATTTGTGTTTCCGCGACCTGGGGAGGCCCGAGATGACGATCATCAACTGCGACATGGGCGAGGCATTCGGGCTCTACAGGATGGGCGATGACGCGGGGCTCATGCCGCTCATCACCGTTGCCAATGTGGCTTGTGGCTTCCATGCCTCCGATTTCAACCACATGCGGGCGACCGTCCGCCTCGCCAAGAAGCATGGGGTGAAGGTTGGCGCCCATCCCTCCCTGCCGGACCTGCAGGGCTTTGGACGGCGCGAGATGAAGATCGGCCGCGACGAGCTTGCCAACTGCATCATCTACCAGATCGGCGCGTTGAAGGGCTTTCTCGATGCCGAGGGCCTGAAGCTGAACCACATCAAGCCGCATGGCTCGCTCTATGGCATGGCGGCACGCATGGAGGATATCGCCCATGCCGTCTGTGACGCGGCAGACGTCTACAAGGTGCCCCTCTACGGCATGATCAACACGCTGCACGAGAAAGTCTACCAGGCGCGCGGTCACGCCTTCATTGCCGAGTTTTACGCGGACCTGGACTACAACGACGATGGCGGCCTGATCATCACCCGCGAACACGACGCCAAGGATCCGGCTGAGGCATCCGCCAAATGCCTGCGCGCCATCCGCGAAGGCAAGGTCAGGAGTGTGGGCGGCAAGGATGTGGCGGTGCGCGCCGATGCAATCTGCGTGCATTCCGATACACCGAATGCAGTTGCCATTGCGGTCGCCGTGCGTGACGCTGTGAAACCTTATCTTGACGCTGCATGATTCGACGAGGATCCCGATGTCCAAGCAAGTTCTGTCGCCGCTTCCCGGCACTTTCTATCGCAAGCCCGCACCCGATAAGGCCGACTACAAGAACGTTGGCGACACCGTGGCGGTGGGCGATGTCATTGGCCTGATCGAGGTGATGAAGTCCTTCAATGAGGTGAAGGCCGATATCGCGGGAAAAATCGTGAAATTCATTGTCGACAATGAAGAGCCGGTGATGGCCGGGCAGCCGCTCGTCGAGATCGCCTGATTGATGGCGATAACCAGGCTCCTGATCGCCAATCGCGGCGAGATTGCCGTGCGCATTATACGCGCCGCGCGAGAGCTTGGCATTGCGACCGTGCAGGTTCATAGCACGGCGGATACGGAATCGCTGGCCGTCAAGCTGGCCGACGAAGCCGTTAATATTGGTCCGCCCCATGCGGCGAAGTCCTATCTCAATATCCAGGCCATTCTCGACGCAGCGCAAAAGACAGGTGCCGATGCGGTGCATCCGGGCTATGGCTTCCTCGCTGAAAACGCTGGCTTTGCCGATGCGGTTGAGGCGGCCGGGCTGATTTTTGTAGGCCCGAAGGGTGATGCCATCCGCACCATGGGTGACAAGGTTGCTGCCCGCGTCGCGGCCCAGGCCGCAGGGGTGCCGGTTGTTCCAGGCTCGGATGGCCGGATCGACGACCCGGATCAGGCCCGCGCCATCGCTGCGTCAATCGGTTTCCCGGTGATGATCAAGGCGGCGGCGGGCGGCGGCGGCCGTGGCATCCGCATTGCCCATACCATGGAGGAATTCGAAACCCTGATGCCGCAGGCCAGCGCCGAAGCCAGGGCTGCTTTTGGCGATGGCGGGCTTTATGTCGAGAAGGTCATCGAGCGCGCCCGCCATATCGAAGTGCAGATATTAGGCGATGGCCACCGCGCCATCCATTGCTTCGAACGTGAATGCTCGCTGCAGCGCCGCCGCCAGAAAGTCTGGGAAGAAGCGCCATCGGTGGTTCTGCCGCAGGATATCCGGGAAAAGCTCTGCGCTTCGGCGGTCGCCCTTGCGGAAGCCGTCAACTATCGCGGCGCCGGCACGCTCGAATATCTCTACGATGACATCACCCGGCAGTTTTATTTCATCGAGATGAACACCCGCATCCAGGTCGAGCATCCGGTGACGGAAATGATCACCGGCATCGATCTGGTGCGCGAGATGATCCGCATCGCCGGTGGCGCGCGCCTGAGCCTCACGCAGGGCGAGGTCCGCATGCACGGTCACGCCATCGAAGTGCGCATCAATGCGGAAGATCCGGGCAAGAACTTTGCGCCATTTCCGGGAACCGTTTCATCACTCCGGGTTCCGGGAGGCCCGGGCACACGGTTCGATACCATGCTCTATGATGGTTATCAGGTTCCGCCTTTCTACGATTCGCTGCTCGGCAAGCTGATCGTCTGGGACGAGAACCGCGACGCTGCCCTTTCCCGCATGACGCGCGCCCTTGCCGAACTTGAGATCGGCGGCCTCAGGACGACCAAGCCGCTGCACCAGCTTCTGGCGGCGGACCCATCCGTCAGGAGTGCCCAGTTCCATACCCGCTGGCTGGAAAGCTGGCTTGAAGACAATGCCCAGAAACTGAATTCATGAGGGAGGCGTTCCGCACATGAAGACCCGATACTCTTATGGTGGCGATGAACACATCTTTGTCGAGTGCGATGAAGAGATGTCGCTTGAGGCTTTCTTCAAGAGCCTTTCGATCACCAGTGCGGTGAAAAAGGCGAATATCAAGGGTGTAACCGAAATCTGCCCCGCCAATGCGTCCTTCCAGATCAAGTTCGATCCCGACAGGATCAAGCCGGCCGACATGCTGAAGGAGCTGAAAGCCATCGAGAAGACAGCGAGCAAATCCAGGGCCTCGCTCAAGACGCGGATCATCGAAATTCCGGTGCTCTACAACGATCCCTGGACGCATGAGACGCTGATGCGATTCCGCGAGCGCCACCAGGATCCGAATTCGACCGACATCGAATACACCGCGCGCATCAATCACCTCGACGGCGTTGATGGTTTCATCAAGGCCCATTCGGGTGCGCCATGGTTCGTCTCCATGGTGGGCTTCGTCGCAGGCCTGCCGTTTCTCTACCAGATGGTTGACCGCCAAAGGCAGATTCAGTCGCCCAAATATCTCCGTCCACGCACCGATACGCCAAAACTCACGGTGGGCCATGGCGGCTGCTTCGGCTGCATCTACTCGGTGCGGGGCGCTGGCGGCTACCAGATGTTCGGCATCACGCCCATGCCGATTTACGATCCCAACCAGAAAATCAAATACCTCCGTGATTTCATGTGCCTGTTCAAGCCGGGCGACATCGTCAAATGGAAGCCGATTGACCGCGCCGAGTATGACGAGACTGTCGCTGCGGTGGACAAGGGCAAATTCACCCCTCGCATGCGTGACGTGACCTTCTCGCTTGACCAGTTCCAGAAGGATATCGATGGCACCAACAAGCAGCTGATGGAGACGCTCTATGGCCGTTAAAGTCATCAAGCCGGGCCTCTCGACCACGGTTCAGGACCTGGGCCGCCCTGGCTATTACCACATCGGCATTCCGCTTTCTGGCGGCATGGACCGCTTTGCGCTGAGTGCTGCCAACCTGCTGGTGGGCAACAAGGAGGGCGCTGCCGTTCTGGAGGCCGTGTTCATGGGGCCGGAACTGCAATTCACCGATGACGCCACGGTGGCGGTGACCGGTGCCGAGCTTCCGCCGAAGGTCAACGGCGATCCGCAGCCCACCTGGACCTCCTTCAAGGTCAAGAAGGGCCAGACGCTCAGCTTTGATTTTCTCAAAAAGGGTGCTCGTGCCTATATCGCGGTTTCGGGCGGCATCGATGTGCCCGTGGTTCTAGGTTCACGCTCGACCTACACGCTGGGAGCCCTTGGCGGCTTCAAGGGCCGCAAGCTCGAGGCGGGCGACAAGTTGCCGGTGGGCAAGGGCAGGGCGGCGAAGGAAGGCCGCACCGTGCCCGAAAAACTGCGCCGTTTGCCGGGCTCGCCCGCCGAACTTCGCATGATGCCGGGCCTCTACTGGCACCGCATCACGGCGGGTGCCGGCAAGCAGTTCTTTGCCGACACCTGGAAAGTGGCGCCCGAGGCTGACCGCATCGGCTATCGCTTCAAGGGCGGCAAGCCTCTGGAATTCATGCCGCGCGAGCAGCCCTTTGGCGCTGGCTCCGATCCTTCCAACATCGTCGATGCCTGCTATCCTTACGGCTCGGTGCAGGTGCCGGGCGGCACCGAACCCATCGTGCTGCATCGCGATGCCGTCTCGGGCGGAGGGTACTTCATGGTGGGAACCGTTGTTTCGGCCGACATGGACCTAATCGGCCAGCTCCAGCCGCACATGCCGGCGCAATTCGTCGAGGTCACAATGGCGCAGGCCCTGAGGGCGAGGAAGGACCGGCAGAAGCTCCTCGACAAGGTGCGCGACAGCCTCTGACCATACTCTCCATGGCAGGCCTCGAGCCTGCCATCCAGCGACTTAGGTCCGTATTTCCCCAGAAAGGCATGGATAGCCGGGTTGAGCCCGGCTATGGAGAACTAAAAATATGTGAATTAAATCTTGACTTCTGGAATTTAATGTTCTATATTTGTTCCATGGATATTGGAACGCTTTCACTTCTCGCTCTTGGCCTCGCCACCCTGGCCCTTCTGCTCGGCCCGGAACTCCTTCGGCGCCACGCCGAACGACGTCTTGAAAGCGCGGGAAAACTGCGCCTGGTCGCTGAAGCCCCAGCGATAGGCGATTTCGGCCACGGTCTGCCGGTTGGCCGGATCGCGCAGCATCGCGCGGCAGGCTTCCAGCCGCTGGTCCCTGATCCAGCTGCCGAGCGTCTGGTTGGTATCGCGGAAAAGTTCGTGCAGGTAGCGCGTGGAAATTCCGCAGGCCCTGGCTATGGCGTCGGGATCAAGCTCGCAGTCGCTGAGGTTCTTGCGGATGAAGCTCTCGATGCGGGTGAGATGCGCCTCGCGCACCGTGGAGGTGCCGGACGTCAGCGTGCGCTCGTCCGCCTTGAGCGCCAGCACCAGGAGATCGACCAGCTGCTGGCCAACCGTGGCGCGCACCTCCGGCGACATGGCATCGAAGCGCGCCGGGATCAGGTGCAGCATGTCGCTGAACAGCCCGCCCGCACCATCGGCGGCATTGAACTGCATCGAGCAGAACCGGTCCGGCTGGCGGATACGCCCGCCGAGCGCCTTGGCCTCCACCTTGAACACCCAGAGATCGGCCGCCTCGTCATGGCTGAATTCGTAAGGCTCGTGGCTCCGCTCCAGCAGGAAGCCGCCCGGATTGCAGCGCACGTCCTTGCCGCATTGCGAGAAGAACACTTCCGAGCGCGCCGGCACGGTGATCAGGAAATGCTCATCCCGCTCCGCCTTGAAATGATGCGGCAGCCGGCGATATTGCAGCGCTTCCGATGTCAGCCGCGACAGCGACACGGCACCAAGCTGCCAGATCGAAAGATCGCCCGAAAACCGTTCCGGCGAACGGAACTTGAGGTCCAGCGGAAAATAAGTGCTGGCAATGGCGTCATGCCAATGCCGGCTGCGATCCTGCAGCGCAACCTGACTGGTGGTGATGATGGATTTCATGGGCGCATCCGGCGATCGCGACAAAGCCTAGGGCAGGCCTAGCCTTGGAGCAAGCTTGGTAGGCATGTCTGAGCTTCTGGAAAGAGACGTTAATATTTTTCTCTACCGCAATTTAAGCATAACAATCCTTGATTCTACATAATTGTTCGATTTTAAAGATAAAATGATATTGATGTAATCGACAACAAGCGAAACTAATAAGGGCTAGTGGCGCAAATGAAACTTAAGTCAGTATTCATCAGATTTTTTAAGTCATTTAACTTCGACTCTCTTCGTAAATCCCATCAAGATTTTAAACCAAAACCATGGGACTCTTATGGAGCTGATCTTTACCCCTACATCAGAATTCCCATTGATTCAGAGATCACGACCATTGTTGGAGCAAACGAGTCAGGTAAGAGCCATCTACTAAGAGCCATAAAAAAGGGAATCACTGGCAGTGGCTTTTCCCAGCGCGACCTTTGTCGCTACTCTCCCTTTTTTAATGTGGAACGAGGCAAAGAATGCTGGCCACACATTGGCCTAGAATGGAACAATGTTACTGACGATGAAGCCCATAAGTTGCATGACCAGCTAACGGGCGCCCCTTCCCAATTTGGTTCCTTCATGATGTTTCGTGAATCTCCCGAGAAACTGACCTTTTACTTTCCAAAGGAAGAGACTTTCGAAACGATAGAAATTCTAGGTCAGGATGCTTGCGAGTTTGGGCGGGAAATCCTTCCGCAACCGTTCGAGATCAAATCTGATGTCGCGTTGCCCAGTTCTGTACCACTTACCTGGCTTGCTGACCCCGAGACTTACAGAGCAGCATTTGCTTCTCGCAAGTTTAGATCGACTTTAATGAATGCCGTCGCGGATGTTGCCAACGGTTGGCCAGCGAGCCAGCAAGAGTTCTCCACCTCTGCTCCATCAATCTTTAGCAAATTAAACCCGCACTTCCGCGAAGATGGAGAGCTTAGGCGCGTGGAAGAAATTGAGGTCTCCGAAACTTCGCTTCAACTTGCACGGAGTCTCTTGGTCGGAATAGCAAATGTTGACCCCAGTCGCCTCAATGAACTATCTGAGGCAATTGCAGATGGCGAGGATGGCTACGCAAACGCCCTTGTTAAGAGCATCAACCTGATGTTGGCCAACAATCTGAACTTCCCTAAATGGTGGGTCCAAGACAGAGACTTTTCTTTACGGATAACTCCCCGCGAGATGGATCTGGTTTTCACAATTCAAGATCGAACAGGAACAGAGTATACTTTTGGTGAGCGAAGCAGTGGATTAAAATACTTCCTCTCCTATTTGATCCAGTCGCGATCACGCCAGCGGTCAAAAGAACGCGCCGAGATTCTTTTGATGGATGAGCCAGATGCCTATTTGTCAGCAGAAGCACAACAAGATCTGCTCAAGATTTTTGACGATTTTGCACGGCCAGAAACTGATGTAGCACCAATACAGGTGGTTTTCGTCACTCACTCTCCTTTCCTAATCGACAAAAATCATGCTGATCGAATTCGTGTCCTGGAAAAAGGAAAGGGACTTGTTGGAACCAGAGCAATTCGCGACGTTTCACATAACCACTACGAGCCTCTTCGGTCTGCATTCGGGGCTTTCGTTGGAGAGACAGCTTTTATCGGTGCTTGCAATCTTCTGGTAGAGGGCACCGCAGATCAAATACTTTTGTCAGGCGCTGCTCGACTTACACGGTTGTCTCCAACTTCATCAGAGAGCGAGACGCTAAATTTGAACCGTTTGGTCATTGTGCCTGCTGGTTCGGCCAGTCAAATCCCTTACATGCTATATCTAATTCGGGGGCGAGATAGCGACAAGCCCCCAGTGTTGGCGCTGCTGGATTCTGACAAGGAGGGCGACAGAGTTGCAAAGCTGATGCGCAAAGACGATCCGAAATTTCGTCGACTTATCCGCAGAGATTTTGTTCTTCAACTTGGTGAAATAGAATTCGAAAAAGTGAAGAAAGGAAATGTGCTGGAGATCGAAGATTTAATTCCTGTACCGCTTGCTATCGCAGCTGCCAATCAATTCCTGGAAGAGTTGACGCAATACATGGATTCGTCACCATGCAAACTGAAGGAAGATGATTTGGTATCCGACACAAGCAAAGAGTTGCAGCTCTTTGACAAGTTAAATTCAGCTGCAAAAAAACGCTCCCTCCACCTCGACAAAATTGGCTTCGCTCGATCAGTGGTGCAGCAGTGCAAGAATTCGGATAATTCCTCTGTGCTTTCAGATCAGGTCGATCTCTTCCTCAATCGTATGAGACAACTCTTCAAGGTTATCAACAAAAAGCGACTTGAAGCGGAGCTAGACAGCCGCAAAGAGCGTGTAGGGAGCCTAGTCGAGCGCACGGTGAAGGGGTTCATTCGAGATCATTCAGACAATGCGACTAAGGAACGAACACTAGATTGCCTTGGTAATATCGAGACGGCTCTTGACGATACAATTGAGGCAGACGCAATTCGCGTTTCTTTGAACACGCTCAAGCGCGATTTTCACCTCGACGAAAATGTCCATGAGTTTGTTCGCGACTATTCTGTATTCAAGGAAAAATTACTGTCACTTAAAGACGAATATGCGCTGAGCAAAATTGGTATCGAAGCGCAAAACTGAAGCGAGTTCTAAAATTTTCCAGTTTCTTGATCACGACAACTGAAACAATGCAGTTGCGCTGGAAATCAAGAATTCTTGCGCACGTTCCAAAGACCATCGCTCGCCTCCCTATTGAATCCAGCCTCAATACCATGCGCGCTATACCGTAGTCAGAAATCTACGGCTCTCAAACCAAGTCTGCGCCGCTCGCCTTTCCTGATGCTTTGCGGATCATAGATGCGCATCGTTCGGCTCGTTCGCAGGTCAATTCTGCGAATCTTGAAATGGCCGCATCATCCAGGCCGCGTGCCATCAGCATCCCAGCGACCTGCTTCGCCGCAACAATTACATTTTCACTGATCTCGCCGATCCGCCGCCGGATCAGCGGCAGGCCGAGTCCCGCTTCAGAGGCGAAGGCGGTCCAGCCTTTTGTGTTCAACTCATTGAGGCTCGCTTGTTTGCCGATCTTCATGGCAAATTTCTGCGAGAGTTCGGGATAAGCAACAGTTGCCAGCAAATCATAGAGCGGGGCGAGGCGCGGGCCTTCGGCGTCATAGAGGATCGAGAAGTTCTTGCCGTGGGCGTCGGCGTTCCCGGCGATCACATTGAAGATCGCGGCGTCCAGCAGTTTCAGCACATCGACCGCAGGCCGGGTCGCGACACGGCGGAGAAGCGCGAAGCAATCCCTGAAAGCCGGCCCGCCCTCGCTGGCGTATTTGGTTTCCGGCGGGACACCGAGCGCCTGGCAGAAATCCTCTTGATGGATGCGGTGCACTTTTCCATCGTCACCGTCCGCACGGTCATAGCGCTGAACCAGCAGGAACGAGCGTTCCTGCACAACACGCGGCTCGACCGGCGCGACATCGAGGCCAACGGCGGCGGCAAGCCGCATGATGAAGGCTTCGTTCTCGGTGGTGGCCGGGAAACGTGAAATCGATGGCTTGAGAATGTGCGTTGTAGGCTGACCGGGCGCAGGCAAGGCGACAGCACCATTTACCAGAACCACCGGCAGTTTCGATTGCGCGCCAGCAAGAGACAGGCGCAGCCCTTCCTCGCCTGCGAGGAGCGGGCGGTGAGGCAGCGCATCCAGCACCCGGATAAGGCCCGCCTCGTCGAGCGGCATTGGCCGCTGATCGGGAGCAGACAAGGGCGGTGTTTCGCCGGGAGGTAAAAGCTGGAGGGCGCCCGCAACATCGCCGCCAAGCCGATCAAGAAGGGCGAAATCATTGCCGCGAGACACACCCAGAGCCTGCGCCACGCGATCCCGCTGACTTTCTTCCGGCAGGAGGCCACCGAAGAATGGGCGGCACTCGCGGCGGGTGAAGGGCTCCGCCCGCTTTGGCAGTGAGGCCGACAATGGTGGTGCCGCGCCATCCTTGAGCCAATCCGGCGCATAGGCGAAACCGAGTTCGCCATGCTGGTCTTGCGTTAGCTGGCCGGCAATGCGCCCGTTCCACCAGACATCAAGGACGCGCGTCATGGTTTTCGCGCTCCTTTGGGTTGGGGCGGCGTGATATTGATGCAGCAGCCAAGCGCCGCCAGAACTTGGAGCGTCTTGCCGATTTGCGCGGTTGGCTTTCCCGCTTCGAGATCGACGATGAAGCGCAGGCCGACGCCCGCAGCGCCCGCAAGTTCGTCCTGCCGCAGGCCAGCGGCCTTGCGGGTGGTCCGAACGATGTCGCCGATTTCGGCAGTGGTGAGCGCGCGTTTGAGCATGATATTTACCGAGCGGGAAATTAGCATGAGTTTCTAAACAATATCAATATTAATTTCCCGATCAGGAAAAATGTGTCAAAGTAACGGGTTCAGTGCCAAAAATGTCCCGATCGGGAATTTCAACCTGACAGGGGCGTGGGGCCTTGCTAGAGAACTCGAGAATCGCAAATAACTCACTTCCCATTCCTCCCTGGACAAACACCCGCTCCCTCAAGCCCAAGACCTTGGGCGCCCGTCGGCCTAGGCTTGCTGCAATATTACGAGGGAACCCATGGCCAAGGCATCTGCAGCCAAAAAACGCAAATCGAAGATCGATCCAATCACGCTCTCGGTCATCCGCGGCGTGCTCGAAACCACCCAGCGTGAAATGACCCTGGCGCTGGAGAAGACCGCGCGGTCCTCGGTGTTCAACCTGGCGCATGATTATTCAACCGCCCTGTTCAATGCCAGGCCGGAAATGATCCTCCAGGGCCAGGACATTCCGATTCATCTGGGCTCCCTTATTCCCGCCATGAAGGCCGTCGCCAAATTCTTCGAGGGCGACATTCATGAAGGCGACCTGATCCTCCACAACGACCCGGCCTTCGGCGGCAGCCATGCCATCGACACCTGCATGTACAAGCCGGTCTTCTACAAGGGCAGGCTTGTCTACTGGACGGTGTGCAAGGGCCACCTGACCGATATCGGCGGGCCAGTGCCTGCCGGATACAATCCCAACGCCAAGGAAATCTACGCCGAGTGCCTGCGCATTCCGCCGGTGAAGATCTGGGATCGGGGCAAGCCCCGCCATGACGTGCTCAACATGATCTTCACCAACATGCGGGCCAGGCGCGACCAGGAAGGCGATTTCAATGCGCTGATCGGCGCTTGCCAGGTGGGTGAGCGCAATCTGATCGCCATGCTGGACAAATACGGCCAGAAGACCGTGGACGTCTGCATCGGCGAA
>JANMMJ010000214.1:0-11753 GCA_031373255.1 Hyphomicrobiales bacterium
TCGATCTCGGAGCTTATGCCGTCACCCGGATCACCACGGTCGATTTCTGACTCGTGGCCAAGTCGAAGATCTTTGGAAGAGGTTCCTGCCTGCTTGAAAAGGCAAGGTGTGGCCGGAAATGCACAATGGGAGTGATGGTGCCGCCTGCGTGACTCGAACACGCGACCCCCGCATTACGAATGCGGTGCTCTACCGGCTGAGCTAAGGCGGCCCGGATGGATGGGGCCCTCATATATGGTTCGCGACGGTTTTTCAACCCGCGAACGCCTTGGACCGGAAGACCCGGTCATGGCGCTTTGCGGTTGGCCGATTCCGGCAGGTTGCGGATGAAGAAGAAGTAAAAGGCCAGAAACATGATCAGGCCGCCGATCAGGGATGCGGCCCGAATTATGGTCGAAATGTCGGTCATGACTGCTTCGATGCGGTGCGGTGGGCGGTAGAATTCAACCACCGAGACGATGCTGCCGGATCTTCCAACAATGGGAATATAGGCTTCGATCAGCTTGCCGCTGCCGGTACGGTTGACCGCCAGGTGCTCCGGTTTGGTATTATCCGAAACTTCCTCCAGCCTGGCACTGAGCCTTCCGGCGAAGGCGGCCGCCAGTTCGGGGTTGTTCTCGAATTTCACGCCAATGATGTTCTTCTCGGTGGAGAAGCGGATAAAGCCATCGGGCGAGTAGACGTTGGCCCGGATGACGTCCGGCATGTTCTGTACATAGCTGGCGAAAGCGGCGAGTGCAGGGCTTGGAGCGGGTTCGGCAAACAGGGACGCTTCGTTCGCCTCTGACCGCAATGCGCTGGAGAGAAACTCCTGGCTGACTTCAGCTTCATGTATGAGCAGACGTTCGGCGATCGAACGATTGAGCACGATGGCCATCACCAGGCTGATCCAGCCAATTGCGGCGAGGCCAAGCAGCATGAATGATATCCGCCGTTTGCCATCAACGTCGTGCGGCACAAGCATGATGTTCGCCCATCCTGTCATTATGGGCAGTCGTAGCATCGGTTTAAATGAACGCAAATTCAATTTCATAAACTCCAGCATGCAACAGATGCGTTACAGGAATGGTGGCAATTCGGCAATTTTGAGAGGTCCCCAGCTAATCGCTCCAGCCGTTGCCTTGAGCATGAAGCTGGGGCGGGGATTTCCGGCTATGAAGATCTTCATGAATTTGTGGATCTGGTCGACGTCCTTATCGGCGAGGATGGCGGACTGCCTGATCTCTGCGATGAGCAATTCAAGATCGCTGACAGTCGCGGTGGCCTGGCCTTCAAGTCTTGCATCAGGGTTCAAGCCAGCTTCACCTTCTGCCGAAATAGTGAGTTTGCCCCGCGCTGCCTCGAAATGAGTGACGTCAAACTTCACGCCCTCACTGGCCATCGTGCGGAGTGGATCGGCGCTGGTGATGATCGCTGCCGGCGTGGTCACCTCGAATGTGGCGCTGTCGAGTGCGAACGGCTTCGGCGTGAAGGTCTTAAGATTTTTGGCAGATGCCGCCGCCGCGAGATTTCCGAAGGAATCAATGCTGGCGTTCAAAAGGATGTTGTTGGCGCTCCCGAGCTTTCCGATGGCAAGGAGGGGGATTTCAACGCCGAGGCGAGCGGGCTTGCCATTCGACAGGACGAGACTCGAAGTTAGCTGGTCAAAGGCGAAGTCGAGCGCTGGCGACCCCTCCTCCGACAGACGTGATGGGCCATCGATGACGGCTATGAAGTGGCGATAGTCATAGGCCTGCATCAGGACCAGCAGACTGCCGGCGGTGACTGTGGTGGATTTTCCTTGTGCAGTTACAATGAACTCCGGATTGGCGCACTTCATCGTCAGGCGGAACGGAAAGCCGCCCCAAGCTGTTTTGGCGCAGCTCAGGGTCATCCCTTTTGCCGCCATGTCGCTCCGGGCACTGGCATAGAGTTCCTGTGCCTTGCTCGAAAGGAGATACCAATAGCCCGACCACAGCAGCGCCAAGCCCAGAACGAGCAAAAGCGGCAGCGCCATGCGGAGGGGACTTGCGGATCGTGACGGCATGTGCTGCGAAATGACCCCTGCTGGGCTGACGGTGTTACAGGCGAGAATGAAGAGTTTCTGGGTCTTTGGCTATGGCTCGCTGATGTGGCGGCCGGGCTTTGAATTCATCGAGCAGCGACGCGCGCGCATCCACGGCTATCATCGCTCGCTTTGCGTCTACTCACATGTGCATCGGGGAACACCGGAGCGACCGGGTCTTGTCATGGGGCTGGATCGCGGTGGCTCCTGCGATGGCATCGGCTTCCGGGTTGCTGCCGAAAAGCGCGAACACACCCTTGCCTATCTCAGATCACGCGAGCAAGTGACGATGGTCTACCGCGAGATTCCCTGCCGCATACGCCCCAGTGGCGACACGGCACCGGTCGAGGCTGTCACTTATGTCGTCGATTGCCAGCATGCCCAATATGCCGGACAGCTTTCCGCCGAAGACCAACTCCGCTTCATCCTCCAGGGCAAAGGACAATCAGGTGATTGCCGTGACTATGTCCTGGCCACAGTGCAACACCTTCGCGACATGACCATTCACGACAATACACTTGAACATCTCGCAACCCGGCTCTAGGCGGCGAGAGTCATCGGGAGGGAAACACCATCGCAATGGGGCGAGGCCCTGTCCGCATCGGACAGGGCCAGTTCAATGTCAGCGAAAATGCTACGGGCCATTTCCTCGCTCGTGGCCAGAAGATGGACGTGAACCTCGTTGGCGCCCAAACCCGCCAAAGCCTCTGCCACGGGATCCTTTGAAGCCAGATCCCAGAAGACCGAGAAACGGCCAGCACCAACAGCGGTGCGCAACGAGCCGACGCGCCTTACCGCAACATAGATGGCACCCGGAAGGGGAGGGCAGGCGTCCGACGGATATACCGAATGAATGTAGCGGCGGCCTGAGGCCCCGCGCCAGTACCAGAAGCGGCCATCATCGCCGGTGTCGCGAAGAAGGGTGGACGTCATTGGGTGACCTTGTATCAGCATGGGAACAAACATAGAACGAAATGTCATGCCTGTCAACCTTAATTTTCAACCACATTTGGAAAATCCGCAACTCAGGCAGGTCGAGCAGCCTTCCTGATGGACCAGCGAGGCCTCGCCGCAACGGGGGCACTGGCCGGCGCGTGCGCCATCGTTGACAGCCATGGCGAGGGGATCCGACAGTCGCGGCGTTTCCTCGCGCCGGAGAAACCCGGTGTCGATCATGTGGCGCTCGATGATGCCGCCGATCGCCGCCAGAAGGCTCGGCACATAGCGGCCCTCCATCCATTGGCCGCCGCGCGGATCGAATACCGCCTTCAGTTCCTCGACCACGAAAGACACATCGCCGCCACGCCGGAATACCGCCGAGATCATGCGGGTAAGCGCCACGGTCCAGGCGTAGTGCTCCATGTTCTTCGAATTGATGAATATCTCGAAGGGACGGCGCCGGCCGTCCTGCATGATGTCATTGAGGGTAATATAGATGGCGTGGTCTGAGTCCGGCCACTTGAGCTTGTAAGTGAACCCCGGCAAGACCTCATGGCGCTCGAGCGGGCGCTTCATATAGACCACCTCGCCCACCTCGGACGGCGGCTTGGCGCTGGCAAGACTGAGAACCGATCCGGTCACTTCATTGGGACGGAAGGTAGTGCAGCCCTTCAGGCCCAGTTCATAGGCCTTGAGATAGACGGCCTTGAAATCCTCGAAGGCCAGTGATGCCGGGCAGTTGATGGTCTTTGAGATGGCGCTGTCGACATGGCGCTGCACCGCAGCCTGCATGATCAAATGCTGATGCGGCGAAAGCTCGCCTGCGGTCACGAATGCTGCGGGCAGGGCCGCATCGCCGCCGTGCAGGCTCCGATACAGCCGTGCGGCATAGTCGACGACACGCTCGGTGCGGCTCGCACCATCGGGCAGCAGAACCTTGCGGTCGTAGCTGACGGCGAAGATGGGCTCGATGCCGCTCGAAACATTGCCAGCAAAGAGCGAGATCGTCCCTGTTGGCGCAATGGAGTTCAGAAGCGCGTTGCGGATGCCGTCCCTGGCGATCGCCTTGCGAATGTCCGCAGCAAGTCCGGCAGCGTGGCCACTCGAAAGATACTTGTCCGCGTCAAAGAGCGGAAATGGGCCTTTTTCGCGGGCAAGTCCGGCGCTGGCCAAATAAGCCTCACGTTCAATCAGTGCCATCCATCGCCCGGCCATGGCGGCCGCGTCGGGAGTGCCATATCTGAGGCCGCACATGACAAGTGCGTCGGCCAGACCGGTCATGCCGAGGCCGATGCGGCGCTTGGCCTTTGCTTCCGCGGCCTGCGCTTCCAGCGGATAGCGCGACACGTCGATAACATTGTCCATGAAGCGGATGGCCAGCGGCACAATGCGGCGCAGTTCATCCTCGTTCAAAACTGCTTCATCCGTAAACGGACGATCAATCAGCCGCGAGAGATTGACCGATCCCAGCAGGCAGGCGCCATAGGGCGGGAGCGGCTGCTCGCCGCAAGGGTTGGTTGCGCTGATGGTTTCACAATAGGAGAGATTGTTTGCGGCATTGATGCGGTCAATGAAGATCACGCCGGGTTCGGCATAATCGTAGGTCGAGCGCATGATCTGATCCCAGAGGGCGCTGGCCCCGACGATCTTGTAAGTAGTCCCGGCGAAAACCAGGGGCCAGCCGGCATCTGCCTTAACCGCGGCCATGAAGGCGTCAGTCACCAGCACCGAGAGATTGAAATTGCGCAAGCGTGAAGGAGCGCGCTTGGCGGCGATAAACTCCTCAATGTCAGGATGATCGCAACGCAACGTGGCCATCATGGCGCCGCGGCGTGAACCGGCGGACATGATGGTGCGGCACATGGCGTCCCAGACATCCATGAAGCTCACAGGTCCCGATGCGTCCGCGCCCACGCCCTGAACCGGTGCTCCCTTCGGCCGCAGGGTCGAGAAATCATTGCCGATGCCGCCACCCTGCTGCATGGTGAGAGCGGCATCCTTCAGACCCTCGAAAATCCCGTTGAGTGAATCGTCGAGATTGCCCATCACATAGCAATTGAACAGCGTCACGGTGCGGCCGGTGCCTGCGCCCGAAAGAATGCGCCCAGCCGGGAGGTAGTGATAGCCTGCGAGTATGTCATAGAAGGCATTGGCCCAATGTTCGCGCCGGTCCGGTGCCTCGGCGGCAGCCACTGCATTGGCCACGCGCCTCCAGGTATCCTCCACGCTCTGATCGTGGATGGTGCCATCGGCTTCCCGGAAGCGGTATTTCATGTCCCAGATCTCGGTCGAGATAGGGTCAAGCGCTTGGCTAGGCATGGGCTTTACTCGCGAACTTTATGTTCTCTATTTGTACCCTACTTTCGCCTCGTTCACAAGCCTTGCGGTGGCGGTTTCGATATTTGTGACGAGCCGTTCGGAAAACTCCTTCCTTGGCAGTCCGGCAGGAAGCGGCGGGAGAATTTCGACAATGATTGTACCGGGATAACGGTGAAATTTGCGGCGCGGCCAGTAAACGCCTGAATTCAATGCGATAGGAACACATGACACCCCAAGCTTCAGATAGAGTGCGGCAGCGCCCGGCTTGTAGGCCGGAGGATCGCCGGGTGTCCGGCGGGTACCTTCGGGAAAAATAATCACCTGGCGCTTCATGCGGATTGCTTCGGCAGCGCCATTGATCATGCGTTTGAGGGCGGACGCGCCCGAGCTTCTTTCCACCGGGATCATCCGGAACTTGGGGATGAACCAGCCAAACAGGGGAATGAATACGAGCTCACGCTTCAGGACCATGGCAGGGTCTTCGAAGAGCGGCAGAAGGGCAAAAGTTTCCCAAGTGGATTGATGCTTGCTGGCAATCAGGGCAGCGCCCGCGGGAAGGTGCTCACGGCCTCTTACCTCCATGCGGATACCGGCAATGACACGCAGCAGCCAGAGCGAAGCCCTGGCCCATTGTTTCAAGGCTTCAATCGACCACTTGCGCGGGGTGAAATAGAAACCCCAGCCGAGCACGAGAAACAAAAACAGATTGATATAAAAGACAACATTGAAGATGAAGGAGCGAAGGCCAAGCATCTCACCACTCGCCGTGCAGCATGCGCATCAAGGTGAATTTTGCCGTCAGTACACTGATCAATGTAGCAACGATTGGAACGGCGAGAAGTGTTGCGTAGCTTCGCCATGAGATGCCGACGGGTGCAAACAGAAGGCTGCGGCTGGCCTCCGCAATACCGCCTGAACCTGGACCAGAACCACTAAAGCCCAGCAGCAGAAACGTCATCAGGCCGGCCAGAAGGCCGGCACAACCCGCCATCAGTCCGGTTTTGAGGAAGCGGCCCTGTACCTGGCGGGCAATGAAGCCGTCGCGGGCGCCAACCAGATGCAGGACGTCGACAACATCGCGATTGGCGTCGAGAACCGTTCTTGTGGCAAATATCACAATGGCGATTGCCGAAATCGCAATCAGCGCAAGTACGGCATAGGAAAGGTATTTGAGCACGCCCGCCATGCGGGTGAGTTCGGTCTGCCAGCGCTGGTGGGTATCGAGGCTCGCTCCCCTGACCTGCTTTGACAGTGCCACGTTGAGCGCATCGAAACTGGGCGGTGCAGCCGGATTGATGGTGACACGGATCAGGCGGGGAATGGGAAGTTCGTCGAGTTCCTTGATCGGTCCCAGCCACGGCTCAAGAAGCTTTGCCGCAGCCTCGCGATCAAGGACCGTTGTGGAGACAACGCCCGGAGTTTGCTTGAGAAGTGTCTCGGCCTTGGCAATTTCATCTTCGATCCTGGCGTCAGACAATTGCCTGATCTGGACAGTGACCTCGCTCTGCAATCCGCCGGTCCACGCGTCCACCGCGCGGTTGATGAGAATGAGAGCGCCGATGGCAAGGCAGGCGAGGAAGCACATGATCGCCATGGCCACCGTCAGGGTCTTGAGAGGCGCTGCTTCCGGCGGAATGATCGGACCGTGCCTGTTCATGCGGCCTCCACGATATGACCGCGCTCAAGGTGCAGAACCGGCATGCGGGCCTGGTCAATGAGCTGCGTGTCATGTGTGGCGATGAAAACCGTGGTCCCCATGCGGTTCAGTTCCATGAAGAGGCGCAGCAACCTTCTGCCCAATGCCGGATCGACATTGCCGGTCGGTTCGTCGGCCAGCAACAGTTCGGGCTTGGTGATGACCGCGCGGGCAATGGCGGCGCGCTGCTTTTCGCCGCCGGACAAAACGGGTGGATAGGCGGTCGCCTGTTCACTCAATCCAACCCAACTCAACAGCTCCATAACGTCAGCACGGTAGTTGTCCTCGCGCTGGCCTGCGACGCGCAGGGGAAGGGCCACATTGTCATATGTAGTAAGGTGATCGAGCAGGCGGAACTCCTGAAACACGACGCCAATGCGGCGGCGCAATCCGGGAAGGTCACTTCTGGTGATCGTCGCGACATCCTTGCCCAGCAGCGAGATCAGGCCGCGCGTCGGCTTGAGCGCCAGGAACATGAGGCGGAGCAGCGAGGTCTTGCCGGCACCGGAAGGCCCGGTCAGAAAGCGGAAATCGCCCCGCCGCAGCGCAAAGCTCACGTCACGCAGCACTTCCGGTCCCTGGCCATAACGCAGGCCGACATTCTCGAGACGCACCACCTCGTCAACTCTCCCGGTTATCCCTTTGCCCACTTATGACCCGGGGTCTTAACGACCCATTAACCGCAATCGCTGTTAACCTCTGTCACGTCCTGGCCGGGCTTGTTCCGGCCTTCGATCAGAATCGCGATGCAACCGGCGCCAAGATGATAATCGACTGCCCCTCCTGCGCAACCCGTTATGATATTCCGCCATCACGGCTGGCGGCGCAGAACGCGCGCATGAATTGCTCGGCGTGCGGCAAGGCGTGGATCGAAAGCGGGTCGGTCGCCGTGGTCGATGCGCCGGTCCGCGACCTTCCTGCGGTGATCGATTATGACGCGCCATCCGAGCGCGAAATCGAACGGCTGGTCGAAGCGTCCAGGGTGGCGCGGGAGGATTTTGCCGCGCGCAAGCGGGCGCGCAGCCGCAACCTGCGGGGCTGGGGCGCGCTGGCCGCCTCGCTGCTGCTGCCAATCGGCGTTGCCCTCGCGTTCCCGGAAGAATTCGTAAGGGTGGCTCCGGCTTCGGCGCGGCTCTATGAGGCAGCCGGAATCAGCGTCAACATCTACGGGCTTGAGCTCCGCAATGTCGAGCAACAGCACCTCATCGTGGACGGGCAGCGGATGCTGGCGGTCAAGGGACTTGTCGTCAATGTTTCAGGCGAGGACCGGAAGGTTCCCTCCTTGCGCTTCGGCCTTCGCGACAAAGACGGCAAGGAAGTCTATCACTGGACGACAAGTCCAGGCACACGGCCATTGCGAACCGGCGAGATCAACAATTTCGTCACGCGCGTCGCCTCGCCGCCCGAAAATGGTGAAAAGCTGGAAATCCGCTTTGCGCGCATTGACGAAATCGGCTCAAATACCATTCCATGACAACCCTCATAATTGACGGCCACAAGATCGCCGTCCTGTTTTCCGAAGCTGAAATCGCCGCCCGCATTGAAACCATCGCAGCCGATATCGCGTCGCGCCGGCCGAAGAACCTCCTGGTTGTGCCGGTGCTCAAGGGAAGCTTCATTTTTGCGGCCGATCTCATCCGCGCCATGCATCGGGTCGGTCTTTCGCCAGAAGTGGATTTCATGATCCTGGCGAGCTACCGCAAGCAGACGACATCGTCGGGCCAGGTCGATGTGTTGCGCGACATCGAGCAGAGCGTGAAAGACCGCGATGTTCTGATCATCGACGACATCCTCGAATCGGGCCGTACTCTGGCTTTTGCAAAGGACTTGCTGGCGGCACGGGGGGCGCGTCTGGTGCACACTGCCGTGCTATTGGAAAAACCGGGGCATCTTGCCGCGCATATCAGCGCCGATTTCAAGGGCTTTGTGTGTCCGGACAAGTTCGTCGTGGGCTATGGCATGGACATGGCGCATCAGTTCCGCGAACTGCCCTTCGTCGGATATGTCGAGACCGCCGGCTGAACTCTAGGCAGCTGCTGCACGGTTTGAGTTGTTTAGCCACAGGGCGAGCATCAAGAGGGCTAGCGAGGTCCACAGCCAGATGTCAGCGCCACCGCCAAAAAACAGGATACCCCAAAGGACAGCAGCTGGTGTTGCAACGTAGACGGCCTGGATCGTGTAGACGGCGCCCTTGTCTCTGATCAAGGTGAAAAAGGCGATGCGCTCGACAATCCACATGAAGGTCGCGAGGATCATTGGCCAGTAAGCGAGAAATCCTGGAATCTCCGCGCCCCATGGCGGCGCAAGCAGAAGCATGAACGGTAGTGCCAAGAGACCCGAGAAGACAGATTCGGCAGCGCCAATTGCCAACACGTCGGCATTCATGGGCCAGTAGTGCGCCGCGAACCAGTTGTAGAGTGTATAGATGAGCGGGACGGAAAACGCTCCGATGGTCCACCAGGTGAAGTGGCCCCCCTCCATACCGTAGCGCGAGACGACCAGTATGGCGCTTGAAATGAAGCCTATGGCAACGGCGGCCAGCTTGCGCGAGGCGGCGTTCTCACGTCCGGTCAGAAGCGCTGCGAAATAATTGAAAAAGGGTGCCGTCGAAACGATGATCGCGTATTCCGCCGGTGGTACGTGCCGGGCAAAGCTCAAAGATAGCGCGAAAGGCACATTCATGATGGCGCCGCAGCCAAGGCCAAAAAGCACAACCCGGCGTGACAGTCCCAACGACCCGGTCCGATACCAGGTCAACAGGCCGAGCGCTACGCCTACACCCAGGCCGGTATAGACGATGATGTGAGTGACCGGCAGGCCGGCCTCGCCCATGAACTTGTAAAGCGAAGCTGACAGGCCCCAGAAAATGCCGAGGCTGATGAAATAGATGATGTGGCGATTCAGAATCATGATGCGGGGGAATTAGACGGTAGGCGAATTGCAGCTTATTGTGCGGGTCGCGTAAATGGCTATCAATAGCGGCACGCGAGGGAGGAAATACGCCTATGTCCGAGAAAATCTATGCGGTCCCGGCCCAATGGAAGAAGAGAGCCCTGGTCGACGATGCCGCCTATAAGAAGATGTATGCGGAATCGGTGAAATCGCCGGAAAAATTCTGGGCAAGACATGCCAAGCGGTTGGACTGGTTCAGGGCCCCCAAGAAGATCAAGAACACCACTTACGAATACCCCAAGGTGTCGATCAAATGGTTCGAGGATGGCATTCTCAATGTGTCCTACAACTGCATTGACCGGCATCTCAAGAAGCGCGGCGACCAGGTGGCAATCATCTGGGAAGGGGACGATCCCTACTATGACAAGAAGATCACCTACAACGAGTTGCACGAGAATGTGTGCCGCTTCGCAAATGTATTGAAGAAGAACGGAGTCAAGAAAGGCGACTGCGTCACCATCTATTTGCCGATGATCCCGGAGGCAGCCTATGCCATGCTGGCCTGTACGCGGATCGGTGCTGTGCATTCGATTGTGTTTGGCGGCTTCAGCCCGGATTCGCTCGCCGGCCGCATCAACGATGCCAATTCGAAAATGATCATCACCGCTGACGAGGGACTTCGCGGCGGCAAGAAGGTTCCGCTCAAGGTCAACACCGACGAGGCGCTGAAGCGCTGCTCGGGCAATGAGAAGGTGATCGTGGTGCGCCGCACCGGCGGGCAGGTCGCGATGCTGCCGGATCGCGATTTCTGGTATCACGAAGAAGCGGCAAAGGTTTCAAGCGACTGCAAGCCGGAGAACATGAAAGCGGAAGATCCGCTGTTCATCCTCTACACGTCCGGATCGACCGGCAAGCCCAAGGGCGTGCTGCATACAACCGGCGGCTATCTGGTCTATGCGTCGATGACGCACCAGTATGTGTTCGATTATCATGACGGCGATATTTACTGGTGCACGGCGGATGTGGGCTGGGTGACGGGCCACAGCTATATCGTCTATGGGCCGCTTGCCAATGGCGCCACGACGCTGATGTTCGAGGGCGTTCCCAACTATCCCACGAACTCACGTTTCTGGGAGGTGATCGACAAGCACAAGGTCAATATCTTCTACACGGCGCCGACCGCGATCCGCGCCTTGATGGGCGCGGGGGAGGCGCCGGTGAAACGCACCTCGCGCAAGTCGCTCAAGCTTCTAGGCTCCGTCGGCGAGCCAATAAACCCGGAGGCATGGGAATGGTACCACCGCGTTGTGGGCGACGGGCGCTGCCCGATCGTCGACACTTGGTGGCAGACAGAGACGGGCGGCATTCTCATTACGCCATTGCCCGGCGCCACCAAGCTCAAGCCCGGGTCGGCGACGAGGCCATTCTTTGGCTGCCAGCCCGCGCTGGTCGACGACAAGGGCGTTATCCTCGAAGGCGAGGCGTCGGGCAATCTTGTAATTCTCGATTCCTGGCCGGGCCAGATGCGCACCGTTTTCGGCGATCACAAGCGTTTCGTTGAAACATATTTTTCCACCTACAAGGGAATGTATTTCACCGGCGACGGCTGCCGGAGGGATGCGGACGGCTACTATTGGATCACCGGCCGTGTCGATGACGTGATCAACGTGTCGGGCCACAGGCTCGGCACGGCGGAAGTGGAATCCGCATTGGTCTCGCACCCGCAGGTTTCCGAGGCTGCCGTCGTCGGTTACCCCCACGACATCAAGGGCCAGGGCATCTATTGCTACGTCACGCTCAATCAAGGCGTTGAGCCGAGCGACACTTTGAAGAAGGAACTCGTTGCGCACGTTCGCAAGGAGA
>JANMMJ010000229.1:0-38187 GCA_031373255.1 Hyphomicrobiales bacterium
GCCACCAGGATCGCCCCGGTGAGCGTTGCCAGGTCGATCATGAACTTCGGCTTGAAGCGGCCTTGCACGTACCAAAGCAGGTCTGCCAGCACCAGGCGCCCCTCCGCGTCGGTATTCAGCACTGCGATCGTCTGTCCGGACATTGATTTGACGACGTCACCAGGCCGCTGCGCGTTTCCATCAGGCATGTTCTCGACGAGGCCGATGACGCCAACCGCGTTGACCTTGGCCTTGCGCCTGGCAAGCGCCAGCATCAGGCCGGTAACGCAGGCAGCGCCCCCCATGTCTCCTTTCATGTCCTCCATGCCGCCGGCCGGCTTGATGGAAATGCCGCCGGTATCGAAGGTCACCCCCTTGCCGACGAAGGCCAGAGGCTGTTCAGCCTTCTTGCCGCCTTGCCAGCGCATCACGACAACGCGGGCCTCATGCGGTGAGCCCTGCGCCACGCCGAGCAGTGCGCCCATGCCAAGTTTCTTGAGTTGCGCGACATTGAGAATCTCGACGGCAAGGCCATCAGCCGAAAGTTTTTTGGCGCGATTTGCAAACTCGATTGGAAACAGCACATTGGACGGCTCGTTGACAAGATCGCGGGCGAGGCTGACGCCCTGCGCCACGGCATCGAGCGCGACATAACGTTTGCGCGCACCGGAGACATCAGCCGTCATCAGATTCAGTGATTCGAGCAGATTGTTCTCTTTTTTGCTTTTGTAGATTGTAAATCCGTAGTTGCGCAGCAATGCGCCGCTGGCAACAAGTGCGGCATCGATGTCTGTTTGGTCGACGGCAATAACCGCATCCTTGACCTTTGCCCCCTGCAGCGTTCCTGCAATGGCGCCACCCAGCAATTCCATTTCCCGGCTGGTGAGCTTGGCGGAATCCCCTACCCCGGCCAATATGATCCGGTCCAGTCCGAGTGATGCTGGCGTCACGACATCGAGAATCTGGTCCTTTTTTCCGTCAAACTTGGCTGCTTTCATTGCTCGGCCAAGATGCCCTCCCGATGCGGAATCGGCATCCGCGCCTACGCCGCTGAGTTTTGCTCCGGACGCCACGGTAACAACCAGCACGCCGGATTTGGGAAGGGATTGGGAAGAGAACTTTAATTTCATTGGGGAAGACTTGCCTTTTGGTGGGGAAATCAAACGGCCTCAATAGCCTCTTGGTCAGGGGCATTCAACCGGTAGTGTCTGGAGCGAATTGGTGCTTTGCGTACAGGCGTCTGCCGGGTTAGTAAACAGAGTATTAACCAGCGTGAATGGGGTCATGGCGGGGAACGGTGGCAAATCCGGCGCGAGACGAACGCGGAAGCAACTGGTGGCGTTCGGGCTAGCGCTTGCCTGTGCTGGCCTTGTAGCTTCTACCGCCATAACGCGATCTGCAACGACTGAAGCTACCCACAGCGAGCGGGTCAATCCGGACCTCAAGACGCCGCCCAAGGGCACCCGCGTCAATGTAGTGGCCGACAGGATTGTCTACGATGCGCGAACAAGTATAGCGACCGCCACCGGTCAGGTAATCATCACCTACGGCAAGTATCAGCTGATTGCCACGAAGGTTGTTTACGACCGGCGCCACGACAAGTTATCCGCCAATGGCAACATTCGCTTGCAGGAGCCAGGCGGCAACATCCTGCAGGCCGATGAAGCAGAACTTCGCGACCGCTTCCGCGAAGGATTCGCCAAACATCTATTGCTGCTGCTCACCAATGAGGCCTCTGTCACGGCCGACTATGCCAGACGGTCGGACGGCTATCTCACGGTCTACGAGAATGTCACCTACACGCGATGCAAGCGGTGCGCCGATCCCGATCATCCGCCGCTCTGGCAATTGCGCTCGGAAGAAGTCACCCACAATGAACGCGAGCACACGATATACCACAAGAACGCGGCACTGGAGATTGGTGGCGTACCAGTCCTCGCATTGCCTTATCTCGAGCATCCTGACCCGACAGTGAACCGCCGTTCCGGTTTCCTTGTCCCTTCGGGACGGTATGCCGATGCTTTCGGTGTCGGCGTGGAAATTCCCTATTTCTGGGCCCCCGCCGACAATTACGACGTGACATTCAGGCCTATTATTACCAGCAAGCAAGGCCCAGTCGCACAGGCCGAATTTCGCCATGCATTGAGAGACGGCAACTATTCAGTTACGGGCGCTGGTGTCTATCAACTTACCGAAGACGAGGCGCCCGGTGACCGGCGCTGGCGAGGATCGCTCCGGACGGAAGGCAAATTCCAATACAGTCCCACCTGGCAATATGGCTGGGACGGGACCCTTGTCAGCGACGACACGTTCCTCAATCGTTATGATATTGACAGCAGTGACGAAGCGGTCAGCCGCGTCTATGCCGATGGCATCGACGGCCGCAATTATCTTTCCGTGCAGGCCATCCATTTTCGCTCGCTGATCCCGGATGTTGATCAAAACAAGATTCCCTACGCCCTGCCCTACATCCAGCAGAGCTACACATTCGATCAGCCGGTTCTTGGCGGCGAGTTTGGGATCGACTCGACGGTCTACAGTCTTACCCGCGACAAGGCTTTCACCGCATTCTCGGATATCGATCTGGCCTCAAGGCAAACGCGCGCCAGCACCAGTCTGAGATGGCAGCGCCAGACAATTTTTGATGGCGGCCAGGTTATCGTGCCGTTCGCGGCACTTCGCGGCGATCTATACATAACTGAAAATCTTCCCGGAAGTCCCACCCCTGACACTGAGACAACGGCGCGGCTCCTCCCCGAGGCCGGTGTCGACATGCGTTGGCCGTTCATGACATCGACGGCCGGCGGCCGCCATATCGTTTCGCCGGTTGGGCAGCTCATCGTATCGGGCAGCGAACGGAAGCAGGACAAGCTCAGCAACGAAGATGCAATCACCCTGAACTTCGACCACACCAGTGTCTTTCTGCATGACCGGTTCACCGGGCTCGACCGCTATGAGGGCGGTTTTCGTGCTAACGCCGGAGTGCTCTACACTTACCTTGATGACGACGGGGGTTTTTTTCGCGCTAGCCTAGGCGAGTCCTTTCACATCGCCGGCGACAACAGTTTCGTCAACGGCTCCGGCCTGGAAGGGACAGGTTCCGATATCGTTGTCGCTCTGGCATGGCAGCCCAGCGACAGCCTTACTTTCAATTATCAGGCGCGATTGTCCGAGGACCTTTCGAATGTCAATTTGCAGCAGGGTGGCGTCAGCCTAACTTTCGACAGGTTTTCCGGCTCTCTCAACTACCTCGACATCGGCGCCGAGCCGTTCTATGGCCGCGACGACTCGGAACATCAGATATGGAGCAGTCTCAGCTATGGGTGGGAAAATGGATTTTCTGTGTTTGGCGGGGCCCGGTTTGACCTTAAGGAATCCAAGCTCGTCGAAGATAACATTGGAATCGGCTATGAAGACGAATGCACCGCCCTTGCCCTGACCTACAAGGAAGACTACGACAGCGACATTTCCGATAGCATTGAACGTTCGATCTTCTTTCGGGTCGAACTTAAAACCCTAGGCTCCGCCGGAGTCGGAACCCAGTTGAACTGACATTAGATATGAAACTCAAACTCAATCCTGTCCCGATTTGTTTCATTCTCCTCGCTTTCCTCTGTTCTGCGCCCGCTCCGCACGCAAGGGCTGAAGGCCAGGGTTTGCTAGCAACGGTCAACGACAAGCCGATTACTTCCTTCGATGTAGAGCAGCGCATGAAGCTCTTCGAGGTCCTTGGAGATACCAGGCCAAGAGCCGAATTGCGCAAGCGTGCGCTTCAGTCGGTGATCGATGACGTCATCAAGACCGAGGAAGCGAAAAAGACCAAGGCCGAACCCTCGGAAGATCTTGTTAATAAGCAAATTGAACGCATGGCCAAAGGCTCCGGCACCTCGGTTGACAGCCTGTCTGGAAAGCTCAAATCGAAAGGCGTATCGATGAACGCTCTGAAGCGCTACGTAGCGGCGCAGATGGCGTTCAATCGCATGCTGGGTTCGAAGGGCAAAACAAAGGTAGAAGCCGATCCGGCTGAAGTCGACCGCCGTTATGCGGAGGTCAAGGCGCAATACAACAAGGTCGTCAATGACCCGCGGATGCGTCCGGTCACAGTCTACCAGATCCAGGAAATCGATCTGCCACTCGACGGAACCGGTAGTGCCGGCGATCAACAGATCATGATGTCACGCGCTATCGAGGCACAGCAATTTATCAAGCAATACAAAGGCTGCAAATCGGCGCGCGCGGCGGCTGAGGGCATCTTCAATGTGAAAATCGGCAAGACGTTTGAGGCAGACGGCTCGAAACTGCCCAAGGCATTGAAGGCAGCGCTCGATAGCGCGGGACCAGGCAAGGCCATCGGTCCGGGCCGCAGCAAAACCGGACTTCAAGTTATCGGCTTTTGTGGCAAGCGTTCGGTAACCCCGCAAAAGCC
Source organism: Hyphomicrobiales bacterium (assembly GCA_031373255.1). Lineage (GTDB taxonomy): Bacteria > Pseudomonadota > Alphaproteobacteria > Rhizobiales > Aestuariivirgaceae > JANMMJ01. Next base: position 4,406 of record JANMMJ010000229.1, read on the forward strand.
GGCATTGCCGGGCCGTGATGCGGTCGCGAATGCCGTGCTCAACGAAGCACTCGACAAGCAGGAGGAAACCTACATGGTTGAACTCCGCAAGAAGGCCTACATCGAATACAAAGGCACGAGCCCTTCGCAGTGAATACAGGACGGCCGCTCGTTGTGACAATGGGCGAGCCTGCCGGTATCGGGCTCGATACTGTCATCATGGCATGGCAGGCGCTTCGGCAGAGTCCTGACCAGGCTTTTGTCCTGCTGGGCGACGCTGAACTTCTCCAGAGCCGCGCTGCCAGTCTTGGTCAGGTCATATCGGTGAAGACGGTAAATTCTTCGGCGGAATCCGCAGCAATATTTGGTTCTGCACTGCCTGTTCTCCATCGAAACCTCCCGAACCCGCCGAAGGCAGGTCACATTGATCCGAGGAACGCTCCGGCAGTTGTTTCACTTATCGAAGAGGCAGTTGAACTGGCACTGCAGCAGCAATGCTCAGGCATTGTAACTTGCCCGATCCAGAAGGAGACGCTCTACGGCGCGGGTTTCCAGTTCGAGGGTCACACCGATTTTCTGGCCCACCTGGCAAGACTGGCCGGCCACCAGGCCACACCGGTCATGATGCTCGTTGCAGGCGACCTGCGCACCGTTCCTGTGACAATTCACATCCCGTTGAAAGACGTTCCGGGCGCATTGACCACGCAGTCCATCATCGATCAAACCCGCATCGTCAACCGCGATCTCCGGTTACGCTTCGGAATCGCCGTGCCCCGCATTGGCATGACCGGACTTAATCCCCATGCCGGCGAAGCGGGAACGATTGGTACCGAAGAAATGACCACCATCAGTCCAGCCATCGCAGCCCTAAAGGCGGAAGGTATGAATGTAGTTGGTCCCTTGCCCGGCGACACGGCATTTCACGCGGAAGCCCGCGCCGGTTTCGACGCGATCGTCTGCATGTATCATGATCAGGCCCTCATTCCGGTAAAGACTCTGGATTTTCATGGCGGTGTAAACGTGACGCTCGGCCTTCCCTTCATCCGCGCGTCTCCGGACCATGGCACAGCATTGTCGCTCGCGGGAACCGGCACAGCCAATCCCCGCAGCCTGATCTCGGCTATGGAACTTGCCCACAAGATGGCAGCGCGCTCTTGACCGTGGCGGAGGATGGTCTCCCGCCACTTCGCGATGTCATTGCCAGGCACGGTCTCGCTGCAAAGAAGGGCCTCGGTCAAAACTTTCTGTTCGATCTCAATCTGACAAGACGCATAGCACGCGCTGCGGCACCTTTTGACGATGTTACAGTAATTGAAGTGGGGCCCGGACCCGGCGGCCTCACCCGTGCGCTGCTCATGGAGGGGGCGGAGCACATCCTTGCAATCGAGAAAGACAGCCGCGCACTGCCAGCCCTCCAGGAAATAACCACCGCCTTTCCACGCCGATTGGACATCGTCAACGGCGATGCGCTCACACTCGATTGGCAACAGCATGTCAAGCAGCCGGCAAAGATCGTGGCCAACTTGCCCTACAATATTGCGACGCCGCTCCTGATTGGCTGGCTCATCGGCCCCTGGCCTCCATGGTATGAGTCCATGACACTGATGTTTCAAAAGGAAGTGGCAGAAAGAATTGTCGCGGCACCTGCGACTGAACACTACGGCCGCCTCTCGGTGCTATGCCAGTGGCGCTGCGAGGTGAGGAAACTGTTCGACATCAACCGCAGCGCCTTCACACCCCCGCCAAAGGTTACTTCATCGGTTGTCCAGTTCCTCCCCCGCCCGCTTTGCGATCCACCATGCACGCCGGATGATCTGGGGCGGGTGACAGCCGCGGCATTTGGCCAGCGCCGCAAGATGCTGCGATCAAGCCTCAAGTCACTCGGACTCGATACCGAATGGCTTCTGTCACAGGCAGGTCTGGATGGCAGTCTGAGGGCTGAGCAATTGCCCGTCGCAAGCTTCGGCCAACTGGCCATGCTGCTTGCTTCAGCAGCGAAGCCCGGCGGCGCAGCCTAAAGGTCCTTTGTCAGACGGCGGACGAAATCCGTAAGCCCGGTCCGGCGCTTGCGGCGCAATCTTTCAGCGGCGAGGATAGCGGTGATTTGCGCGCTCGATTCGTCAAGCTCATCGTTGACAATCACATAGTCATATTCCGGCCAATGGCTGATCTCGCGCGAGGCTTCCGCCATGCGCTTTGCAACGGTCGCCGACGAATCCTGGGCCCGGCGGATCAGCCTGTCGCGGAGTTCCTCGGCCGATGGCGGCAGGATGAAGATGCGCACCAGGTCGTCTTCCATGGCCTGCGCCAGCTGTTGCGTACCCTGCCAGTCAATATCGAAGAGGACGTCCCGCCCTTGCCGCAGCGCCGCTTCCACCGGCTGCCGTGGCGTCCCGTAGAAATTTCCAAAAACCTCTGCATATTCAAGGAGATCGCCAGAGTCCCGCATGGCGAGATATTCGTCCTTGCTGATGAAATGATAGTCTTGCCCATTAACCTCGCCCGGCCGCGGGGCGCGGGTCGTGATTGACACCGACATCGAGATATTGGGATCGGAAGTCAGCAGGCGGCGCGAAAGCGTCGTTTTGCCGGCACCGGAAGGTGACGACATGACCAGGAGCAGGCCACGCCGCGAGACGTCCGTTGCATGCACGCGCCTATTCAATGTTTTGCACCTGCTCACGCATCTGGTCGATGACTGTCTTGAGGTCCAGCCCGGCCTGGGTCAGGGACCTGTCGGAAGCCTTTGAGCATAAAGTGTTTGCCTCCCGGTTAAATTCCTGCGCCAGAAAGTCAAATGATCGTCCCGCGGGTTCCGGCGTTAACACAAGCTTGCGCGCCGCCGCGACATGAGCGAACAGCCGGTCGATTTCTTCCTGAATGTCGGCCTTGGTCGCAATGAGCACGGCTTCCTGGTGAAGCCGGTCCACGTCGAACGTCGCATTTGCATTCATCAGCCGCCCCACTTGCTCGGCCAGCCGCTTGCTGATGGCCTCAACCGATCGCGCCGGATTATCCCGCGCCGCAATCGTTAGCTCTTCGATTCTGGAAAGCTGCCGCCCGATGACGTCGGCAAGCTTGGCGCCCTCGGCTCGCCGAGCCTTGAGCAGATTGTCGAGGGCCTCGTCCAGAGACTCGAGCATCTTTGCATCGCGGCGCTTCGCGGTATCTTCATCCACGGAGGCTTGCCCCGGCTCAAGCACGCCGCGCAGCGCCAGCAAACCTTCCACACGCGGCGCCTCGCTGCCAAGCCGCTTGCCAAGTTGCTCGGCGAGCAGCAAAACCTGTTCAAGCACAACTTGATTGACCACCAGCGTTTCCTGGGTTCCGATGCCGTCGCTCACCAGGCCGATCTGCAGATTGCCCCGCTTGAACCGCCGCGAAACCGCCTCCCGCACGGCGATTTCCAGATGGTCGAAACCCTGTGGCAGCCGGAAGCGCACATCGAGCGCCTTGCCGTTCACGCTCTTGATTTCCCATTGCCAGTGAAAGCCCTCGCAAGAGCCGCTGGCGCGGGAAAAGCCGGTCATGCTGGACAGGGACATGGAAAATCCGATTCGTTGTGCGCCCTATCCTACGCGGACCCAACCGGCCAAGAAAGCCGCTCGCTCAAAGCCACCAGATGCATGCGGAGGACGAAGCGTCCCCTATAGCGCAATTTTGCTTCGCGGCATCAACCGCGAACCCACCGCCTCTTCGATGGCTACATGGGCTCAGGACGAGTCTTCAATTAGTGCGTCCCTCGCCAGCCCATGGCACTCGCGCAGCACAAAGTCGATTTCCTCAATCGCCTCCTTGCGATGGCCGGGTGGGGGACCGGGACGGAACGGCGACAAGAAGGCGGGTTTTTGCATCCGGTCGCGCCGGGCTTTCCAGCGCGCCAGACGCCTGGCTTGCCGCGGCAGGTTGTCGAGCGCCATCTTCACTGCGGCGAGACGGCGGCCGAGGCGCGTAGCGTCGATCACGTCGACAGAGTCATCCGGCTCCTGGATGGGAGGCTCAACCGGCCGGGGCTGAAACAACGGGATGAGGGGACTGTCGGCAAAGACGTGAATGCGAGGGATGGCCTTTGTGGCGGCAAAACGCCTTCGGCTGGCGCGGCTGAACCGCTGGCGCGTGTCGAACAGTTGAAACGCGATCTGTCCGCCGCCCTTTCCGGCAAATGCGAGACCCTGGGGCATCGGACGAATGAGAGCGGGTTTCACCTTGAGCCCGCGCGCCGCGATGGCAATCAGGCGGCGCACCGCCGATTCCGTTGGGAGCAACATCCGCGACACCGCATTGTAGAGCGACGGCGGAAGCAGTGCCACCATGCCGCCACTTCCCATTTCCACCATGGCGATGAGCATCGCGACGATGCGGATGAGTGCCTCCTGGTTGCGCTCGATGACCCTGTCCCAGTCCATGTGCCGGCAAGATTTCTCCTCCAGCCTCGCTAGAACAAAACAAGAACTTTGTCAACAGCATTTTCTCAGCGGATTCCACCTCGCCACCGCCGGTGTTGGTTTCGTAAAAACGCAGTCCGTTCTACGGCCGTTTGGGCTTTGGAACCGGGATCGGAACAAGCCGGTTGGCAATCTTGACAACATCGCCGGGCTTGCGATCGATTTCTGCCTCCGCCGCTGGTTCTGCGGAGGCTTCAGCAGGCTGCGCCGCTTTCTCGGCACTCTCAGCCGGAACCGCGACCGTGGCAGCAGGCGTCTCGGTCGAAGCCGTTTCCTGCGCTGGAGCAGTTGGCGCAGTCGCGTCGGCCGGCTTTTCCGCGTTCATGTCCGGCAACTGTGTCTGCCCGGTTGTCTCTGGTGCGGCGGCGGCCGGATCCGCTTGAGCCTCGGGTGCGGAGGTCGACTCCGCCATGGCCTCGACCATGATCCGGTTTTTCTCGATCCCCCGCCATTTCTGCACATTGGCATTATGCTCCGCCAGCGTCTCGGCAAAGGCGTGGCCGCCTGTGCCATCGGCGACAAAATAGAGGGCCTTGCTGGAAGCCGGATTGAGCACTGCCTCGATGGCCTCGCGGCCCGGATTTGCAATCGGGCCGGGAGGCAGGCCGGAAATCTCATAGGTGTTGTAGGGCGTCTTTGAAGTGATGTCTGCCTTGGTGAGCGGCCGGTCCAGTTTGCCCTTTCCGCCAGCCAGTCCATAAATGATCGTTGGATCGGATTGCAGCCGCATGTTCTTCTTCAGGCGATTGAAGAAAACCGCCGCCACCTCGGGCCGCTCTTCCGGAACGCCTGTTTCCTTCTCGACGATGGAGGCGAGGATTACCGCCTCGCGCGGCGACTTCACCACGCCATTGGAGCCTCTCGACGCCCATAGCTCTTCGAGCAGTTTCGCCTGCGCATCGGTCATTTCCTTGACAAGGTCATCGCGGCTCTTGCCACGCTTGAACAGGTAGGTTTCCGGCAGGACTTCCCCTTCGCCTGGCGCAAGGCTCAGGTCTCCGGTGAGAACCTCGTTCTCGCGCACCCGCTCCAGCGCCATTTCCGTGGTCCAGCCCTCTGGAATGGTGAGTTTGTAGAGGATGGCTTGCCCGGTTGCGATGATGCGCATGACGTCGCGCATGCTGGCGTGCGCCGGAAACTCATACTCGCCGGCCTTCAGCCGGCCCCTGTCACCGGTAATCAGAGCTGCGGTGGTAAATACCTTCTCGTCGGAAATGATGCCGTTGGTCTTAAGGACGGCGGCAATTTCAGGCGTGCCCAGGCCTTTCTCGACTTCAAAAATCTTTGCCTGCTCGAGTGGGCCCTGCGCCGTGAAGGTGGAATAACCGGCAAAACCGAAAACTCCGGCTCCGATCACCCCGGCAATCGCCAAGAGGAAAAGCGACATGAACACCCGGCTCACCGCCGAGCGCCGCGGGCGAACGGCCTTGCCTTCGCCAGCCTTCCGCTGCTGTCTGTTTTTGCCTCTCACAAGGTCCTCTGGATAGCCTGGTCAGGCCGCGTACCGCCGCATGATCAGCGAAGCATTCGTACCACCAAAACCAAACGAATTGGACAGAACTGTGTTGACTTCACGGCGTTTTGCTTTGAGGGGCACCAGATCTATTGGCGTCTCTACTGAAGGGTTATCCAGATTGAGCGTGGGCGGAACAACGTTATCCCGGATGGCCAGAATTGCAAAAATGGCCTCCACGGCCCCGGCGGCACCCAGCAGATGCCCGGTCGACGACTTGGTCGACGACATCGAGACGCCATCCGGCTTGTTGCCGAGAAGACGTTCGACAGCCCGAAGTTCTATTTCGTCCCCCAGCGGCGTGGATGTGCCGTGAGCATTGATGTAGTCGAGTTCATGGGCTTGCAGTTGCGCCCGCTTGAGTGCCGCCTGCATGCAGCGAAACGCGCCGTCGCCATCGGCGGCGGGAGCCGTGATGTGATAGGCATCGCCCGACATCCCGTAGCCGATCACCTCGGCATAAATCTTGGCGCCGCGCGCCTTGGCGTGTTCCAGTTCTTCCAGCACCACGACGCCGGCCCCCTCGCCCATCACAAAGCCGTCGCGGTCACGGTCGTAGGGCCGAGAACCCCGCGTCGGTTCGTCGTTGAACTTGGTCGAGAGCGCCTTGCACGCGATGAACCCTGCTATGCCGAGGCGGGAGATTGCCGATTCCGCGCCACCTGCGATCATGACATCGGCGTCGCCAAAGGCGATGAGGCGTGAGGCATCGCCAATGGCATGCGAACCGGTGGCACACGCCGTCACAACGGAATGGTTTGGTCCCTTGGCGCCAACCGCAATCGAGATGATGCCGGACGCAAGATTGATCAGCGCGCCAGGAATAAAGAACGGACTGACACGGCGCGGCCCCTTCTCGGCCAGCAGTAGCGAGGTGGCTTCAATACTGGGAAGCCCGCCAATGCCCGACCCCACCAGGACGCCAGTGACGTTTTTCTCGTCGTCGGTCTTCGGCTGCCAGCCGGAATCTGCAACCGCCTGTTTTGCCGCGGCAAAGGCATAAATGATAAAATCGTCGTAGCGCCGCTGGTCCTTGTGCTCCATCCACTTGTCGGCATTGAACGTGCCATTGGCGCCGTCGCCCCGCTTGACTTCGCACGCGATCTTGCAGGCCATGTCGGAGGCATCGAAGCGGGTAATCGTACCAGCACCCGATTGACCATCGATCAGCTTGGTCCAGGTGTCCTCGACTCCGTCAGCCAGCGGCGACACCATTCCCAATCCGGTCACGACCACTCTGCGCATGCGTCTTTTTCCTGTCGGTTAAAGAAAAACGAGGGGGCAGGATGCGCATTCATCCTGCCCCCGCACTCGTATTGCAAAATCCACCTTGATCAAGGCTTCCGTTCAGGCAGCACTCTTCTCGATAAACTTGACCGCGTCGCCGACGGTCTGGATGGTCTCGGCTGCATCGTCCGGAATCTCGATGCCGAATTCTTCCTCGAATGCCATCACGAGCTCAACTGTATCGAGGCTGTCGGCACCAAGATCGTCGATGAAGCTCGCTTCGGCATTCACCTTTTCGGCATCCACACCAAGATGCTCGACAACGATCTTTTTAACCCGTTCAGCGATATCGCTCATGTTCTTTCGTCCTTGCTGTTACAAAGTAATCGGACGGACACTCAATTAAACTTGAAGTCCCCCTGCACCCGTTGGCTGTCTAACACAATTCATGGCGCGTACAAAAGAGGCAATAATTGCGCTAGACCATCGCCATCCCGCCATTGATATTGATTGTTTGCCCAGTTGTATAGGCAGCCTCGTTCGACGCCAAGTAGAGAACTGCGGCGGCTATTTCATCGGATGTGCCGAAACGCCCTGCCGGAATGCGGCCAAGAAATGCGGTTTTGACCTTCTCGTCGAGAACCTCCGTCATGGCGGTGTCGATGAAGCCCGGCGCCACGCAATTGACCGTTATGTTGCGACCGGAAAGTTCCTGGGCAAGAGCCTTGGACAGGCCGATCATGCCGGCCTTGGCGGCCGAATAATTCGCCTGTCCGGCGTTTCCGACAACGCCCGAGATCGAGCTGATTCCGATAATCCGGCCCCACCGCCGCTTCATCATTCCGCGCATGGCCGAGCGCGCCAGCCGGAACACGGCTGTAAGATTGACGTCGAGAACAGCCGCCCAATCATCATCCTTCATCCGCATCGCCAGCCCGTCGCGGGTGATCCCTGCATTGTTGACGAGAATGTCGAGCGAGCCCATTGCAGCTTCCGCTGCGGGCACCAGTTTTTCGACTTCGGCTGCGTCTGCAAGATTGCATGGCACCACGTGAGCCCGCGATCCCATTGCTGCCGCCAATACTTCGAGGACCGGCCTCCGCGTTCCCGAAAGTGCAACTGTGGCGCCCTGTGCGTGCAGTGTTTTGGCGATTGCCGCGCCAATGCCGCCCGTTGCTCCAGTCACCAGCGCCGTCTTTCCAGTCAGGTCAAACATCAACTACTCCTTGTTGAAAAATGCTGCGACGGCGGCAATGTCATCAGGATTTGAAACGGCAATCGCTGTAGCACCCGGAACGCCCCGTTTCGCCAGCCCGCTGAGAACTTTCCCCGCCCCCGCTTCAAGGATCAACTCGACGCCCGCAGACGTCAGAAATGCCATCGTTTCACGCCAGCGCACCGTGCCCGTGACCTGCTCAACCAGGCGCTGGCGGATGTCCTGCGGATCGCTGATTGGCTGCGCAACGACATTGGCGATGACGGGAACTGTGGGAGCGCGCATATCGACCTCGCCCAGCGCTTCCGACATCCGTTCCGCCGCAGGCCGCATCAACGAGCAGTGGAACGGCGCACTCACGGGAAGCAGCACGGCGCGCGCCGCGCCCTTCGCCTTGGCGATGACGAGGGCCCGCTCGATAGCACCCTTGTGTCCTGAAACAACGACCTGTCCGGCCGCATTGTCGTTGGCGGCCTCACAAACTTCGCCCTGTGCCGCCTCTTGAGCGACTGCAACGGCAGCTTCGAAATCAAGCCCGAGAAGCGCCGCCATCGCACCAACCCCAACCGGCGTTGCCGCCTGCATCGCCTTGCCGCGAATTTTCAGAAGGCGCGCCGCATCGGCGAGGCTGAACGTATTGGCGGCGGCAAGCGCCGAATATTCTCCGAGTGAATGGCCGGCAACATACTTCGCGGCTTTCGCAATGCTCAAGCCATGTTCCTGCTCCAGGACGCGGCTCACCGCCATGCTGACCGCCATGAGCGCGGGTTGGGCATTCTCGGTCAGCGTCAGTTCTTCGGCCGGACCTTCCCAGATGAGATGTGACAGCTTCTGCGACAGGGCCGCGTCGACTTCGTCAAAAACAGCGCGCGCCACAGGAAAGGCATCGGCAAGTACCTTTCCCATTCCGACAGCCTGGCTGCCCTGCCCCGGAAACACAAACGCTGCAACAGCCATGGTATTTCGTCCCCTCGTCCCTCGCTGCACGAAACATGCGCGCTGATACATGTCAAGATTGACCCGTGGAGATTGAAAGACCTACATGCTCTCCATGCTGACGCAATCGGACATCGAACATGCTGGCCGCATTGTCTACGAGGCTATGCCGCCAACACCGCAGTACACGTGGCCGCTGCTTTGCAACGAAGCAGGCTGCGAGGTTTGGCTGAAACACGAGAATCACACGCCGACGGGCGCATTCAAGGTACGTGGCGGACTTGTGCATATGCACATGCGAAAGCAGCGCGGGGAAGTGGGAGGCGTCATTACCGCAACCCGCGGCAATCACGGCCAGTCGATACCTTATGCTGCGAAACGCGTTGGCGTTACCTCTACAATCGTTGTTCCGCTTGGCAATTCGAGCGAAAAGAACGCGGCTATGCGGGCCCTTGGCGCCGATCTCATCGAAGCCGGAGGTGATTTCGACGAGGCCCGCGAAACCGCCATGCGCCTCTCGCGCGAGCGCCAGTTGGATATGGTTGCGTCATTCCATCCGGAACTGGTCATGGGTGTCGCGACCTACGCTCAGGAACTGATGCGCGCGGCCGGAACCCTTGACGCTATCTACGTGCCGATCGGCCTCGGCTCCGGCATCTGCGGCAACATCGCCATGCGCGATCTGCTTGGCATTAGAACCGAGATTGTCGGCGTCGTAGCCGAGCGTGCGGCAGCCTATGCCGTATCGTGGGAGCGAGGCGAACCGGTTCCCACCAATTCCGCCGCGACTTTCGCTGATGGCGTGGCAGTCCGCATTCCCAACAAGGATGCCTTCGACATAATCCGGAAAGGTGCGGATCGCATTGTCCGCGTCAGCGAAGACGAGATCGCCGCTGCCATGCGCATCATCTATTTCGCCACTCACAATATCGCTGAAGGGGCCGGTGCTGCCGCCTATGCGGCATTGCTGAATGAGCGCTCAAAAATGTCAGGCAAGCGGGTGGGCGTAATTTTGTCGGGTGGCAACATCGATGCCGACAAGTTTGCCGCGGTTCTTTCCGGCAAGACGCCAGAGCCCTGAAACGATAGAGGCCGCTTCCGGAGAAGCGGCCTCGGTATCACAACGGGAAGTGATGGTTAGTAGGACTCTTCCATCACTTTGGCCGGCTTTGCGGCACCCTGGTCACCGTAAACGTTTTCGCCCAGCGGATCATGGCCGGTTTCATTGACCTTCATGTAAAGCACCGCCGTGCCGGCCGGACGCACCCGCTCATGCCACATGGACGATCCATGGAACACGATGATGTCGCCAAGCGCTTCGTTCAGCAGAAGGGCTTCCTTGGTCTTGTAGATGGTATCGAAATCGGCATGCTGTTCGCGCTTCAGGAACACGGCGCGATCACCGGTGTTTTCGTCACGATCGAGATCGGGGAAAATGCAAACGCTGGTCTCCGGCCCAAGATAGATCGGAATGCCGATTGAGAACCTCGAAGCGCCACGATCCTTGTGCGGCGCCGGATAGGCGACGGCGTCGAGTTCGTACTGCTTCAGATGGCGCTCGGAAATCGTGAAGCTGTCCTTGCTGAGTCCAGTGAGACGGCTCATGCCATCGCGGAATTCTTCTGCCGCTTCGTCGGACGGAAACGAAAAGACATACTGATGCTTCTTGCCGGTAATCCGCCAGGCGCCATTCTCATCGATGTCGCCGGCCACTGACTTCTCATGGAAGCTCTTGAGATAGCTCATGAATTCATCTGAAACGATGTCCTTGAGCAGGATGTATCCCTTGTCTTTCAATTCGCCAGCAAAGGCGCCGATATCTTTTTTGAACAGCATCTTGGTCGTCCTACAGAGTTAATGTTTGTGGATGCGCGACTCAAAGGCAATGAACTCTTACGCTCCACCGTTTCAAAACGGCACATCCAAGACTAATGCAGCAATATGCGTGCCCTCGTCAAATTGAAACCGGACACTGCGACACTACACTGTGATAATTGCTGTTAACTACGCTCTTGGCCGGCAAATGACTTGAGCACCAGCACCATCGTGGCGTGAAGATCGCCTTGACCGGTATTGACCAGCCTGTGTGGGCGGTCGCCGCGAAAGCGGATGGCCTCGCCGATCCGCGCCGTGCGCATCTCGTTTCCCACCGTCACCTCGATTTCGCCCTTGAGGATATAGAGATGTTCGATAGTTCCAGCCGGATGCGGATCCGACTCGAGCACCCCGCCGGGCTGGGCCTGGAAATCGTACCATTGCAGGGATTCGACGAGGTTGAGTGGCCCGGCAATCGCCAGACGGCACAAACCGTCTTCGCTTTCCAGATTTGGCACAGCCGATTTGGTCTGGTGTTCGCGGAAATTCGGCGAGGAATCTTCTTTCAAAACTTCGTCAATGGTGGTGTCGAGCGCTTTTGACAGGCGATAAACGGTACCGATCGTCGGGTTGGTCTCGTTCCGTTCGATCTGTGAAATGATCGATTTGGCCACCCCGGAATGCTCTGAAAGCTCACCCAGGGACATGTTATAGGCCTTGCGCAGGCGCTGGATGGTCTTGCCCAGCGATGGCGTCGGATCACTCTCTTGTGAGCCCTCGGACTTCTTGCCCCGGCGCGTTGACATCGCCATGTTCCTTCTATAGAAATATCGTTCTTTATAACGAACGTTCGGAGAAACAAACACTCCAGCCGCACACCAGTTGCGCTGATTTCCGTTGAAAATCAACAGAAATCGGGCTTGAAGGTGAACTCCAAGGTGGCGTGCAGGTTTGTCCGGACAAGCGAACGGAAGAGAAAATGGGCGTTATTCGCGTCATCGACGAGGAAGGTAATCACCACAAGGTCGCAGCCGTGGAAGGCTGGCGCGTGATGGAGATCATCCGCGAGCACGGTTTCAAGGTCGAAGGCCTGTGCGGCGGCGCCTGCGCTTGCGCCACGTGCCATGTGGAGGTTGATGAAGGCTGGGCCCCGAGGCTTCATCCCGCCCGTGACGACGAGGAAGCGATGCTTGACGAAGTGCCGGTTGTCGGCCCGTTCTCTCGCCTCTCCTGCCAGATCATCTACACTCCTGAGCTTGACGGCCTCGCCGTCAGGCTGGTCCCTAACGGCTGAGCGATATCATGCGGTATTTTCCCATATTCTACGACCTGAAGGATCGCGACATTGTTGTTATCGGCGGCGGCGAGGAAGCACTCCGCAAGATCAGGCTCTTGTTGAAAACAGAAGCCAAAATCAACGTCGTAGCGCGTCAACTTCACCCGGAACTTCAGGCAGAGGCCCGCGTCGTCTGGCGTGCCAGGTCATTCCGTCCCGCAGTGCTGGACGGCGTTTCGCTGGTCATTTCCGCGGACACGGCTTTGAATGCCGAAGTCGCGGCAGCAGCACTCGCCCGCGGCATTCCATTCAATGCAGTGGACGATGCCGCCCTTTCGACCTTCATCACCCCCTCCATCGTCGATCGCGATCCCGTAGTGGTGGCGATCGGCACCGAGGGAGCCGCCCCGGTTCTGGGACAGGGTCTGAGGGCCCGCATCGACGCGATGCTGCCGGCTTCGCTTGGCAAACTCGCGGTGAAAGCCCGCGACCTCCGCGAGCAGGTCGCCGTTCAGGTGCCGCCTGGCAGCCGCCGCCGCAGCTTCTGGCAAAAGTTCTTCTTCGGCGCCATTCGCGAAGCCTTTCTGGCAAATGATGCGAAGGCCGTGGAACAGGAGGTCGCAAAGGCCCTGGACAGCGAGTCAGCGCCGCCCACAGGCCGGGTTTCGCTGGTGGGTGCAGGTCCGGGCGATCCGGAACTGTTGACCCTCAAGGCCCAGCGCAAGCTGCAGGAAGCCGATGTCATCGTCTATGATCGGCTGGTGGGAAAGGCCATTCTCGAAATGGCCCGCCGCGATGCCGTGCGGATCGGCGTTGGCAAGACACCGTATCAGACATCGCCCAAACAGGCCGAGATCAACGATATCCTGATCCGCGAAGCAAGGGCGGGAAAGCTGGTTGTTCGCCTCAAGGGCGGCGACCCTTATGTATTCGGCCGGGGCGGCGAGGAACAGGCGGCTTTGATCGCCAATGGAATCGCAGTGGACGTCGTGCCGGGCATTACCGCCGCCTTGGGCTGCGCCGCCGCGATTTGCCTTCCCTTGACCCAGCGCGGCCAGAACAATGCCTTCAGTCTCATCACCGGCATGGCGGAGAACGGCGCCGCACAGCACGATTGGCAGGCACTGGCACGGCCGGGTTCGGCCTTCGCGATCTATATGGGATTGAATGAGGCTGGAACGATTTCACGCCAGCTATTGGAAGCCGGAATGAGCCCATCAACTCCCGCGACTGTCGTTGAAAATGGCACATTGCCGGAGCAGCGGCTCGTTTCCACAACCATTGCCAGCCTCGCCGACGCCTTGCGCGCGTCTGACATCCAGGGGCCGGCGATCATCTATGTCGGTCTGCGGCAGGCCAGTGAATCGGCCGAGATTGTACCATTCCCGGCACGCGACGATCTTCGCGAAGCCATTTTGAGAGCAGCATCATGAGCGTTACTGAAAAGGGTCAGGTGTTGACCGCCAACCGCCTGCGCGATGGCGCAGTGGTTTTTTACACCCATAGCGGCAAGTGGAGCGAACAGATCGACGATGCCGTGCTGGCCATCGAGCCGCAGGCCGCCAAGTCGCTTGAGGCGCGGGGTGCCGAAGATGAAAGAAAAACCATCGTCACCGGCATCTATCTCTTCGATGCAACGCGCCAGGACGGGCATGTCAGGGCTTCGCACATTCGCGAACGCATCAGGACTCTCGGTCCAAGCGTTCGGGAGGATTTGGGCAAGCAGGCGGAGGGTACGGGCGGCGCTTTTGCTCCCGTGCAGTCGGGAGTCTGAGCGATGTATCGTTACGACGAATTCGACCATCAGTTCGTGCGTGAGCGCACCAGCCAGTTTGCCGACCAGGCACAGCGCCGGTTGAGCGGCGAATTGACCGAAGACGAGTTCAGGCCGTTGCGCCTGATGAACGGCCTGTATCTGCAACTCCATGCCTACATGCTCCGCATTGCCATTCCTTATGGAACGCTTTCCGCCAGGCAGATGCGGCAACTCGCCATGATCGCCCGTAAGTGGGACAAGAACTACGGTCACTTCACCACCCGCCAGAACATCCAGTTCAACTGGATCAAACTGGAAGATACCGCGGCCATCCTCGCTGCCCTCGCCGATGTCGAGATGCACGCCATCCAGACTTCGGGAAACTGCATTCGCAACGTCACCACAGATCATTGGGCAGGAGCGGCAGCCGACGAAATCGCCGACCCGCGGCCGGTGGGAGAATTGCTGCGCCAGTGGTCGTCGCTGCATCCGGAGTTTTCTTTCCTGCCCCGCAAGTTCAAGATCGCCGTCACCGGAGCGCCAAATGATCGCGCGGCAGTGAAGGTGCACGATATTGGCCTCCGCATGCACCATGACGAAAATGGCGCACGTGGCTGGGAAGTGATGGTCGGTGGCGGCCAGGGCCGCACCCCGGTCATTGCCGTGACCGTGCGCGACTTCCTCCCCGAGAACGAATTGCTCGCCTATCTTGAAGCCATCATGCGCGTCTACAATCTCTATGGCCGCCGCGATAACAAGTACAAGGCGCGGATCAAGATCCTCGTTCATGAGATCGGCCCGGATAAATTCCGCCAGGAGGTCGAGGCGGAATATGCCAAGCGTCCCAAGCAGGAAACCGAGGTCGAGGAAAAGGAACTGGCGCGCATCGCCGCGTATTTTGCTTCCCCGGCCTTTGAAAAACTTTCCCGCTGGTCGGCTCGTTTCGAGGAGGCCCGCACCGGCAACAAGGACTTCGCCCAGTGGGTCCGCACCAATATCGCCGCCCATCGTGTCGATGGCTACGCGATCGTCAATATTTCGCTGAAGCCGGTGGGCGGCATTCCTGGCGATGCATCGGCTGAACAGATGGACGTGGCTGCCGATCTGGCCGAGAAATATTCATTCGGCGAAGTGCGGGTCAGCCACGCCCAGAACCTCGTCCTTCCCCATGTCAAGCGGGATGATCTCTTTGCGGTCTGGCAGGCGCTTGTCGCAGCCGAAATGGCAACGGCGAACTACGGACTCGCTGGAGATATCATCGCCTGCCCCGGTCTCGATTATTGCGCTTTGGCGACAGCCCGCGCCATCCCGGTATCCCAGTCGATCAGCCGCAAGTTTGCCGACATCGACTGGCAGCAGGATATCGGTCCCCTCAAGATCAACATTTCCGGCTGCATCAATGCCTGCGGCCATCACCATGTCGGCCATATCGGCATTCTCGGGCTCGATAAGAAGGGCGAGGAATATTACCAGATCACTCTGGGAGGATCGTCGTCGGAGGAAGCATCGATCGGAAGCATTCTGGGTCCGGGCTTTGCCGGACCGGATGTCGCGGATGCCATCGAAAAGATCGTCAATACTTACATGGGACTGCGCCAGCCCGGCGAAGAATTCCTTTCTGCCTATCGCCGCGTAGGCCCGCAACCGTTCAAGGAGGCCCTCTATGCCACTGCTTAGGCTCAATGGATTTGTCACCGATACGTGGGTTCATCTCGGTGACGCAGACGCCTTGCCCGCCAGCGGCGATATCGTGGTCCCATATGCCCGCCTGCTCAGGGAATGGGAGCAGCTTCTCAAGCACGACGGCCGTCTTGGTGCAGTCTTCCCGAACATTGACCGGGTCGAGGCGCTGACTCTCTTTCTGCCGCGCCTCGCTCTCATTGTCCTGCCGTTCCCGAGCTTCACCGATGGCCGTGCCTATTCGCTGGCGCGCCAACTGCGGGAGATCGGCTACCGGGGTGAACTTCGCGCGGCTGGCAATGTCCTGCCCGATCAGTTGCAGTTCATGCGCCAGGTCGGCTTTGACTCCTTCGACGTGAGCGATCGCTTCGAGGCATCGGTCTGGCTCAAGGCATCGCGCCAAATGTCGCTCGCCTACCAGCGCGGACTGTACCGGCCTGCTGGCGAAACCGAAGTCTGGAGTGAACGTCATCGCGAAGCCGAGCCCTGGCTCGAACAGCCCCACGCAGGATAACGCCCGTGTACGAGTCAGTGATCAAACGATATGCCGGGTTCGATGGAGCCGACCTCCTCGAGCCGCTTATCACGCGCAATTTTGCCGGGCGTATCGCACTGGTCTCGTCGTTTGGCGCTGAATCCGCCGTGCTCCTGCATATGGTGGCGCAGATTGACCGCAATGTGCCGGTGATTTCGCTCGATACCGACAAGCTGTTCTGGGAGACCCGCGCCTATCGCGCCAAGCTCATCGACGCCCTGCGGCTCACCGATGTTCGCATTGTGCGTCCGGACCCCGCCGATGTGAGCCGTGAAGACCCAACCGGCGAATT
This sequence comes from Hyphomicrobiales bacterium, assembly GCA_031373255.1. Lineage (GTDB taxonomy): Bacteria > Pseudomonadota > Alphaproteobacteria > Rhizobiales > Aestuariivirgaceae > JANMMJ01. The sequence goes on from JANMMJ010000229.1 coordinate 21,076, forward strand.
GTTTCGCATCAATCCGGATATGTGCTGCCACATCCGCAAGACCGAGCCGCTCGATAAGGCAATGACGGGATTTTCAGCCTGGATATCGGGACGAAAGCGCTTTCACGGCGGCGGCCGCGCCCACATACCGGCTCTTGAGGAAGCCGACGGAAGGCTGAAGATCGAGCCGCTGGCCCGCTTCTCGGCGGAGGATATTGATGCCTATCTTGAATATTACGGGCTTCCCCGGCATCCATTGGTCGATCACGGCTATCGCTCGATCGGATGCATGCCCTGCACCGTGAAAGGTGGTACGACGGACAATCCACGCGCTGGCCGTTGGGCTGGGTCGTCGAAGACAGAATGCGGTATTCACTGGACGGCCAACGGCCGGCCAATGCAGGTAGCCTGACAAGCCGGAGAAAATCCGGTGCGGCAATGAGTTTGGGGGATGAGGCGGCCGGATGCAGGAATTCGTTATATTTGCTGTCGTGGGTTTCTTTGCCCAGTTGATCGACGGCGCATTGGGCATGGGCTTTGGCGTCATTTCCGCCTCCATACTTCTTGCCCAGGGGGTTCACCCCGCCCTCGTATCGGCCAGCGTCAACGCAGCAAAATTGCCGACCAGTGGCACTGCGGCATTCTCCCATCACATTCATAAAAATCTGAATTGGCCAATCGTCAGGGCTCTGGCCATTTTTGGGTCGATCGGTGGCATTGTCGGCGCACTGCTGCTCACTTCGCTCAAAGGCCCGTACCTTCAAACACTCGTAAACATCTATCTCGCGACCATGGGCCTTCTCATCATCTTTCGAGGCTTGAAAAACATCGCCCCGCGATTGATCGCATCGACGCGCGCCCGCACCATCGGGTTTGCCGGCGGAACAATCGAGGGCATCGGCGGCAGCTGGGGGCCGATCGTGACGACGAGCCTGCTGGGTTCCGGCATGGAGTCGCGCTATGCCATAGGCTGCTCGAACTTCGCTGAATTTGTCGTGAGTTTCGCCGTGTTTTCCACCTTCGCCATTTCCTACTACCTGGGAGGCTGGGGAGAAGGCACGCAATGGCACGCGATGGTCGCTTCCGTGGCGGGCCTCATCATTGGCGGCATTCCCGCTGCGATGTTTGGCGGCTACCTCTCAAAGAAAGCGCCACGCCGCATTCTCACAGTGGCGGTTGGCTGTCTGGCACTCAGTATCGCCATCTATCGCGCATTCATAATGCCTTAACCAATCGGACAGATTTGCGCCGCAATTTCCCGTAATTCTCTATTTCGTAAGTTGTGTTGAGTTCAGCCCCGGGGTGGGGCAGCAGGGCGGGACGGCCTTCGCGAAGTTTGTTGAACTTCGTTCCCTGAGTATCGTTTTGCGATTCGAGAGGGCTGCCGGCTTATGGACGATTTTCTTCTTTTTGCGATAATTGGATTCCTCGCACAGCTTGTCGATGGCTCGCTCGGCATGGGCTACGGCGTCATTTCATCTTCGACACTGCTGGCCTTTGGCGTACCGCCCGCCCAGACATCGGCCTGTGTACACGCCGCGAAGCTTTTCACATCGGGCACATCGGCCTGGTCGCATAAGGTCTTTGGCAATGTCGATCGCAAGCTCTTTATTGTCCTTTCGGTGATGGGTGCAATCGGCGGCGCAATTGGTGCACTGCTTGTGTCGATCGTCCCTGGTGACATGATACGGCCCGTCGTCATGGTCTATCTGTGCGTGGTGGGGCTTCTGATCGTCTACCGCGCGTGGATGGCCCGTCACCCAGCCCAGTCACGGTGGCGTGCGCCGCCTTCAAAGGTGATCGGCGCTGTTGGTGGTTTCGTCGATGGCATAGGCGGCGGCGGCTGGGGCCCGATGGTGACGTCGAGCCTCATCGGCACTGGCACGAACCCGCGCTTCACCGTGGGCACGACCAACGCCGCCGAATTTGTTGTCACCGTTTCGGTGCTTTTGACATTCATCTTCGCCGGCATTACCGGCATCTGGCAGCAAGTGGGCGAACTGAAGGATCACGCCATAGCTGTTGCGGGCCTTGTCGCAGGCGGCGTTCCGGCCGCCGTTGTGGCAGGATATTTGCCCCGCCGCATCAATGCCGGCCGCTTCTCCGGCATGATCGGCATGCTGGTGCTTGCGATTGGCGTGCAGCAGCTCTGGAGGATGGCAGCTTAAGCCTTACCGATGGCAGACTTCAGGTCTTCGCTAAGGTCCTTGACGTCCTCAAGTCCAACCGAAAGCCGGAGCATGCCATCGGTAATGCCCATGCTGGCCCGTGCCTCGGCCCCGATGTTCCGGTGCGTTGTCGATGCCGGATGCGTCATCAGCGATTTCGCATCGCCAAGATTGTTGGAAATATCGATGAGTTCAAGCCGCCGCAATACATCGAACGCCCGCGCTTTTCCGCCAGCCACTTCGAACGTCACCATCGTGCCGCCGGCCGACATTTGCCGCTTGCACAACTGGTACTGGGGATGGCTTTCGTGATGCGGATAGATCACCCGGGTCACGGCATCGAATGACTCGAGGATATTCGCCACTTCGAGCGCGGCTTCGCTCTGCGCGTGGACCCGGAGCTTCAGCGTCTCGAGCCCCTTGAGCAGAACCCAGGCGTTGAACGGTGACAGTGAGGGGCCAGTATGGCGCAGGAAGGGCTTGAGCAAATCTTCCTTGAACTTCTTGGACGATACGATGGCTCCGCCCAGAACCCGCCCTTGCCCGTCCATATGCTTGGTGCCGGAATAGACCACAACATCTGCCCCGAGATCGAGAGGACGTTGCAGGATCGGCGTTGCAAAAACATTGTCCACCACGACACAGGCGCCGACTTTTCGGGCAATCTCGGAAACCGCCGCGAGATCGATGTTTTCCAGCGTCGGATTTGACGGTGTTTCGACAAAAACGCATTTTGTGTCACGCGTCACCGCCGCCTTCCAGGCGTCAAGGTCCTTGCCATCGACCAGCGTCGATTTCACCCCGAAACGCGGCAAAATGCTCGTCACAACCTGGTAGCAGGAGCCAAAAAGCGCTTTGGAAGCAACAAGATGGTCGCCAGCCTTCAACTGGCACGCGAGCGCGCCGAAAACCGACGCCATGCCCGAAGCCAGCCCATAGCACGCTTCTGCTCCTTCAAGCAGGCGCAGGCGCTCCTCGAACATCGATACAGTCGGGTTTCCGTAGCGGCCATAGACATAACCGTCGTCTTCGCCGGCAAACCGCCGTTCCGCCGTCTCCGGCTCGTCGTAGACGAAGCCGGAATTCATGAAGATCGCCTCGGAGGTTTCCCCGTGCGGCGACCGGTCAAGTCCGCCACGAACGAGTTTCGTGGCGTCACCCCAATTGGCCTGGCTGCGCTCCTTGCGGTCCTTTTTCATCAGCTTTGCACCCAGGGCAATCCGGAGGCCTTCCAGCCCCCTGTGGTTGATCGGTGCCCTTCCCCATCCCGGTCGCCTTCAAAGCCCTGGGCGACGTTCCAGGCGTTGCTGAAGCCTGCTTTGGTGAGTTCCCCCGCCGCCGACGCCGAACGCGCCCCGGAACGGCAGATGCAGAGGATTTCGCTGTCCTTGGCGATCCCGGCCTTTTCAACCTCGGCGGCGAAATCAGCGTTCACATGCATGGAAGGGTAAACCTGCCAGCAGATCCTGACCAGCCGCTCAACCGCAGGCACCCCCACAAACGCCCATTCGGGCTGGGTCCTCACGTCAATCAGCACGGCAGAAGGGTTCGCCTTGAGGCGGGCATGGGCTTCGGAAGGTGAAATATCGCCTTTGTACATAGGCCAATCCATTTTGTTCGTTATTCCGAACAACATTAAACGAATGACGGACGCCGCGCAAAGGAGAATTCTGAGCCATGGCGGTGAAAATCACTGGCGCTATGCCTTTGAGGCCCGGAGTTGCTAGGCTCCGTCACAACTCAATCCAATCTGGGATTCCCGCAAAATGTCAAAGCCGCTTCCCGCCCGCGCCGATGTCGTCATTATCGGCGGCGGCATTGTCGGAACATCGATTGCCTACCACCTGACCCGGATCGGCATCACCAATGTTGTGCTGCTGGAACGGAAGCAGCTGACGTCCGGCACCACCTGGCATGCGGCAGGACTTGTCGGTCAGCTCCGCGCCTCGCGCAATCTCACCGAACTCGCCAAATATACCACCAGCCTGTTCGAGGGCCTGGAAAAGGAGACCGGTCAGGCCACGGGCTTCAAGCAGAACGGATCGATCTCGATTGCATTGTCGGACGGCCGGTTCGAGGAACTGAAACGCGGCGCCTCGATGGCCAAGAATTTTGGCCTGGCCGTCGATGTCATCTCCATTGGCGAGATCAGGGAGCGCGTTCCGCATTATAACCTCGAAGGCGCTGCCGGTGGCGTCTTCCTGCCCAAGGACGGTCAGGTCAATCCCATCGATGTGACCCAGGCCCTGGCGGCGGGAGCCCGCACGCGTGGCGCTCAAATACTTGAGAACACCAAAGTCACGCGCATCATCGTCGAGAATGGCAGGGCTGCCGGCGTCGAAACCGCCGCAGGCACAATCCGCACCGACAAGGTTGTGATCGCTGGTGGCATGTGGTCGCGCGATCTTGGCAGGTCGATTGGCGTCAATATCCCGCTGCACGCCTGCGAGCACTTTTATATCGTCTCGGAACCCATCGCCGATTTGCCGCGCAACATGCCGGTGGTCCGCGTTCCCGATGAATGCACGTATTACAAGGAGGACGCCGGAAAACTCATGGTCGGTGCATTTGAGCCCAAGGCCAAGCCCTGGGGGTTCGAAGGCATTTCAGAGGACCATTCATTTGAGACCCTGCCGGAAGACATGGATCACTTTGAACCGATTTTGGCGGCCGCGATCAATCGCGTGCCCCTGCTCGAAACCGCCGGAATCCAGCTCTTCTTCAATGGCCCCGAAAGCTTCACGCCGGATGTGCGCTACTATCTTGGCGAAGCTCCCGAAGTGCGTGATCTCTTTGTCGCCACCGGCTTCAATTCGATCGGCATCCAGTCGGCCGGTGGCGCCGGGCTTGTACTCTCGCAGTGGATAAAGAACGGTCACCCGCCGATGGATGTCAACGCCATGGACATCCGGCGCATCCATCCCTTCCAGTCGGTGAAACGCTATGTGCGTGACAGGGCCAGCGAGAGCTTGGGGCTGCTCTATGCCATGCATTGGCCCTATCGCCAGGTGGAAACGGCGCGCGGTGTCAGGCGCTCGCCGCTCTATGCGCATCTGAAGGAATTGGGGGCGGTCTACGGCGAAGTGAATGGCTGGGAACGGCCGAACTGGTACGCCCGCGATGGCGTGAAGCCGGAATACGAATACGCGTACGGACGCCAGAACTGGTTCCCCTGCGCCGCCTACGAAGCCCAACAGTTGATGTCAAACTGCGCCTTCTTCGATCAGTCGTCGTTTGCCAAGTTCATTGTCGAAGGCAGAGACGCCTGCGCCATTCTCAATCGGGTCAGCGCCAACAATGTAGACGTGGAGCCGGGCCGTGTCGTCTACACCCAATGGCTCAATGAGCGTGGCGGCATCGAAGCGGATCTCACGGTGACCAGGCTGGCTGAAAACGCGTTCATGGTGGTGACCGGCGCTGTACCGCAAACCCGTGATTTCGCCTGGCTGAAGCGCCACATTCCGGATGGGGCGCATTGTATTGCCACGGATATAACCTCAGGGCTCCCCATGATAGCGCTCATGGGGCCAAAATCCCGGAGTCTTCTTGAAAAGCTTTCCGCTGCTGATCTATCTAACGAAGCATTCCCTTTTGCCACCTCGCAGGAGCTGGAAATCGGCTACGCACGGGTGCGCGCCAGCCGCATCACTTATGTCGGTGAATTGGGCTGGGAACTCTATGTGCCGACAGAGTTCGCAGCGCATGTGCTCGAAACGCTTCTGGACGCCGGACGTGAATTTGGCCTGACCCCCGCAGGCATGCACACCATGAACAACTGCCGGATGGAGAAGGCCTATCGCCACTGGGGCCACGACATATCCGACGAGGAAACGCCAATTGAGGCAGGTCTTGGATTCGCAGTGTCATGGGACAAGAAGGATGGTTTCATAGGCAAGGAAGCCTTGGCAAAACAACGCGACAGGAAGGAGCAACCGAAGCGCCTTGTCTGTCTCGCGCTCGAAGACAATTCCATTGCTGCTCCGATGATCTATCACGAGGAACCGATCTTTCGGGATGGCATGATTGTGGGCTCGACTACGAGCGGCGCATGGGGCCACCGTGTCAATCTTTCGCTCGGCCTCGGTTACGTGAAAAATCCGGAAGGCGTGACCAGGGAATGGATCGAGAGCGGAAAGTGGGAAATTGAACTGGCCTGGAAGCGTTATCCCGCCAAAGTCCAGTTGCAGGGCTTCTATGATCCCAAAGGCGCGAGGATCAAGGCATAGTTCCATACACAAACGACGGGTCTCAAACAGAACCGGCACCACTTTTAAGTGATGCCGGCACGAATGCAATTCTGTTGCGCAGGGTTACGGCCCGTAGGGGCTGATGCATTGGCGGACATCGCCGCCGTAGCTCACCCACGTATTGTAACGAGCATTATAAGATCGATAACGGTTCAGGCACCAGTTGACATGGGCATTGCCGTAGCTCCGATAGCGCGGCGGCGGGTTATAATAGCGCGGTTGAGCATAGTATGGCGCTCCCAATACGAAAGGTAATGTGAGGCTCCAGTACGGCTGCTGATAATAGTATCCACCATAGTTGTAACGATAATTGCCGTATGGGTTCCGATAACGGTTTCCGTGATAGCGCCGGTCATAATACCACTGCCTGCGGCGATCGCGGGAGGCGGCATCTTGATAAAGGCCGGTGCCACCATTTGCCCCTTGATCGTTGTTCAGTGCCGGAAGGGCAATTGCATTCGCGCTTGGCGACGGCACAGCCCAGAAAGCGCCGATCCCTACAACGGCCGCGACTGCGAGCGTCTGTAAGTTTGTGAACATTTCAATCTCCACTTTTCATAACATTTACAATTCCAGTTTTCACCAGGACTGCACACCCACTCTCTCTTTACGAAACAGTTGGAACTGAAAAGTGTTCCATTCTTTCTCGCCCGGTCCCGCCACTCACTGAACTGCCCGATTAAAACGCCCATTTGCAAAGCATTTCAATGCGGACACCCAGCAGGTGTACTTTCCCAGCATGGCGCTGGATTTGGGCTTCATTGTGGTGGACCTATCGTTGCAAGAGCGCCACGAGGCTCGACGTGTCCCAGCGCCCGCCGCCCATCTTCTGCACCTGCCCATAGAACTGGTCGACGAGCGCAGTCACCGGGATTTGTGCACCTGAAGCCCGGGCCTGATTCAGGCAGATCGACAGATCCTTGCGCATCCAGTCCACCGCAAAACCGAATCCGAACTCATTCTTGATCATGGTCTTGTGGCGGTTTTCCATCTGCCAGGAACCGGCGGCACCCTTGGCGATAACTTCGACCACCATTTCCATGTCGAGCCCGGCTTTCATGCCAAAGTGAACCGCCTCCGCCAGTCCCTGAACCAGTCCGGCAATGGCAATCTGGTTGCACATCTTCGCCAGTTGACCGGCCCCCGGCGGACCAATGAGTTTGCAGATTCGCGAATAGTTGGCGATGAACGGCTCGGCCACGCCATAGTCTGCCGCTTCGCCGCCGCACATCACCGACAACACCCCGTTCTCAGCGCCCGCCTGGCCGCCCGAAACCGGCGCATCGACGAATCCGATGCCGCGGGATTTTGCCTGCCCGTGCAATTCCCGCGAGACATCGGCGGATGCCGTGGTGTGGTCGACGAACACGCTTCCCGGTTTCATGCCGTGGAATGCGCCGCGCTCGCCAATGGTAACCTGCCGCAAATCGTCGTCATTTCCCACGCATGAGAAAACCACGTCGGCATCCCGGACCGCCTCTGCCGGTGTTCCGGCCCACCTGCCGCCATGTTGACCGATCCACTTTTCGGCCTTCGCGGCCGTCCGGTTATAGACAGTGACGTCGCAAGCCCCGCGCGAAACGAGATAACCCGCCATAGGGTAGCCCATGACGCCAAGTCCGATCCAAGCCGCGCGAGTTGCCATTTCGTATTTTCCTCTTTGGGTTTCCGGCATGTGTCGCCAGTCGATGGCAGGACGCCGATTTGCACACAGGTCGTGTTTGGATAATTATTGCATATATGAGCCCAAGACAAACCCTCCGAAGGTAGACGCCTTGCCTGTGACTTTCCGCGATATCGAGGCTGCCTGCGAAACGCTCCGTGGCAACGCGGTAAGAACGCCCATGCCATTCGCCCCTAAACTCTCGGAAATCACCGGCGCGCAGATCTACGTCAAGCTCGAGAACATGCAGGTGACCAGTTCCTTCAAGGACCGCGGCGCCTATGTGAAGATGGCCAGTCTTTCCCCCGAAGAAAAAGCCCGGGGCGTCATCACCATGTCGGCCGGTAACCATGCCCAGTCAGTTGCTTATCACGCGCGCCGCCTCAATGTGCCGGCCATCATCGTCATGCCGGAAACAACACCTTCGACCAAGGTCGAGCGCACCCGCTCCCATGGCGCGCAGGTGATCCTTTCGGGTGAGACACTGGCCGATAGCCAGGTTGCGGCAGAGGCGCTGGTAGCAGAGCGCAATTTCGTGCTGATTCACCCTTACGACGACGACCGGATAATTGCCGGTCAGGGCACCATTGCCATTGAGATGCTGGCGGACGAGCCAGATCTCGACGTTCTCGTTGTACCGATTGGCGGCGGCGGGATCATTTCTGGTATTTCTCTGGCGGCAAAGAGCATCAAACCCGGGATCGAGGTGATTGGAGCTGAGACCAAACTCTATCCATCCATGTATCAGGCCTTGCGCGGCCAGCCTGCCGTGTGCGGCGGATCGACCCTCGCCGAGGGCATCGCCGTCAAGAACGTGGTGCAGCGGACGATCGATATTTGCCGGCAGAATGTCGATGACATCCGGCTGGTCGGCGAACCGGACATTGAGGCGGCAGTGGTCGCCTTTCTCAATCATCAGAAGACGGTTGCCGAAGGTGCTGGCGCCGCCGGTCTGGCGGCCGTGCTGGCTGACCCGGACTACTTCCGTGGCCGCAAGGTCGGGCTGGTTCTGTGTGGCGGAAACATCGATCCCCGCATTCTGGCGTCGGTGATTACCCGGGAATTGCAGCGCGAACAGCGCATCGTCAATCTCCGCATTCAGATTGACGACCGGCCCGGCGTTCTTGGCAAGATCGCGACACTTCTCGGCAAGCTCGGCGCCAATATTCTGGAAGTTTCCCACCAGCGCATGTTTCTCGATATTCCAGCCAAAGGCGCCGAACTGGAGGTGATGGTTGAAACCAGGGATGCCGGCCACGCGCGGGAAATCATAAGCAGCATCGAAAGCCAGGGCTTTGTAACGCGTGTTCTCGATTCACCTGGCGGTAGGGAAACCTTGAAACAGTGACAGAAACCGGTTGCACCGCAAGCAACTTGGGGCAAATATCCGATTCATTCTGTCGTGCGGGAGTTGGACTTCTGTGACCATCGAAAGGCGAAACTTCCCGCAGTTTTTTATAACTGCCGCCGCCCCCTGCCCATACTTGCCAGGCCGCTTCGAAAGAAAGGTCTTTACTCACCTTATTGGCAATGACGCGCGGCGGCTGAACAGCCAGCTTTCGCTGGGCGGGTTTCGAAGAAGCCAGAATATCGCCTATCGGCCTGCCTGTGACGGCTGTGCGGCCTGCGTGTCGGTCCGGGTCTGCGTCGACCGTTTCGTGCCAAATCGTTCCCAGATCCGGACGCTCAAGCGCAATCTCGACATTGCGGGTTTCGACGTCAGGAACAAGGCGACAAGCGAGCAATATTCGCTTTTCAGGTCTTATATCGACGCGCGCCACGGCGACGGCGGCATGGCCGATATGACGGTTCTCGATTTCGCCGCCATGGTCGACGATACATTTGTTGACAGCCGCCTCATTGAATACCGGTACGAAGACCCGGATGGCGCCAAACCGCTTGCTGCGGCACTTCTGACCGATATTCTGGAAGACGGCATTTCGCTGATCTACAGTTTCTACGACCCGGATTTGGGGAATCGGGGTCTCGGCACCTTCATGATCCTCGATCAAATCCGCAGGGCGCGTGAACTCGGCCTGCCTTATCTCTACCTTGGCTACTGGATTCGCGGTTCGCGAAAGATGAGTTACAAGTCTAATTTCTTGCCCCAGGAGCGGCTGACAGCCGATGGCTGGGCACCCGCCGAATAGCTTTCCCTCCAACAAGTTGACGTTAAGACGGCTTAAAGAATCTGCAAATTATCGTGGAAATCAGGACAATAGATTTGTCCGCCAAATCTGCCCGGATCGGCAGCCCGACACGACTAAACCAAGGTATTGAGCTGAATGTCGATCCCAGGAGCTTCGCTTTCCAATGCCACGCGGCTGGGTTTGCTGATTACCACTACAGGCGGACTGTTGTTTACGCTGGATTTGCCGCTGCTTCGCATGGCTGCCGCAGACTCATGGACGCTGATCTTCCTCCGGGGGATTTTTCTGTCGCTATCCCTGACGGTCCTGTGGTTGATCCTGCGGGTTGCCACCGGACGCCGTGAACCCTTTATCGCAGGGCTGGCGGGCATAGCGGTTGCAGTGACCAACACGGTCGCCAATCTGACCTATATTGGCGCTGTCAATAACACCACAGCCGCCAATATTGTCTTCATTACCGCACTTATCCCTGTGATTACCGCGCTAATGGCGAGACTCTTTTTGCGCGATCATGTGCACCTCTTCACCTGGCTGGCGACGCTGGTTTCGTTCATCGGCGTTACGATCATCGTCATGGACTCCGTATCTACCGGCGGCTGGTTCGGCGATCTGCTGGCCTTTGTATCGATGGCCTGCACGGCGGCGGCTTTCACCATCATCCGGGCCAGCGGCAAGAACGTCGCGTCCAGTCTGGCGATCGGCAGCATTGCTTCCGCGCTGATTGCACTGCCCTTCGTTCCATCTTTGCAGATCGATGCGAAAGTACTTTTTTGGGTGGCTTGCAGCGGCTTGCTCGTCATGCCATTGGCCTCGACGCTGATTGCCAATGGTCCGCGCTTCCTGCCATCCGCGGATGTGAGCATGTTTTTCCTGCTGGAGACGACGCTGACGCCAGTCTGGATCTGGTGGCTGTTTGGCGAAAGGCCGACCCAACAGGCGCTTATCGGTGGCGCCATCGTGATCGTCACCCTTCTTGCCCACAGTGCCTGGCGCCTGAGTCAATCCTGGGCCATGCCCAGAGGCGACATGCCGCAACTTTCCCATTGAATTGATTGACCTCTTTTGCGCTACGTGGTCTTTTCGAAGGCATGCGAAACGATCCCGTTGCCCATGGCATTGCCGATCCCCTGGCCGCCGCGCGGGTCGTCACTAGTCTGCAAGACGAACTTCTCAGCCTGGGCTTCACGACCCGCGTTGGCACCGATCTTGTTGAGCTTAATGCGCTGAAACTCCGGCTGCGGGGCGAGCGTTCCCACCCTTATCACGATCCCGAAATCTGCGGCCTTCCTGAAAGCCGGGCCTTTTGGATGACTATCTCCGAAAAATCGGGGAAAACCGTTGGATTACAAGCTTTTCGCTTTGACCTAGTGACCACCAGCCTTGCCGATTGGGCTCCTGCCTACACCATTGGCCTTTACATGCGGCGCCAGGAAATCCTCGTGCCCATGCATGCCATGCCGCCGCAGAACAGCATCGCCGAGCGCATCAGTGGCAGGCTCGCCTATCACGGCGAATTGTGGGTCGATAAGGACTATCGCCACCAGCGCCTGTCACACCGCTTCGGACGCCTTGGCCTCTTGCTGTGCCTGTTGAAATGGCAGCCCGACGCCATCTGGGCGCTTGCCGACCAGTCCATGGCCATGAACGGCGGCATGCTGCGGCTGGGATATTCGCACCTTGAAAGGGGCTTTTTCAGGTGGCAGTGGGTCTCTGAAGGCATCGATCCAATTGAATGGATTGCCATCGCTGAGAAGGCTGACCTTGAACGCTTGGTCAACGAAATTCTGACTACACCACAACAATCTCTACTGGCGTGAATTCGCTGACGACAGTCACCGTCGGATTTCTGGCACCCTTTGGACCCGGCAAAATGACTCGCTGGTAGGGTATCCAGGCGACCTCGCCATCAGGACGGACCATGGCTGCGTAGACATGGCTGTAGTTCGGCTGCCTGGAGGCAATGACCTTGGCATAGGCCTGGCCCACGATGTCGTCGTAGGAATTCCCATTCAGGCATGGATAGGAAACCGTCGAGAGCCCCCAGAACTTGGCAATAGCCGAATCCTCGCCAATCCGGCCGACCTTGAAGCGCGAAGTCCGGGAATCCTGATAACACTCGACTGATGACCGCGCCGGAACCGACCGTTCTTCATAGGCCTGCCGCAACAGTTCCGGAAGTTTGGACAATTTCGGGTCGAATTCCTTCACATAGACCCGGGAGGTGAGCAACGTATCGCTCTTGGCGATGAGCTGATCGATCCGCCCCCTGGCGAGTTCCGGGTTTTCATAGACCTCGACGAACCAGCCATTGAGAAAATACATCAGACGATAGGGCCCGGGAAATGTGCCGATCCATTCCTTGGCGAAATAGAGCGAAGCAAAATTCGCGGAATTGCAATACCAGGCGACCTGCATGCACGATTCATCGCGGCGAACCCAGACATAACCGAAAAGCGACATGAGTTCCTTGTCGCTGGCGGGCTGGCCATCGAATTCTTCCGGTCGCGGCACCAAGCCGCCTTGATGTATCCAATACTCCTGAGAATTCATCTCAAGGGTTTCCCGCCAATATCTCACCTGAACTAAATCACAGTTACAAAGCCAAATGTCCAAGCAATGCGAAATCTACAATCAACGATGCGTTAATCCTCTCCATTAGAAATTGCACAACAATTTCTCATGCGTGACTCAATGTAGTTTAATATGGGTAAGTATCTGAATAAACTAGAGAAATTACGCGAGGGCATCAGTGGCAGGTATGCCGCAAACGTTTCAGGTGCTTTACGCCTGGAGATTTGTCATGGCGATCCGTTGCCGCGCTCTCCGCGAACATTAACCAAATCTGTTGCTGCGCGGAAAACCCTTGGGCGGCAACCGTCCCGCCTGTGCACGTTCGCCAATCCACTCCTTCAAGTCGGTCAGCAGGAAATTGCGTCCAGAACTGTCGGTCCACGCCAGGCCTTCGCTCAACTTGAATGCCCGGGCGTCTGAAAGTCCGCCATCCTTGAATTTTTGCAGACGCACACCCTTGCCGCGCGCCATTTCGGGCAAGTCGGATAATTTGAAGATCAGCAACTTCCGATTGTCTCCGATCGAGGCTACATGATCCGCCTCGATGGGTACTTCGACACTCGCCTGGGCCTCGATGGGAGCCTTGACTGCGAGAACCTGCTTGCCCTTCCGGCTGGAAGCAACGCACTCGTCCTCGTCCACCACAAAGCCATTGCCGTCGCTCGATGCGACCAGCAGCTTGCGGCCTGCAACATGCGTGAACATCGCAACGATGGCATCGGTAGCATCGAGATCGGCCATCAGGCGGACCGGTTCGCCATGGCCCCGGCCACCCGGAAGTTTGCCTGCATCGAGAGTGAAGAACTTGCCCGATGAGGAAAACAGCATCACCTGATCCGTTGTCCATCCGTGAGTCACATACTTCGCAGCATCGCCATCCTTGTAGGTGAGGCCGGTGAAATCCTCGAGATGGCCCTTCATCGCCCGGATCCAGCCCTTCTCCGAGCAGACAATGGTGATTGGTTCCTTCTCGATCATCGCCTGCTCGAGATCGGCATCGATGACTGGCGCCGATGCGAAGTCGGTCCGGCGGCGGCCAAGTTCGGTCTTCTTGCCGAACTTCTCCTTGACGTCCCTGATCTCTCCCGAGATCCGCTCCCACTGCTGATCCTCCGAACCGAGCAAGACATTGAGCGAGACTTGTTCCTTCACCAGACTGTCGTGCTCTTTTCGAATTTCCAGTTCCTCAAGTTTGCGCAGGGCGCGCAAACGCATGTTGAGGATCGCCTCAGCCTGATTGTCGGACAATTCGAACCGCTTCATCAGCGCCGGCTTGGGCTCGTCCTCCTCCCTGATGATACGGATCACTTCATCGAGATTGAGGTACGCAATCAGATAGCCGCCGAGGATTTCCAGCCGCCGGGCAATCTCGGACAGGCGATACTTTGTGCGCCTGACAAGCACTTCCTTTCGGTGGTCGAGCCACTCACGCAGGATATCTCGCAGTGACATGACTTTCGGCACCTTGCCGTGCGAAAGCACGTTCATGTTAAGCGGAAAACGCGATTCAAGATCGCTGTTCCGGAACAGCGATTCCATCAGCACCGCCGGATCGACGGTCCTGCTTTTCGGCTCGAAAACAACACGGACATCTTCTGCCGATTCATCGCGCATGTCGCCCAGAAGCGGCAGCTTCTTTTCCATCATGCGCTCGGCAATGTCGGCGATCAGCCGTCCTTTCTGAATCTGATAGGGAATTTCGGTAACGACAATCTGCCAGCCGCCCCGCCCCAGATCCTCGACCTGCCATCTGGCGCGCACCCGGAACGATCCGCGACCCGACTTGTAGGCCTCGAGGATTGACTCCCGGTCATCGACAATGATCCCGCCTGTCGGGAAATCTGGTCCGGGAACGAACTGCACCAGTTTCTCGGTTGTGGCGCTGGGATGCTTGATCAGATGCAGGGCGGCATCGCAAAGCTCCGCCGCGTTGTGAGGCGGAATGGATGTCGCCATTCCAACCGCGATTCCACTTGCACCGTTGGCCAGAAGGTTGGGAAATGCCCCGGGCAAAACCACCGGCTCCTCGAGGCTTCCATCGTAGTTCGGCCGGAAATCAACGGTCTCCTCTTCGAGCCCTTCAAGCAGCAGCCGCGCCACATCCGTCATGCGGGCTTCCGTATAGCGGTAGGCCGCTGCCGCATCCCCGTCGATGTTGCCGAAATTGCCCTGCCCGTCGATCAGCGGATAGCGTGAGGCAAAATCCTGCGCCAGCCGCACCAGCGCGTCGTAAATCGCCTGGTCCCCATGCGGATGGAAGGAACCCATCACGTCGCCCACGATCTTGGCTGACTTCTTGAAAGCGGTATTGGGATCGAGCCGCAATTGCCTCATGACGTAGAGAAGCCGCCGATGCACCGGTTTCAGTCCATCGCGCACATCCGGCAACGCCCGGTGCATGATGGTGGAAAGCGCATAGGCCAGATAACGCTCTTCAAGAGCATCGCGAAGGTCGATTGATTCAGCGTCTCTGGGTGGCTGTGGGGGTGGAACGTGTTTCGACATGATTCGGCGATTATATCATGCGGGCCGGTCAGAGCCGGTGCACCATCACCTTGCACACAGGCTTCTTGCCCCACGCATTGTCCGCTGCCCGCCGCACCGCATTCTTGACAGCTTCAATGACACTTTCATCATCTTTTCGCCGGGCCCGAGGCACCGAGTCGAGACCATTGCCGGCAGCATCCAGCAGGATGGCGAGCATATCTTCACCCTCCGCATCGAAGCCGGGAATACCGTCGGCCACGATGTGCGGCTCGCCCACCAACTGGAATTTTCCGTCGAGCGCCAACGATACCGCCACCATGCCGACATAGGAAAGTTTCCGCCTCTGGCGGGCAGGTCCGTCCTCTGACGATACGATGATGTTGCCATCAACGTGAAGCCGGCCCGCATGTGCTTCATCGATGATCGAAACAGGACCGGGCGCCAGCTGGACAATATGGCCGTTGTCGCACAGAACCACCTGTTCAATACCGCTCGCTTTGGCGAGCTTCGCCTGCTCGCGAAGGTGCCGCTGCTCTCCATGAACCGGTACCAGCGCCCGCGGCCGCAGCCATTGGTACATCGCCCGCAATTCCTCTTTCCGCGGATGCCCGGAGGTGTGAACCAGGGCATCATCGGAAGTGATGATATCGACACCAAGCTGGGCCAGGTTGTTGTGAACCGCGCTGACGGCCTTTTCGTTTCCCGGAATGGTCTTTGACGAGAAAATCACCAGATCGCCCTCTTCCAGTGTGACCTGCGGGTGCTGATCCTCGGCTATGCGGGCCATGGCCGCGCGCGGTTCTCCCTGGCTTCCGGTACACAACAGCATGGCGCGGTGTGGTGGAAGGTAACCGAAAGCCTCTTCCTCCAGGAAGGTGCCCGCCTCCTTGAGATAACCACAAGCCCGGGCAGCCTCGATTGTATTGCGCATGGCCCGCCCGACAACCACGACTTCGCGTTCGGCGCGGCGCGCGGCCTCGACCGCCAGCGCAATGCGGCCGACATGGGAGGCAAATGTGGTTACGGCCACCCGGCGTTTGGCGGACTCGACCAGGCGGCTGATCGTTGCCGAAACTTCACTTTCAGACGGCGAGAAACCTTCTCGCAGCGCATTGGTTGAATCGCACACCAGCACATCGACGCCGACATCTCCGATTTCCCGGAATCGCGCCTCGTCGATCTTGTCCCCGATTGACGGGTTCTTGTCGATTTTCCAGTCCCCGGAATGGAGGACATTGCCAAGCGGAGTCTTGATCAGCAGTGCGGTGGATTCGGGTATCGAATGCGTGACCGAAACATACTCTAGATCGAACGGTCCAACCGTAAAGCATGAACCGGCCGGCATGATATGGACCGGCACGTCTTTCTCGAGGCCGTGCTCCTTCAGTTTCCCGGCAAGCAGGGCGGCCGCGAAGGGTGTGCAGTATACCGGTGCTCCCAGTCGCCGCCAAAGCCATGGAACGGCTCCCAGATGGTCTTCGTGGCCATGCGTGAGGACGATGCCAGCCAGATTGCGCTGATTGCTCTCAATGAAGGATGTATCCGGCAGAACAACGTCGATACCGGGTTCCCTTTCGTCCCCGAACTTCACGCCGAGATCGACCAGGAGCCAGGTCTTCCTGTCACCGGGACCGATGCCATAGGCATAACAATTCATGCCGATTTCGCCCACCCCGCCCAGAGGCATCAAAACCAGTTCGCTCTCACGGGGAGACCGCTTGCGGACGTTCATCGTTTGTCATTCCTTATCCGCTCAAGCGAGGAGAACCGCACTTCTCCGGCATGAACATGCTTTTCATCGCCACTGGCCGATTGCACCACCAGTGCGCCATCTGCCGCCAAGCCTT
>JANMMJ010000259.1:0-1508 GCA_031373255.1 Hyphomicrobiales bacterium
CAAGACTGCGGCACAGCGGCATGCCGATGGGCCAGTTCTCTTGCACCCTGAGCAGGTCGAGGCCGATCTCACGGCGATCCTCCCGGCCCATGCCACGCAACCATTCGAGCACCGGCACCGCGCCACTGGTGGTTTGGTAGAAGACAACGGTCAATAGGACGGGCTGGACCATGTAGAGCTTTTAAGGGCATGTACATTATATAGTTCATATAGTCAATGTCGTGCCGCCGGTTAACTGTTCTTGTCGCAACATGCGATAGTTAATTCAGTATCAGCATCGTCAGCGTCCCATCCACCACCATGTTGGCGCCCGATACGAAACTTGCTGCCGGGCTGGAAACAAACACGGTCACGTTGGCGATCTCTTCCGGCCTCGCCATCCGGCCGAACGGGTTCTCCCGGACCATCGCGGCGAAACGTTCTGGATCGTTGATCTCCACGTCATGCCAGTGCCCGCCCTTGAAATAGGTTGTGCCCGGAGAAACCACGTTGGCGCGAACACCGAGACCCGCCGCATGCCGGGCCAGCGACTTCACATAGAAGAACAGCGCCGCCTTGAATGTGCCGTAGGCCACGGATTTGTAGCCATAGTCCTCCGATCCTGAAATCGACGAGATGGCCACGAATGAGCCCTGGCCGCTTTTGGCGAGATGCGGCAGGGCCGCTTCCGCCGCGTTCCGTGTATGCATGAGATCAATGTCGAAGGCTTGTTTGAAGGCCTCCGCATCGGAGCCCGTTGCCAGTGCGCTGGCATTGGCCACGACGGCATCGAGACCCTTGAAGTCTGCCGCCGCATCATCGATGAATGACTTCAGCGCTTCGCCGTCTCCGACATCAACTGCGCGTCCAAAAGCTTTCACGCCAAACTTCCGCAGCGCGTCCACGGTGTCTGCAACGTCGCGCGCCTGCCTGGCGCAAATCGCCACATTGGCGCCCTCTGCCGCAAAGCCGAGCGCAATTGCCCGGCCGATGCCGCGGGTACCTCCGGTGACAAGTGCTGACCGCCCCCTGAGTTTCAGATCCATCCATCAATCTCCAGTATCGGTGCGAAAAGCTACGCAGGAACCGCAAACGGCGGCTTGATGCCGACATCCAGTGCGAACTGGCCCACTGATTTGGCAATGACAGGGTCAACTGCGATACCATTGGCGAGATTGTCGCGATAGGTCTGCCAGCGCATCTCGCCTGGCAGCAGAACCTTGTCGCCCGACGCTTTCAGCGCCATCGCCAGGCCATCGAAGCGCGCATGATACTCATCCATGCTCATCCACCGCGAGATATCCAGCACCATCATGAAATGCCCGTTGTCGCCGGGACGGGTAAAATCCTGATACATCGAGCCGACGCCATCCGCAACCCCGGCTCCAGTAAGGACGCCGGCAAGGATTTCCACGAGCAGCGAAAGCCCATAGCCCTTGGCGCCGCCGAAGGGCAGCAGCGCCCCTTCATTTACCTTGCGTGGATCAGTGATCGGCTGGCCAAGGGCATCGACCGCCAGTCCCTCGGGC
>JANMMJ010000260.1:0-1685 GCA_031373255.1 Hyphomicrobiales bacterium
GGTCCTCATAAGCAAAGCGTGGCAACTCGTCATTGGGCTGCGGCTCGAGATAGGCCCGCTTGATCCGGCCCTGCGCCTGCGCATCGAACAACGGCAGCCTGGCCTGGTGCAGCAGTGCATGCACCAGGGCCGTGATGAAAACCGTCTTGCCGGAGCACGCCAGGCCGGTAACCCCAAGCCGCAGGCTGGGATTGACCAGCCCGGTCGCAAAATCCTTCATGCCGCCGGCGGCAATGCGGCTGGTGTCGATGATGTCGCTGAATTTCAAGGCATGCTCTCCGCCGCCGCAGAGTTGGGGAGAGTGCCGCGCCAAGGCAAGAAATTTAACCGGCGGCGATGGCCAAGAGAAACGCGGCCCCACCAGGGGAGCCGCGTCAGGAATCTGGTTTCTGTCTGTGGCGAATCAACCCGCCCGTTGCGCGTCCACGCTCCACGGTCCGGCACCTGCTGCCGCGAGATAGAGGAACACGAAGCAGAACATGATCGCCGATTCCCCGCCGTTTAGGATCGGGTGAAAGCTTTGCGGTGCATGGGCGATGAAATAGGCAAAGGCCATGGTTCCGGAAAGCACGAACGCTGTAATGCGAGTGAACAGCCCGAGGATGATGAGCACGCCGCCGGCAAGCTCAAGCAACCCGGAGACGCCCGCCAGCGAAAATGGCGCAACGCCATCCTTGAAATAATCGACGAGCGGAAACTGTAAGTATTTCGACGTGCCATGCGCCAGGAAGAGCAGGCCGGTCATGATCCTGAGCACCGAGAGCAGCGGCCCGGACCAGGACGCAGGAATAATACCGGAAGTCATGAAGCAATTACCTTTTATGTTGATGAAGAGCGCCGTATAGCCTGATTATTTAATTGTAACAAGTAAAAATACAATTTTTTTGCAGGGAAGTTGTTTCAGCCCGACGTCTCGATTGCCCTGAGTCGATCGATGTAGTCCGCGGGCAGGTGGTTCAACTCGGCACCTTCGGGGATTGTTTGCAGGTAGAAGGCACTGGGCCGAAAGTGCCCCGACCCGAACGACATTATTGAGCATCCGGAGTGCCGTCCCTGAGAGGACGTGCAGGCGGATGGGTCCATAAGGCTTGACATTAGCTAACTAGTTAGCTAACCAAACCTCATGACCGTAGTGACCATTCACAAGGCCAAGACTGAGCTTTCAAAGCTCATTCAGCGCGCCGTTTCCGGTGAGGATATTGTGATTGCCAAGGGGGCGATACCTATGGTGTCGCTGACACCTGTGGCTGGCGCAAGCGGAGTCGTCACCAACAAGAAGCCCCGCCAACCCGGACTGTTGAAGCACCTTCGAGGCAAGATCCCGGACGACATCTGGTTCGAACCACTTCCCGAAGAAGAACTCAAGCTCTGGGAAGGCGGTGAGTGAGTCTCATCCTAGACACTCACGCCCTTTTTTGGTGGGTGACGGACAGCCCACTGCTCTCTGACCCCGCGCGTGAGGCAATTGCCAGCATCGATGGAGACTGTTTTGTCAGCGCCATTTCGCTCTTTGAGCTGACAAACAATGTGCGCCTTGGCAAGTTTGATGCGGCCCGTGAACTGGTTGATCGCATCGATCAGGTGATGATCGACGGCAACCTGACCGCTCTGCCAATCACCATGGCGCATGCAAAGTTGGCAGGCAGCCTGGCCAGTCCACATCGCGATCCTTTCGACCGGCTCCT